>CAZUFW010000069.1:0-12574 GCA_964619895.1 uncultured Clostridia bacterium | reverse complement strand
CTAATTTTGTTTCAACATTATTAAATAATGCATGAGGGAGTACATCTGCACCCTTTATAATCATTTTGTCTACATTGTTATATCTGTCATCACCAGATTGAGTAAAAATAGGGATTCTTTTAAATTCTACGTTAGTATTGTATTCTTCCCTAATTACTTCTGCCATTGTAACTTTTTTTACTTTAGCAGCAGCATCCAGAATAGCTTGAGTTATACCATATCTTATAGCTGTATGAAGTCTTTTCCCTTCTAAAGTCATATGGTCAACTTCCTCAGCAAGCTCTCTAAAACTTTTTATTTCTCTTCCAATTAGCTTTGGTGCAATATGTTTTTCTATAATTGGGATGAATTCTTCTGCAAGGAATAATGGATCTCTTCCCCCTGCTCCTGAGTATTGCACTGCTGCACAATCTCCATGTGCTATTTGCCCATCCTCTAAAACAATCATTACTGATATAGATTCTCCAGCTTGTCGAATCTTTGTGAAACCTTCTGTGACAGGATCGCCTACATATGTAAATCCATCACTTTTTGCACCTCTTTTAATAGCTCTTTGATCATCAAAATAAAATCCAGTTCTTCCTGATGAGCATACAACATCTATTATTTTCATTATTACTCCTCCAGACATATTATAATAAAATTATTGTTTTTATTCAGGTTTACCTACAAGTGTTCCTTTACCTACTGCATATATATCATCAATAACCATCTGGAAGCTAACTTTTCTGCCTTCAGATTTTGCTCTTTCCTCTAATAACTGTTTGTTGAAATCTTTTAATTCCTGTGTCATAGGAATATTCCCAAATTCTAAGTATCTTACTGCTCCGTTGTTATCCCTTGCTGGAAGCATCTTTCCTAAATTATATTTACTTGGCGCAAATGGAATATCTATAACTCCTATTTCAAAAGCCTTTACAGTACCTACGGCTAAATCTCCCTTGCCTAATTCAAATACTTTGTCTAAGATACATTTCGTTTCAGCTTTTATTATATTTATTTCTAACTCAAGTTCTTTTGACATTTGTAATCTCTGACCTTTTAATAGGTTTAGAGTTTGTTTTGTTGCCTTTATTCCTTGAGCATTAGCCTGCATAGTTGGTATACCTACAGCTTCATGTGGTGTCTTTACAATTACCTTTGTTACACCTGCTAAAGCCGCAGTTGCTGCTCCCCAGGAAATTACACCAAAAGCCTTTGCCTCATCAGCTGGAAAACCACCCATCCATTGGTGGAATACTGTTGTTAAATCTACATTATATCCATAAGTCTTAAAATACTCTTCTGATTGCTCAACTAGTGCTCTGATTGCAGCCACGTCTTGTACTAAGTTCCCACACTGACCATATCCTAGTGTAAGGCTTTTTACGCCTTGTTCTGCCGCAAGTAATCCTTCAATAATTGCAGCTGCATTTGACATACTTGGAGGCACAAGGGTTCCTGTTAAAGGACCGAAGGGCTCTCTATTAATTTCAATTCCCATTTCTCCATATAATCCTGCAAGTCTATCACAATATTGCCAGTCAAGTAATGATTTTTCAACACTTACGCTTTTAGCATAAGGAATATTATAGGATATCCCGCCACCTTCATTTGAGGTCCATCCACCTGCATGAATAATTTCTGCCAATAGCCTTGAATCAGGTGTGCCATGTCTTGCTTGTACTGGGGTATCTACTGCTGCCAATACCTTTCTACAATTACTTACTCCATGGTTTACTGCTGGAAATCCATTTAACATGGAACGATTTTCTTTAATACTTTCATCGATTCCTACTTGACACTCATTATATCTGTTTTGTCTAGTGTAGCTATCAATTGTACTTGGTAAAAGATCCGCATCTCCTTCATTTTGAAGGTATTGTAAAAGCTTAATATGTTCATCTACTAATGCAACACCAGCTCTTGGCTGTGCAAGAGTTATTCCTTCTTGTTTTGCCTTTCTAAGTTTTGCTGCAAAGTTCTTATGTTCAGGAATACTTTTTAAAAAGTCTACTGCCTCTTGCAAATCTACATCTTTACCCGTTGGCCATTGGTTTAGTACTTCTTCTCTTACCTTGTAAAACTCTGCTTCACTCCATTTTTTATTTTTTAGCTCCATTTTTTCCCTCCTATTGTAGGTTAATAAGGTATTTTTTCATCATTCTAATTGCTTTATCAGGATATTTCATTGCCATCAACCCCATTACAGAAAGAATATAGCTCCTATCAATTAAAAACCCAGGGTTCATAGGTTTTAAGTATTTAGGATTATCCTCACTATATAAACCAGCTCTCAATATTTTTTCTGGATTATTACTATGTACAAGGACCCCACCTGTACCTATTAAATATTTAACATTTAATAAATCTTTTCCCTTCTGTGCATATATCTTTCCCATAGGAGTATAAACATCTTCTATTTGTCCTACATGCCGCTCCATTGCCACCTCTGTTGCTACCATGCTCAATGCTTCATCAAATTCTATTTCATCATAGTTTTGTGGAACTTCACTGACATTTTGGGCAAGATAATGGCATCTTTCTTCTACATTATATTTTAAGTCAGGAGCATATTTTTTTATCTTCCTTGTTGCCACAGCTTGCCAAAGAGACTCTGCACTTACTCGCATGCCAAGATCTCCTTCAACAGTCCTTTTCACATAGGGTTCCTGTAATCCTGTTAGCATAACTCCTGTTCTTGTGGGCTCTCCATCAGCTATAGAATGAATATCCGTTGTAGCCCCTCCTATGTCTACAACAACTAAATCTCCGATACCTTCCTCTGTATCTGTTCCATCAGCTAAGATTTTAGCCGCATTTAGCACTGCTGCTGGAGTTGGCATTAAAATACCATTTATATATTCTTCTGCTTTACTCATTCCCTTTGCTTCAACTATTTTTTTCATAAATATTTCTCTTATGGCTTCCCTTGCTGGATCAACATTTAGTACATTTAGCTTAGGCATCACATTATCTACTATTTTATAATAAACACCTTGGCTTTCAAATATCTCCTCGATGTCGTCACTTGCATTTTTATTCCCTGCAACTACCACAGGTACATCTTTTATATTCATGGCAATCATCTTAGCATTGTGAATAATACAGTCTTTGTCCCCTCCATCAGTTCCCCCTGCTAATAAAATAATGTCTGGTTTTTTCTGTAATATATCTCTAACTTCTCTTAGGGTTAAATGATGACTGTATACCTGAAGAATTCTAGAACCTGCACCTAAAGCAGCCCTTTTGGCAGCCTCTGATGTAAGATCTGGCACTAAGCCAATAGCTACCATCTTTAGTCCACCTGCCGCACTGCTACATGCAAGCTTTTCATTAAATTGAATATCTTTCCCTTTGCATTTCTCTTTAATTATCTTATAAGCATTTCTAAATCCAATCATAATATCCGTATCTACTGTTGTTAAAGCCTTTGAATTTGCAATGATTTCTTCATTATCCATATCAACAGCAGTAAGTTTTGTATATGTACTACCAAAGTCAATTAATAGGAGTGCATTCATTAATATCACCTTTATGTATTATGTATTTTATTTAAACAATTTTTAAATCTTCTTTTAAATCTCTTATTCCTTCTTCAGGCTGTGTTCCTGGAGCATATACACGGTTGAATCCCATGTCTTTAAATCTCTTTTCTACTGATTGCCAATCCTGCTTCCCTACTACAAGATTTCCGCCAGCATATAACAACATGTCTTTTAAACCTGCCTCTTCACACTTTTCTCTTAATCCTCTACAGTCAATTTCTCCATGACCATAAAGAGATGATACTAAAATGGCACAAGCATTAGTTTCAATAGCTGCATTAATAAAATCTTCCTGCGAACTAAGCACACCAATATTTGTTACTTCAAAACCAGCTTCTGTAAATGCATAATCAAGAATTTTATTTCCTACTGCATGACAATCTGCACCTATAACACCAAGTATTATATTTTTTTTCATAATGATTTCTCTCCCTTTATAAGCGTCTTTCTATTTCCATTATTTTAGACATAATTGCTTGAACTGAACTATGATCAAGTATGTAATCGAATCTAATAACTTCTTTTTTGCCCTTAGCTAGCTTCCTAACTTCTTCCTCACGTCCATGTGAAACAATGATTACATCTGATGCGTTGATTATCTTCATAACTTCTGCTTGTTCTCTGCTGGTTGTTCCACTTATGTCCATTCCTTCAAGACCAGCAGAGTTTAATGCATATTTAATTTTAAAATAAAACTCTTTTGAAAGAGTTACCTGCCCTATTCTTGTTCCTTTAGGATATTGAGCAATCTTTACGATAGTTTCAAGGCTTGGATTAGTAGCAACACCAAAAACTTCTTTTTTTAGATCTGCCACAAAGCCTTTTACTTCATTTACATGATTAAATGCAGTAATAATAATTTGTGCTTCCCTAATATCCTTTTCAATAATATCGTTTTCCTCTTGAAGCTGACTTATAGTCATAGGTACTACATTAAGGTTGGTGGTACGACTTAATTCTTCTGCAAAAAATCTTGCCTGCTCCATGTTGCATTCCACAAATACAGCGTTTAGGTTTTTAATTAATATTTCTTTTTCCTTTACCCTTTCCTGTACAATGGCCATAAATTCTTTCGTACTAAAACCTTTCTCAATTGCTTCTTCTAGTGCTAGGTCAATAATTCTATATATTTTATCCTTTACGGTTTCTTGCTTCCATGTGTTTCCTTCTTCAGCAACAAATGTCCCTCTGCCTTGAAAAGAAATAAGTACTCCTTCCTGCTCTAATGCGTTATATGCAGCTGAAATAGTATTTCTGCTTACCTTCAACTTCAAAGAAAGGTCTCTTTCTGTAGGTAGCTTCTCACCAATCTTTAATCTTCCGTTTTTTATATCATCCATGATGAAATTTTTCACTTGGATATAAATAGGCACTCCACTATCTCTATCAATTTTCATTGCGCTAACAATCACCTCCCTCAATACATTGGCCTATTGGACTAATCCAATTCACCCTTATAGTAACATGGTTTTAAAAACTGGTCTATCATCTTATTTAGCTGAAATATGCTTATTATATCCTTTTTTACTCAATATTTCATTTTATATTCCTATTAATCTCATTTGTTAACGTTTTCATAGCTTTAATCCATTTTCCTTATAACTTAACATTTATTATGTAAGTAGAATGTCCATATTTATAAAGTATTTTGTCGTGTTTTGCAAGTAAGCTATAATTAGTTTCGTAAACGGGTTGGTCCATTTTTGAAAATTGGCATGGTCATCGTCAGCCAAAGAAATACATATTTTTTTAAAACACTCCTGTGCTTTGTATTTACTAATATATAGCGTTGCAGGTTTTCCTTTTTATAATTTTATTGGCTCTTAGAAGGATATTGGTATTTTGATTAATATGTTGAAAATGCAGTTATGATTTATCTGCCCTGCATTTTTTAGTGGGTTTACATAACACTTGAAAAGATTAAGCGCTTTATGTTAAGTTTTTGTCATAATTATGAGAAAGTAGCCTCGATTGTTTATAATGTCTTGAATAAATCTAGCTTAATACATATAAAAAGGGCTATTAATTAGCCCTTATATTTCAGAAATTATTTTATCCACATATTCTACAACATCTTTTAATTTCTTAAATGTATGAACATCCTCATCATGAATTGTTATATGAAATACCCTTTCACATTCAATTATCATTTTAGCAATATCAATTGGTTCAATTCCATAGTCAGATGTAAGTTCTGTTTCTAGGGTTATATCTTCTTCATCAGCTCCAATACTTTCAGAAAGTATTCTAGCTAATTTTTCGAAAACCATATGGCTTACCTCCTTAATTACAACAATGGACTAATCTCTCCTGTATAAAAGAGATTTAAGCGATGTAAAGCTCTAGTACATGCAATATAAAGTAGTTTTTTATCATCTTCGGTTACATAACGTTCATTGTCAGTATCGCAAATCAAAACAGCATCAAACTCTAGTCCTTTTGCCATATAAACTGGAATAATAAATGTTCCATTGATATCGGTCATGCTGTCACTGGTAATCAACTGAATATCTAATTTTTCCTTTAAACGGCAGTAAAGATCATTTGCGTCTTTTTGGCTTTTACAAATCAATCCAATAGATTTATAACCTTTCTCCATACAAAGTGTAACTTCATTTATTAGCAATTCGTCAAGCTTGGCGCAATTTTCCGCAAAATGCACCTTTGGCTGTTCTCCATTTCGGCTAAAACTCTTAATTTCTACCTGTGGCTGCACAAATTTTGCACTATACTTAATAATTTCATCTGTACAGCGGAAGCTTTTGGACATAGTAATAAGTGTTGATTTTTCTTTTTGTAGTATAGCCTGAAGTTCATCATATAGCGTTAGGCTTTCTTGTTTTTCTATAGTTTGGTTTATATCACCTAAAACAGTATACCTGGCTTTAGCAAACAAAATTTTTAATATTTCAAAATGAATAGGGTAATAATCCTGTGCTTCATCGATAACAAGTTGCTTGATGTCTTTATATTCGCTAGACCCATTAAGGTTCAATATGAAGTATGTAAGGGCAAGTGCATCTTCATATTGTAAATAATCCAATTGCAAATTAGTATCTGTATATTCTAAAATTCCCTCAATATTTTCAGGCAGCTCTACACCATTTGCTAAACTATAAAAATAGGCTTTATCAGAGAACAACTGTTTATAAAATTTTAGATAATTAATTTCAGTAAATTTGCGTATGTTCTTTATTAAGACTGTACTTTCGTGTATAGAAAGCATACGGGCAAATTCTTTTGCATCAAATAGATGCTCTGTAAAATTACTTACAAAACTCTCTAACTTAATAAGTCGATTTTTTCGCAATTCATGCACAGTTTCTAAAATCGTACGCTCTAGTTGTTTCAAACGTGAAGCCAAAGGAATATTATTATTGCTATTCAATATCTTTGCCTTTAATAGATTTCGATGAGCAATACATTGGCCATTATAGTACACATCTGTAAAGTCAATTTTTCTATGTTCTAAATCTTTGGTGTAGCGATTTAATATTTCTATAAGCTGCTTAGATGACTTAAACTTCATACTGCTTTTCATAATAGGTTTCTGTAATAAGTCATCACATGTAATTAGTTTCTCTAGGAACTCATTTCTTGTTTGAAAGTGAAGGCAAGCATCTTTCAAAATAGTTTTACAAAGGTCTTCAAACACAATGGTAGCTACATTTTCCTCTCCAAGCTCAGGTAAAACATTTGAAATGTATTGCTCAAATAAAGTATTTGGAGATAAAATTATAATATTACTGGAGGAAAGTTTTGAATCCAGACCCTGATACATTAAATAGGCAACTCTATGTAAAGCAATAGAAGTCTTTCCACTTCCGGCAACACCATGCACCATTAACAAATCGTTATTCGTATCTCGAATAACAACATCTTGATCTTTCTGTATTGTTTCTACTATTGTCTTCATTTTTGCAGAGGTGTTCTTTGATAGCATTTTTCTTAGAAATTCATCAACAATTTGAACATCTGCATCAAAGAAATACTCCAATATGCCATTTTTTATTTCGTATTGTCGTTTTAAATTTACTTCTCCAGTTATTGTGCCAACTGGTGCTTCATAGTAAACTTTTCCTGTTTCAAAGCGATAAAATAAACTTGCTATTGGTGCTCTCCATTCATAAACATATATATCATCCGTCCTTTCGTCCATTAGTGTGGAGCGTCCGATATATATCTTTTCAAATACATCCTCCTCATCATCCTTGAAATCAATACGTGCAAAATAAGGAGTGTGAATCATTCTTTTTAAAGATTGTATTTTATCTATACCTGATTCATATGAGGAAATATTACCCACTAATGGTTGAAAGTATTGGCTTAACTCGACCACCCTATCAAAATCACTTGCAGAATGAGAAGCATTTTCCCACATATCTCTACTTGATGAAATAAGAGTACTTTTATCCTTTTGGTTTTTTTCCTGAGCAGCAAACCATTGATTTTTTATCAAATCAATGGTCTGCTGCAAATAAGAATTCTCAATAATAAATTCTTCCTCGTAATTTTCCATAGGCTATTCACTCCTCTCAATAGGTGAATTTTATTATATACTCAAAAGTTAATTATTGTAAGACTATTAATAGACTTTTTGTTATGATATAATATATACAGAGGATAATAGAGAATAAAGAAGTATCTATAAAATAAAAGGAAAAAAGGAGAGCTAAGTCTCCTTTTAATCTTGATTCTGAAATGTCCATTTTTCTTTATCCTTATCATAGATTCCTAAATGGAATGAACATCCTATTTCAAAGAAATAATAGTAAAATTATCTATGTTAATCTTATCCCCTATTTCAAATTTTATAGGGCTTTTAAACAATGGTCCATCGAAAACAAATGTATGGTATTCACCATTTTCACCGCATATATCGGCACCTGAAGCTGCAATTTCATCAGCTACCTGTCTTGTCAATATCTTTCCTACAAATCTTTCAGACATACGAGAAGTATCAACCACAGTAATCATTGTCTTAAAGCCTAGATCTATAAATTCGTATACAAGCTTTTTTCTATTCTCTTGCCATAAAGGAAAGTATGCTTCTATTCCTACTGCTTTGCATCTATCTGTACACCATTCTAAATGTCCTTCAATATCTATATCTCCAAATACACAAACTTGAGCACCTTTTTCCTTAGCATTCTTTAGTTTAGCCTCAAAGTTTTCTGTATACATTTCTCCGCTGGTCTCAATAAATGATATGGGTATATTGATTTCTCTTGATATATTGTCCAAAATAGGCTTTGGTATTCCATGAAACCATGTTCTTCCTTTATCTATGTTATAAGTAGTTATTAATTCCATTGGTACCATCCCCTGTAGAATAGCTCTATATATTGCTAGAGTACTATCCTTACCACTACTAAAGGAGGCTATAAATTTCTTTCCTTTTATATTTTGCATATTTTTTCTCCTATTTATAATTTCTGCTTATATATTCAATCTCATCTATACCATTTAAAGCATTAAGTTTAAGAGCTAAGTTAAAAAAGTATCCAGATAATAGATTTGCAAAATCAAATAGAATATTTGAAACCTCATTTCCTGAATAATTATATCTATATAACATTCTTACAAGAGCTTTAGATTTAGCCCTTAGAATATGGGCATGAGATGCACTTTCGCAGCCCTGCGGTAGTACAAATTTTTCACATCTTCCTTTAACTTCATTTTTTATTCTATTAGTGCAACCTTCTAACCAATTAAGCTCATCTTCTGTAACAGAGACAAAGGTCCTAAGGGATGGATTAATATGGTAGACCAATTCACCTATAGTTAATAACTCATTCTTAATATTTTCATCCTTAACTAAGGATTGCAATAATCCTATATGACTTGTTATTTCATCTGTAAATATTTCAAAATCACATCTTAAATCATCTGGAGCATCACTTAAAAAAGGATATGCTTCATATTTACTTCTATATATTTTATTTTTCATTCTATCACCTTTATTATATTTTAATTTAAAAACTTTCCCACTGTTTCAAAGAGTTCACCATATATCCAACAATGTCCATTTCATAAACCTTATTCAATAAATTACTAGTAATTATCTCTTCTGGTTTGCCATAGCCTACACATTGTCCATTATCTAAAACTAATATATTGTCAGCAAGTCCCATAGCAAGATTAATATCGTGAAATACACCAATTACCGAATGATCTCCCTCTTTCGACCATTTTTTTAGATAATCAATCAGTTCTTTCTGGTATCTTAAGTCCAAATGATTTGTCGGCTCATCCAACAGAATAATGCTTGGCTCTTGAGCTAGCGTACGAGCAAGAAATACCCTTTGAATCTGACCTCCTGATAAAGTATTAATTTGTTTGTCTCGTAATTTTAACAATCCAACAGCTTTTAAACACTCTTCAGCATAAGCTTTATCATGCTCCGAAGGCCCTTTAAATATATTACCTTTCATATATAAATAACGGCCTAATAATACAGTTTCAAATACAGTATATGAAAAATATATAGTAGAAATCTGACTCATCACTGCTATTTTCCTGGCAATTTCGTGTCTTTTCATCTTCTTTATGCTTTTACCATCTATTAAAATATCCCCTCTTATTGGGATTATTCCTGCTATAGCCTTTAATAGAGTTGTTTTTCCACAGCCATTAGGTCCAAGAATGCATAAATTATTTCCTTTCGATAAATCTAAGGAAATGTCATGTATTACATCTATTCCATTATATCCAGCTGATACATTTTGTAGCTCAATCATTTTATTTATCCTTCCCTTTACTCAAATAAATATATGCAAAAAATGGAGCTCCAATTATAGCTGTGACTGCTCCTACAGGCAATTCAGAAAGTGGAATTATAGTTCTTGCTATTAAATCACATACTACCATAAACCCTCCACCAAAGAACATCGACATCGGAATTACCAACTTATGAGAAGAACCAAATATTCTTCTTACAACATGAGGAGCAATTAAATCAATAAAACCTATTACTCCAACAAAAGCTATTGCACTTCCAGTAAGGGCCGCTGACAACCCCAGTAAAATCCATTTTACCTTTTGTATTTCTACACCTATTGCCATTGCTTGTTCTTCGCCAAAAGTCATAATATCCAATTCTTTTGAAAATCTTATTAGACAAAGAACGCAGATAACAACGATTGGGAATAGAATTATTACATCTGACCATTCCTTTAATGAGAAGCTACCCATTTGCCAAAAGGTAAGCTTTTGTATATGTTCCCTAGACAGTGCAGTCATCAATGTTATCATAGCATTTATAAATAGTGAAAAAACCATACCAATTAATATAATAGTGTTATTCTCCATATTTTTATCAATTTTAGCAGTAAAGCTAATAGCAAGATATACTGTGAGTAATCCAGATAATAGACCTATAAAAGGAAGTGTAAATTTCCCTAATAAAGGTATGCTAAATCCAGTTATAATTACTAATCCTGCCCCGACTGAGGCACCGGAAGAAACCCCTAAGGTATATGATGATGCCAATGGATTTTTAAGTACCGATTGCATTACGGAACCACTTACTGCAAGAGCCCCACCTACTATAAAGGCTAGTAGAGCTCTTGGTAGTCTTAATTTCCAAATTATCGATATCAGATTAGGTTCTATATCTATTGATAATGGTATATTAAGCATATTGCTATATATTATCTTAAATATATGAAAAGGCGATATATATACACTGCCAATACCTACTCCCAAAACTAATATCATAATGCATATAATTGTTGAAATTAGGATTTTTACATTTGTTTTCATAGTCTTAATATTTATCAGGATAAACGGCTTTTGCCATCTGTTCCAATGCTTTAACTATATTATGATTTGGTAGGGAACTTGCCATATTGTCTACATAATACACTTCATTATTTTTTATAGCATTGATATTTTCCCATCCAGAACGAGATTTAATTTCATCTATAGAATTTTCAATATAGTTCACGTTTGTAATTATTACATCTGGATTGGAGGCTACTATTGATTCATCCGAAACGGATATCCAGCCTTCTTTATCACCTAATACATTTTTAGCTCCAATTATCTCTATCATCTCATTCAAAAATACACCTTTACCAAAACTATATAAATAAGGCGCAGCACTTATTTCAAAGTATACTGATTTCTTTGATGTGATAGTGTCACCAATTTTCTTTATTTCTGCTATTTTTTCTTTCATTGTATTTACTAAAGATTCTCCTTTTTCTTCTGCATTTAGAATCCTAGCAATAAACATTAAATCACTATAGATGCCTTCAATACTATCACTTGAAGGTATATATGCAAGGCATATTCCCATATCCCTAAGTTGCTTTAACGGATCATTTCCTCCACTCATAGTAATTGTAGAAGCAATAACTATATCTGGCTTTAACGCAGTAAGTTGTTCTACATCAGGTGACATCATATCTATATAGGGAATCCCACTTGGTAAACCTGGAATATCTTTTGATTGTGTATCTACTGCAATGATTTTATCTCCAAAACCTAGATCTACTAAAACTTCAGTTATAGATGGTGCCATTGATATTATCTTGTTAATTTCATTAGGAACTGTGATTTGATTTCCAGCAGGGTCTTTTAATGCTAATGGTATTTCTTGAGATTTTGTTGTTTGTACCGTTTGAGTTTGCTTTTGGGAGCAAGCAGTTAACATTGTAGCTATCATAATAACAACTAAAGCAATTGAGATAAGTTTTTTCATTTTTTATTCCTCCGCTTTCTTATTTTGATTAAATACTTCGATATTTCCTGTAAAAGAAAAAACGTCTCGGATTTCCCGAAACGTAATTAACCACAAAGTAAACTTTGGAATTTATGTATAAAAATATCCAAAAATTTAATTTTATTTACTATCACCCTGTCCCTGCAGAGTATAGCATTTGCGGTTATTTACGCAAATAATATTGGCAGGTATTCCGACTTAGAGGTCTTTGCTGTTTTTAACCTTCCCAGATTTTCACCAGTGGTTTGCTTTCGCATTAAAAACCGCTCACTCATTACGGCAGCAGGACTGTTTAGGATTCTAACCTAATTCCCTATTA
>CAZUFW010000068.1:4800-12620 GCA_964619895.1 uncultured Clostridia bacterium | reverse complement strand
GCTCACATTTTTCAAAAGTATAAAAACCAAGAAAGAATTTTTTGAATGCCCATCCGTTTAAACACATTTTCTTTAACCAATCTTCTTCTGCGTCTTTGTCATAATATAGTTTGAATTTTAACATATATTCACGCCCCCTAATCATCCATCTTTTTTGCATTTTTTATAAGTTCATTTAACCGTTTCACTTCATTTCGAAATATTTCTTTTCCTGTATTTGTAATAAGGTATTCCTTTTTCTTTCTAGATTCCTTATCCTCACTATACAAGCTAATCCATCCTTTTTTTAGCATTGAATTAATAGCTCCATATAAAGTTCCTGGTCCTAATGTTACCCTTCCATCTGTAATTTCACTTACATCTTGAATAATACCATATCCATGGTTTGGTGTGCGTACAGCCAATAAGATATAAAATAAAGCTTCTGTTAAAGGTGTATTGTTATCCAAATATATCAACCTCCATATATCGTATGATAATATATCAAATATATCATCATACGATATATTTGTCAACGATATATTAATAATTATTAATACAAAAAATGAGAGAAGACATACTAATCATGAAAATTGAAAAAGGATTTTTATTTTTTGAAATTGTTTTAAATTTGATTGTAATCAATTTCAAAAATGAAATACTAATCTATAATGAAATTAACAATAAAAAAAACAAAGTTTAAAGGAGGAATTATTAATGAAAAATGTTACTTTGCAATTAGAACAATTAACTTGCCCAAGTTGTGTGAAAAAAATTGAAAATGCTTTATCAAGTCAACATGGAGTTGAAGAAGTAAAAATCTTATTTAGTTCAAGCAAGGTTAAAGTAAGCTATGACGAAAATCAGTTAGATGCTGACACAATTGAAAAGGTTGTTAGCAGCTTAGGCTTTGAAGTATTAAGTAAAAAGTAATGGGGGCTTTCATAGCTCCCATTGGAGGTGAGAGTTATGATGAGGAAAAGAGGTCAAATAGTATTAGTATCTGGTGCATTAATCATATTTGCCTATATTTTTAAATATCTAGGCTTTAATATGGCAATATTTAATAGCTTAATGATAATATCTGCAATTATTTCTGGATACCCTATAGCTAAAAATGCAATAGGCGCTTTAAGATATAAAACCTTAGGCATTGAAGCCTTAGTAACTGTAGCAGTAGTTGGGGCTATTTTTATAGGTGAATACTGGGAGGCTGCTGCAGTCACTTTTCTATTTATCTTTGGCGCATATTTAGAGGCAAGAACCTTAGAAAAAACCCGTTCGTCCCTAAAGGCTTTACTTGACCTAGCACCAAACACTGCTTCTGTAATTAGAGATGGACACGAGGTTAAGGTATCTCCCGATGATGTAGAAAAAGGGGAAACAGTGCTAGTTCGACCTGGAGAAAAGATTCCTGTTGACGGCATAGTGTTAAGAGGAAAAGCATCTGTAAATCAAGCCGCCATAACTGGTGAATCTATTCCTGTAGGTAAGGAACAGGGTGATAGTGTATTTAGTGGGACAGTTATAGAAACAGGATATCTTGAGCTAGAAGCAGAGAGAGTAGGAGACGACACAACCTTTGCTCGTATATTAGAAATGGTTGAGGAAGCACAGGAGTCAAAGGCTCCAACCCAAAAGTTCATAGAACGTTTTTCTAAGTATTATACACCTGGAATCATGATATTGTCTGTAATAGTTTATTTAATAACTAGGGACTTAGAGCTTACACTTACCTTATTAGTTATATCCTGTCCTGGTGCCATGGTAATATCAGCTCCCGTATCTATAGTTGCTGGTATAGGAAATGGTGCTAAAAAAGGAATCCTGATTAAGGGTGGAGAATATCTAGAAAAGGCAGGAAAAATTGATATAGTAGCTTTTGATAAAACTGGTACCCTTACAATAGGAAAACCAACAGTAACTAATATTCGTGCTTACGATATGGCGAAAGAAGAGCTCCTTCATTTAGCTGCAAAAGTAGAGATGACATCAGAGCATCATTTAGCAAAGGCTATAATAAATGAAGCAAAATCAAGATTGTCTATAAAAATAGTGCCTGCTACTGATTTTGATGTGTACCCAGGCGGCGGTGTAAAGGCCATAGTTGGGGGAGAAGATATTTACATCGGTACCCGTAAGTTGTTAGGTGACAATAATATTACTATACCAGCCGAAGTAGAGGAGCATTTAGTAAATGAAGAAAATAACGGACAGACAGCAGCAATAGTTGCAAATAGTTCTAAGGTTTTAGGGGTTATCTCCATTGCAGATAAGATTAGAGACGATGCCCATGATTTGGTCGCAGATTTAAAAAAGGCTGGAGTTAAAAAAGTGGTAATGTTGACGGGAGATAATAGAAGAATAGCCCATGCAGTATCGCAAAATCTTAGCATTGATGAGTATTTTGCTGAACTATTACCTGAAGATAAGGTTAATAAGTTAAAGGAATTGATGAAGGATAATACTGTTGCCATGGTTGGAGACGGTATCAATGATGCACCAGCATTAGCATTAGCTGATTTAGGAGTAGCCATGGGAGGCTCTGGAACTGATGTGGCAATGGAAACAGCAGATATTGTATTGATGTCAGATAGCTTAAATAGGCTTTCATATGCCTTTGGACTCAGCCGTGCTACTATGAGAAATATGAAACAGAATATTTACTTTGCTGTGGCTGTAGTATTTACACTATTAGCAGGTGTACTCACAAGAAATGTATTCATGGCCATTGGAATGCTTGTCCATGAAATAAGTGTATTGTTAGTTATAATTAATGCAGTTAGATTAACTGGATATAAGGGAGTTCATAAAGAAGGCTAAAAGCACAAGTGCTTTTAGCCTTTAGTTTTGTTCTTTAATAACATCTTTACTTTCTCTGGTGTTATAGGCAAATCTCTAATTCTAACTCCTACTGCATTATAAACTGCATCTGCAATTGCAGGACATGGTGTGTTAGTTACTACCTCTCCAATGGATTTTGCCCCAAATGGTCCAGTCGGCTCATAGCTTTCTGCAAAGTCTACTACAATATTATTTATATCTAGCTTTGAAGGAATCTTATATTCCATAAAATTGTTAGTTATCATTCTACCTCTATTATCTTCCCTTACTTCTTCAAAAAGAGCCATTCCTATGCCTTGAACTACGCCTCCCTCTGCTTGTATTCTTGCTAGGGTAGGATTTATTATAGTTCCGCTGTCAACTACGGTTACATAATTAATTAAGTCTACTTTTCCAGTTTCAATATCTACTTCAACTTCAGCAAAGCCTGATATAAAAGGTGGTGCTAAATCGCTGGTACCAAAGGATTCCGTAGAAGTCAATTGTTTGGTTGGGTTTTTATAAATAAGTCTATTACTTAAATCCCCTAGGCTAACCTTTTTATCTCCTGCTTTATTTCTAATCTCTTTTCCGTCAAATACTACATCATCTAGAGCTATTTTTAGAAACTCTGCTCCTTCTTTTTCAATTAGTTCTTTCATTTTTAAAGAAGCTTTTTTTACTGCATTTCCTGAGAAATATGTGGTTCCTGATGCATATGCTCCAACATCGAAAGGAGTTAAATCAGTATCTGAGGAATAAACGCTAATTGTATTATTATCTACTCCTAAGGCCTCAGCTGCAATCTGCTTTAAAATAGTGTCACTTCCTGTACCTATGTCTGCAGCGCCTAAAAGCAATGTAAAATATCCATTGTCTTCAAGCTTAATAGTTGCGGTAGCAGTATCTATTCCAGGTATTCCTGAGCCCTGCATAGCAATAGCCATGCCTACTCCACGAACTTTGTTAGGGGATACCTGCTGTCTTGGATATTTACTATCCCAGCCTATTAGTTCCTTCCCTTTTTTTACACAGTATTCCAATTCACAGCTATTCATTGTTATAGGCTCTTCACCTGCTCCTACAGTAGTCATATTAAATATTGGAGATGTCTCTCCTTTTTTTAACATGTTTTTCTCTCTTAATTCAGATGGGTCTATGTTAAGCTTATGAGCCAATTCATTTACAGCAGACTCAACTGCATAGATACCTTGGGTTACACCATATCCTCTCAAAGCTCCTCCCGGAGTACGATTTGTATTTACTGCCTTACCCCTAAATCTTGCAGCCTCTGCCTTATTATATAATGGTATGGATTTATATCCAGCTGCACCTAGGACTGTGTAAGCATGTTCTCCATATGCACCTGTATCAGAAAGTGCGTTTATATCAATTGCTTTAATATTCCCTTCTTTGTCAGCACCAATGGTAACATCTATTTTCATAGCATGTCGTGTTGTGGTAGATTCAAAGGTTTCTTTTCTAGTGTATATTATTTTGGAAGGTTTTCCTGTTTTCAATGTAACTGCAGCAGTATAAAACTCTACTTGAGCAGTTTGCTTGCCGCCAAAACCTCCACCTATACGCGGCTTAATTATTCTAACCTTACTTATAGGTAAATCAAGAGCTCTGGCTATCATTCTTCTTACATGGAAGGGTATCTGGGTAGAAGATACTATGACTAGTTTTCCGTACTGATCTATATATGAAAAAGCCCTATATGTCTCCATCATGGCATGAGCTTGGGCCTGAGAATAATAGCTCTCACTTACTACTACATCACATTTTTTTAATTCTTCTTCCACATCTCCTATTCCAAAATTATAAACTGCTGCAATATTTTTTTCGGGATTAAATCCAATGTTCATATTTGAATGACATCTATCTCTGAAATGAATTTTAGAAGGATGAGCTTCCGCCCTTTCCATATCTAATACTGGTTCATATACTTCATATTCGACTTTTATCAGCTTCATTGCTTTTAAAGCTATATCTTCACTTACTGCTGCTACAATTGCAATCTCATCCCCAATATATCTTACATATTCATCTAATATATATTTATCATAGGTAGATGGTTCTGGATGAGATTGTCCTGCCCTTGTAAATAATATTTTAGGTAAGTCCTCATGAGTTAATATGCATTCTACCCCTGGAACTTTCTCAGCTTTCTCTTTATTAATACTCTTAATTCTAGCGAAGGCATATGGGCTTCTTAGTATTTTTATTATTAATGCATCCTTAGGTGCTAAATCATCTGTATATGCGGGTTTTCCTGTTACAAGCTGTGCACCATCTACTTTAGGAATAGATTGACCTATAGAATGATTTACTGGCTTCATTATTCCACCCCCATATATTTCTTTATTGCTCTTAGCTGACCTACATAACCTGTACATCTGCACAAATTACCTGCTAAAAAATACTTTATGGACTCTTCAGTAGGATTTTCAAGTTGAGCTTTCATGGCTATAATAGTCAATATTAAACCAGGGCTGCAATATCCACATTGGTCCACACCTTCGTCTACAAGGAACTTTCCTATTTCCTTTGCTTGTTCTTGAACACCCTCAATTGTAATAATACTTTTCCCAGCAGCTCTTGCTGCCAAGAATGCACAGGATAAAGTAGGTGCCCCATCTATTAGCACTGTACAGACTCCACAGCAGCCTGTATCACAGCCTCTTTTCACACTTAAATAACCATTTTTTCTAAGAACATCTAGTAGGTACTCATGGGGCTCTATGTCAAAATTTTTATTTACACCATTAATATTTACTTTAATAATCATCTTGACACCTCCATGATTGCCCTTTTTACAAGAACCTTGCATATTTCTCTTCTATACTCAGCAGAGCCTCTTGTGTTGCTTCCAAAAGATAATTCTTGTGATGCAATTTCACCAGCCCTTAAAACACTTTCCTCATTTACTTCCGTATTATTTATATAGTCCATAGCCTTATATGCTAATACAGCAGTTCTTGGTCTTGCTCCTACTGCTATTCTATATTTGCCTTCTTTTATTGAAACTGAAGTATTAAGTATGGCATAGTCTACTTGTGAATTTCTCATGGATTGAAAGGCTGCTTTTTCAATATTTTTACTCAAAATAATCTTTTCTAGAATGTCTTTTCTTCTGCTTTCTTCTTTAAGGTATTCTTCCAATGATACTTTTCCACCATTATAAAGCACAATTTCAGCATCAAGTGCTAGGAGAGCAGTTATTGGATCAGAAAACCCATATTTCGAGAAAACTGTTGCCCCAATAGTAACAATGTTTCTTAATTGGATTCCTATAATATGCTTAACAGAATCAGAAATCATAGAACCAAAATGATTTAATAATAAGGTACTAGTTTCTAATTCTCTAAAAGTAGTCATTGCACCTATTTCAATGGTATCCTCTGTTTCATTTATATAATTAAGACCAACATCGCATAAATCAACAGCTAGCCCAATTCTCCTATTCCCCATTCTAAGATAACAACCGCCACCTATTAAGGCAGCGTTTTTCTTAAGTTTAAATACTTCATATGCTTCTTCTATACTTTTGGGTTTAATATATTCTCCAAAGGTTATCAAATTCTTCACTCCCTATCTATCCAATGAAAATCCATATTAAATCATTTAATATAAGGCATAGTTCTGCAAGCAGTAAATCTTATTAGCTTATCTACATAATATTCTGTGTTATGCATTACAGGGTATCCTTCAATAGAATACTTAGTTACATCAACTCTTAAAATAGGAGATTTTTCCTCCAACTTTAAGATATCAGCAATCTCAGCAGTAACTAAGCTAGGTATTATTTCCATAAAATCATGGCTAAACTGACAATTGCACCCTTCTTCAACAAAGTCAAACATAGATTTTCCTAAATCCTCTTCATTAGTTTCTTTATTTCCTAAAAATTTTTTTGGTACTCTATTTATGCAATATGCTGCAGGATTGTCGCTTGCTAAAAATCTCTTCTTTACTACTAGAATCTCTTCTTCTGGCTCTATATTCAGTATTTTTGCATCTTCTTCGCTACACTTTTCCCATGAGTGTGAAATAATATCTACTGTGGAGTTATATCCACTTTCTTCAATAAATCTCCCAAGCTCTCCTGCATAGTCTATTCCATCTGATAATTTTCTTGCAAAAGTAGTGATCATTGTACTGCTTCCTTGGCTTCTTGTAATAAGCCCCTCGTTTTCTAATACTGTCAAGGCCTCTCTTATGGTCAATCTGCTTATTCCCATTTCACTAGCTAGCATGGCCTCTGATGGCAATTTTGTAACATGGTAACTTTCAGAAGTCAATATATAATTTCTAAGATACTCTATAGCTTGTTGAACAGCTGTTTGTTTTTGAACCTTGGGAATATTGATTTTATTCATTTATTACACCTCATATTAATAGTTTTGGGAATGAATATAAATATTCATTCCCTATTTATTACCTATAATATTATGCTTAGTTAGTAGCTGCTTCCTTTGCTTTTTCTTTCTTTTCAGGAATTGCAATATTTAATATCATAGCAACTAAACAAGCTATTACTATACCTGACTCACCAAATAGTACTTTTATTGCTTCAGGGAAATGCGCCATTGCAGCTGGCACGGAAGTTAATCCTATACCAAATGCAAGAGATAATCCTATAATTACTTTAGCTCTATCTGTCAATGGTTCTGAAGTCAATATATCTATACCTGTAAGAGTTATTTGAGAGAATATTACTAGAGAAGCTCCTCCAATAACACTTGATGGTATAGTGGATACTAGTGCTCCAAGCTTAGGAATTAGACCTGCTGCTATAAGGAATAATGAACCTACAGCTATAACATATCTGCTTACTATCTTTGTAAAAGCTATCATTCCCACGTTTTGACTAAAAGAAGTTGTTGGTAATCCGTTAAATATTGCTGCAAAGCTACTACTTAATCCATTATTAATAATTGAGCCTGATAACTCTCTGTCTGTTGCTTCTCTGCCAACACCACCCATAGTTATAGCTGATACGTCCCCTACAGTTT
>CAZUFW010000068.1:0-4790 GCA_964619895.1 uncultured Clostridia bacterium | reverse complement strand
AGTTTCTACTGTAGTCACAATAAACATTATTAGCATAGGTGCAATAGCTCCCCACTTAAATGCCATTGGAAAATGTAATGGCTTAGGAACTGCAAACCAACCTGCTGCCTTTACTGGTGCGAAGTTAACCAGACCTAATGGTATAGCTATTATATATCCAACAATAATTCCAATAAGTATTGAAGATGTTTTTGTAAAACCTTTAGTA
Source organism: uncultured Clostridia bacterium (assembly GCA_964619895.1). Taxonomy (GTDB): domain Bacteria; phylum Bacillota; class Clostridia; order Tissierellales; family Proteiniboraceae; genus Proteiniborus. Next base: position 4,582 of record CAZUFW010000068.1, on the reverse strand, counting down.
AATTGATTTAATGCTAAAACTACAAATAAAACAATCAATCCAACTATCCAATTTTTTGGTGAGCCAAAGGTTGGAGAACCATTGCCACCAGCCATTGAGTTTATTCCAGTTGGAAGTAAGGATAAACCAATAGTAAGTACAACAGTACCAGTTACTAGCGATGGGAAAAACTTTCTTAATGGCTTTAAAAAGAATCCTAGTACTGTACCAAATAATCCGCCCACAAAAGTAGCGCCTAATAGTCCTGAAATACCATACCCCTTTGCTATGGCAATATTAGTTGGAAGAAAGCCAAAACTAGTACCCATGACTACAGGTAATTTTGCTCCACATCTTCCTATAGGATAACATTGATTAAGCGTAGCTATACCTGCAATTATCATAGCGCTTTGGACCATAATTGTTAAATCAGGTCCAGTAATACCTACTAAACCTGCAATTATCATAGGAACTGCAATATTACTTGCAAACATAGCAAAAATATGCTGTAATCCCAGTGGTATGGCTTCACTTAAAGGTGGTACTCCATCCACTTCATACTTAGATCTACTTATTTCCTTCTCATTGTAACCAAGTAGCTTTAACATACTACCCCTCCTAAAATAGACTTTTTCCCAATATTAAGCTATGACACAAAATAAAGACAAAACTTTTGATTTTTAATCTCACTTTCACAAACGTTTTCAAAGACTATGAAGTCCTTCTTCATTAGTAAGCCTAATTTTAGATATATCACTTCCTTTCTATCTTTCTCTTTATTTTGTTTGTTATTTGACTAACTTAGGTTTTCGCTATAAAAAGGAAATATAATCTGGAATCTTATAGAACTGTATTTCAAGCGACATAAACTAAACTCAGCATTTAGAAGGAGTTAGGGCTCCCTCTGAATAGAGTTCTATTTTATATAAGGGTTTAATGAGTAAGCATCAAATTGTGTGAATCTATAAATATAGTAAATCTATAGATGTAAGGTTGTCAACATATCTGATAAGTTAATAAGTATTTCTACATAGAAATGAATTCTCCTTTTATTAGATATTAACAATTTTTCTCTTAATATTTTTTAAAGTTTAGCTAGTATATATTTATTATTTAAAATATTATTTTAGTAAGTATAAATTATTAGTATTTTTATACAATAAACTTACAGCAATTAAATAATAGACTAGGATTTTGTTGTACAATATTGACAGTTATATAATTTATACAAAATGAAAATGGACTTAGTTTTATTTTTCACTAAGTCCATTTTTCTTAGCACAGCCTTTAATATTATAACATTTCTATAGCTTAGTTCTTTCTAAAAAAATCCTATAAGCTGCAACATTTAATAGAATAACATAAATCAATCCAATAAAATAGTATTGATTATATGATAAAAGCAATATACCCTCTCCTCTAATTAAGCTGCTTATGGCTTTTGCTGGCCAAAAACCTGGGGCAAAGGAAAAGTATAACTCCTTTTTATCAATAAAAAACAGTGCAGCAATAGGAAATACTATGATAATTCCTGAGCCTTTCATAACTGCAAATCCTTCTATTTTGTTCTGTGACACTGCATTGATAAACAACCCTGTGGCAGGGGATATAATATTTTACTAAATATTTCATTGTTAATAATTCCTAATTGCTCTAATATTACTGGTATCATCATTAAAAGGGAATTAGAAATTTATAGTATTTTATTCAAAAAATAATTAGAAATAACTCAAATAATTAAATTGCTAACATAATGACTATGGTCATCATATAATACATTTATAAGAAATATAGTATGAGAAGGGATCCTATGAGTAAATTAAACCCTGAAAAGCTTTCAGTAGAATTTAGAAAAGGAGTTACTACTACAGAGCCTATTATTCCTAGGCGTTACACGCTTACTCATTCAGATGTAACTGCAGAACTATTTTTAACTATTGGTTCAAGATTTGCTTATGATAAAATCAGTGCTATAAGAGATGAAGTCCTTGGTGAATGGGTGGAGTCAGAAAAAGGTTGCCTTTATTATGTGTATTTATATGTCGATGGACAATTTGACCTAAACGCTACAGCTATGAGAGATTATATATTTAGACGTGAACTACCTCTTGCATTAGAAGCTATTAGGTATGGAGATAGAAAATTTTTTAATACACATCCAGAATTAGATAATTCTTCAATAATAGTTCACTTTATGTCAACTTATCCTCAGTTTAATAGAGTAGAAAATTGGGGCACTTTTTCATACTATGATATTAGCAGAAGACCATGCAGCCCTTTCCAAGGAAACTACCCTATCAAAAAAAAAGATTTGCTTGACATGAAAGTTGGCGATGTAAATGGAGATGGTGTACCTGACAAGGTGTATTTATATGGCAATAAACCGCAAGGCCCAACAGGAATTTTTGTAGATAACATTACTGTTGCAGTTGAAGATGGACGTACACATATCACAAAAACTATTACTCCTGAGTTTAATTCAGGATATAACCCAAGACTATTTCTTGGTGATTTTACAAAAGATAATATAGATGATATAAAGGTAAGCATTGATTCTGGCGGCAGTGGCGGATATGGCTACTTCTACATTTATTCATTTAAGAATAATAACGTTCAGGAAATTTTTAATTTCGATAAGTACAATAAAGAGTATAAGTATAAAGTAGATTATGCTGACTTCTATAAAGTCAATGTAGGCAATGTTATGCTAGATAAGCTTTTCATATTAGACATAAGCTATAAAGGATACGATTATTTATCACAGTATTATGATGAGAAAGGTAAGTTAAAACAACCTGTACAAGGAGAAATTCTTGCTTTAGGTAGGTTAGACCCAATTGTAAATGATGAAAAAAATAACACCTATGATTTACTTGCTTTTCAACGCATTATTGGCACCACTAATAGTGACACATTAGGTTACATTGAAAACTTGTTGACATGGGATGGACAGAAATTTGTATCTTCAAGGATGTTAGTATCTACACCTGGCACAAATTTAATATCTCTATATTAACTATAACCAGACTGTTAAGTTTTCATAACTTTATCTCCATCAATATATACACCTGCTTTGTATAAAATCGACTTATTAGTATCTTATTTAAAGGGCATAACTACTATGCCCTTTTAGAATTTTTGTAGTTAATAAAGAATATTTGCCTTGTATTAGTCTTTAGATTGAAAATATAATACTTTGATAATAAGCTTTTTGCGTTGATAAGGTGAAAATTTATCATCATATCAATTATTAATAATTTTCTACCCAACAATGCATTGTAAAGAAAAGAAAATAAATATAAAATGTATCTTATAGAAAGAAGGTGGTTTAATGGATTTTAATAAAAAACAAATGAAAAAAGCTATGTTTTTAATTGCTTTTGCAGTTATATTGATGTGGTTATTAGAAAATATATTTAATGTCTGGCTATTGGCAGTTAAAGTATTTTCTATATTCACTCCCTTTGTCCTTGGTTTAGCAATAGCTTTTATATTTAATAGTCCAATGAAAGTTATAGAAAGAAAACTCTTTCAAAGTAAAAAAATCTTCAAGAATTTAAAGCCGAGCCTAATACGCACCATAAGTTATATACTTACACTTTTACTATTTGTGTTTACTATTTTTATTACATTGTTTATTATAATCCCTGAGTTGGCTGCTACTATTCAAGATTTATCTGTTAAGCTTCCATCTTATTGGGACAACTTGTTAATCTTTGTTAATGAAAAACTAGAGAATAATCCTCAAATCATTCAATGGATAAACAACATAGATTTTGATTGGAAAAAGCTTGGAGAAAATGCACTTTCGTTTTTCAAAAACAGTGCTTTAAATTTAGTAGGTTCTACTTTTTCAATCGCATCTTCTGTAGTAAGTGGTATCGTCACATTTTCATTAGGGTTTGTGTTCTCTATATACGTGTTGTTACAAAAAGAAACTTTAAGTAGACAAGTAAAAAAACTGATTCGAGCATTTTTACCTGAAAAAATTGCTGATAGAATATTTCATATTGGAGCTTTATCAAATAATGTGTTTTCACAGTTTTTACATGGACAAATGTTAGAGGGAGTAATAATAGGTTTTTTATTCTTTGTATCTATGAGTATATTTAGATTTCCATATGCCCTTACTATAAGTGTTCTTATAGCTGTAACTTCTTTGGTTCCTATGTTTGGAACTCTTGTAGGATGCATAATAGGTGCATTTTTGATCTTTGTAGTCAATGCTAAATTGTCACTTTGGTTCATTATAATGTTTTTAATTATTCAACAAATAGAAGGAAATTTGATATATCCTCATGTGGTAGGAAAGGCCGCTGGACTTCCATCTATCTGGATACTTGTTGCAGTTACAGTAGGCGGAAACTTAATGGGCATATTAGGTATATTGTTGTTTATACCATTAGTTTCAGTATTATATACACTCTTACGTGAGTATGTAAATTGTAGATTGAAGGCAAAAAATATTGGAGAGGTTTGATAACCTCTCCTTATTTTATCAGTCAGACTACGTGAACCTCACATGACTAAAGTCACGTGCTTCTAGCGTTACTGCTAGATCTTCCTGCTTCTTCGACCTCGCAACCTACTATCTCCGCAGGCG
>CAZUFW010000067.1:0-13036 GCA_964619895.1 uncultured Clostridia bacterium | reverse complement strand
CCCTTTAAAATGTTGTTTTTGCTCTCTAATATGTTAGCATATACATTTTTTTCTTTCTCTAAATATTCTTCCCAAAACTTGTTATATTCTTTTTGTTCTTTTTCCTCATATGCTATTTCTGTCCATTGTTTATATAAACTCATTATTTATTTCCTCCTCAGAATTAATTAAGTTATGGTACTAGCTAAGATAAGCTAGTACCACTATCATAATTTCGCTTATTTTTATTAAAACTCGGCAGAATTTACTGTTCTAGGGAAAGGAATTACGTCTCTAATATTGGTCATTCCTGTCATATACATAATGGCTCTTTCAAATCCTAAACCAAAACCAGCATGTTTGGTACCACCGTATTTTCTTAAATCTAAATACCACCAATAATCCTCTCTATCTAGTCCAATCTCTTCCATTCTCTTTTCCAAAATTTCTAATCTTTCTTCTCTTTGACTTCCACCAATTATTTCACCTATACCTGGTACTAATAAATCCATTGCTGCAACGGTTTTATTGTCATCGTTTAATCTCATATAAAAAGCTTTGATATCTTTTGGATAGTTAGTTACGAATACAGGTTTCTTAAACACTTCTTCAGTTAAATATCTTTCATGCTCTGTTTGAAGGTCGCATCCCCATGAAACAGGATATTCGAATCTATCTTTAACTTTTTCTAGTATTTCAATTGCTTCTGTATAAGTAACAGTTCCAAAGTCAGAATTCACTATATTGTTAAGTCTATCAACTAATCCTTTGTCAATAAAAGAGTTGAAGAATTCCATTTCTTCAGGGGCATTTTCCATGACATATTTAATAATGTATTTTAGCATATCCTCTGCTAATTCCATGTCGTCTTTTAAGTCAGCAAAGGCGATTTCTGGTTCTATCATCCAAAACTCAGCTGCGTGTCTTGCAGTATTTGAATTTTCTGCCCTAAATGTAGGACCAAAAGTATAGACATTTCTAAATGCTAAGGCATAGCTTTCTGCTTCAAGCTGACCACTTACAGTCAAGTTTGTCTCCTTGCCAAAGAAGTCTTCTGTAAAATCAACCTTTCCATCTTTATCCTTAGGTACATTTAACAAGTCAAGAGTAGAAACCCTAAACATTTCTCCTGCACCTTCAGCATCACTTCCAGTAATAATAGGTGTATGCACATAAACAAATTCTCTTTCTTGGAAAAACTTATGGATTGCATAAGCTGCTAAGGATCTTACTCTAAATACTGCTGAAAAAGTGTTACTTCTTGGTCTCAAATGAGCAATAGTTCTTAAATACTCCATGCTATGTCTTTTTTTCTGTAATGGGAATTCTACACTTGAATCTCCTTCTAGTTCTATTTTTTCAGCTTTAATTTCAAATGGTTGTTTTGCGTTAGGTGTTTCAACTAATACCCCTTCGATTTTTAGAGCAGAGCTTATTGGAAACTTAGACACTTCTTCAAAGTTTGGTAATGTTTCATCAAATACTATTTGGATGTTTTTAAAAAAGCTACCATCATTTATTTCGATAAATCCAAAAGACTTAGAACTTCTGATAGTTCTTACCCATCCTGCCACCTTAAGAGCTTTTCCTAAATACTCTTGTTGATGTCTGTAAATATCTTTTACTAAGGTATAACTCATAATACTTCCTCCTTCTTATTAATTTTTATAATGACTTTATTTAAAAATTTTAATGATTTAAAGCAATAAAAAAAGCCTATCCTTCCCATAAAGGGACGAAAGGCTATATTTCGCGGTACCACCCTAATTGTCATATTATATGACCAACTCTATAACAGTACGATTTCAATACTGCTCGCTAATAACGGTGCGATTCCGTCTAAGTCTACTCTCGTTGGATTTCGGTTAGAGACTCTGAGATGTTCTTCAATATAGATTTCGTACCAACCTTCCACCATAGTCAGCTCTCTATAACTACCTTCTATATCTACTCTTCTCTTCATAGTCTTTTTTGTTTTATTTACCAGTATTATAATATTTAACAAATCGTTTGTCAAATATTATTTGAATATTATTAGCTAATTATTCTACTATCTATATCAAATCCAATGACATTTACTTTCTTAGCAAAACTTATAGCTAAAGAAATCCCAACATATCCCTAATCCGATAACCGATATACTTTCCTGCCTATTTACTATTTCTTCATATAATACCACTACACTCAACTCTATATTGATTAATACGATATCAAATACTATGTATAAGGTATTTGTGACAAGAAAAGCAATAACACTCATTAATTATTACTGTCTTTCTCTGGCAGGATTTCCAAAGACTACACAGTTATCCCTAATATCTTTTGTTACTACTGAACCCATTCCAATAGTAACATTATCGCCAATTCTAATTTGATTTCTAATTATAGATGATGCTATCCAGCAATTTTTACCAATCTTTACACTTCCATATATTGAAGAGTGAACTATAATTACTGTATTTTCTCCAACTAAAACATTGTGTGATATTTGACATAAATCATCTATTTTTACTCCATCTTCAATTATGGTATTTTCCATTACACCTCTTTCAATAGTCGTATTTGCACCAATATCTACGTTGTTCCCAATTATTACAGAACCTAAATGCTCAATCCTTTTGTATTTTCCCTCCTTACCCTTCATATAGTTTAAACCTTCTTCACCAATTACAGCCCCTGATTTTATAGTGCAATTTGTTCCTATTATTACACCTTCTGCAATTGTTACATTATTATATATTCTTGTACCTTCCCCAATTTTAACATTACTCCCAATGGTACAATTATTTCCTATAAATACATTGAGGTGAATTAAGGAGCTATCTGAGATAACATTATTCTTTCCCATGCTGTAAACTTTTTTATCTGCAAAAAATTCTTCTATTATACTAAAAAATACTCTATGGGGATTATCCGTTTTTATATAATTTTCAAATTCAGTAGTATGCTCCATATCCATTGGAATAACAATTAATTTTATAAAACAATCAATCTTTTCCTTTGCCTTTTTATAGTTATTATTATTTTTTAACCATGTTATGGTATTTTCCTTGTATTCATAGATGCTAGAATACCCTTTAATTATTTCTTCTACATCTCCAACAAATTGGAATTCTTCATCTATATTTTTCAAAAATTTTGTTATCTCATTTATGGTGATACTTTTATTATGATTCATAAAATACCTCCAAAATATTTATATTTTACTAATAAGCTTTACAATTTGAAAAGCTTCTGCATATTTAACATTTATTTGAAATCCCCTTAGCTTCGCTCTTCCATATATGGCCTCTACCCAATCTTCACCGAATCTCTCCAATTGGCTTTTATGAGCTCTTACGCTTTTTATTTTAACTTCCATGGTGTCTGTTATATCAACAAAATAATTTGATTTAAAATCATAGGTGGTAATTCCACCTGGTATTATAGGCTCATAGTAATACAAGTTAGTGTCATTTTTTCTAGTAGCTGCTAAAACTGCCTTTGATACAACCTGATGATCTTGATGCGAGTCGTGTTCCCAACATGTGAAAATATCAGTTGGTTTAAACTCTAAAATTATCTTATCTAAGTCCTTAACAAGATTACGTTCAAAAATAAAATTATTTTGATCATAGTGAAGATGAATAATTTTAGCACCTAGTATTTTTGCAGCATCACATGATTCATTAAACCTGGTATCATTTAATTCTCCATCAATATCGTTAAATTGCACAATTAATACTTCATGACCACTTTCAGTTAACTTAGCTATAGTACCTCCCATTTGGGGCTCAATATCATCTGGATGTGCTCCAATTGCTAGGGCTCTCATGACATACTCCTTTCTAAATTGATTCAATAATATATTTTGCTGCTAATTTGGCACCATTTTTGAATACTTTTCTTGCATTTTTTTTCATTCTAATATTAATATTTGGATCCAATAATTTAGATATTGCTTTAGCAATTCCATCTTTATCAAAATCGGTAAATACAAAGCCTGTTCCCAACCTTTCAGCAATTTTAGCTCTTGCAATCTGATCATCTGTGCCAGTCATTTTAGTTGGTAGTAATATAGTTGGAACTTCAAAGTATATTGTTTCATGGAAAATATTATAGGAACCAGTAATAATAGCAAAATCAAAAGCATTAAAATAAATTGAGTTTGGATAATTCTTTAATATAAAAATATCAGGGTCTATATAATATCTTCTACGAGCAATAATTGATTCTCCTAATACAATCTGTAGATTTTTTTTACTTTTTAATATTTCTATAACCTTAAAAATTAAGCTATTCACATCTTCGTATGACCCTTCACCTAATGATACGTATACTGTTTTTTTATTAGGGTCAAGATTCCACATTTTCATAATGGTTTCTCTTGGCAATAGTTCTTTTTTATCTGAGTAAATAATAGGATGGCAAAATCTAATTTTATTATTGCTTTCAAGGGTATTATTTAAATTTGCTTCCCCAGGTACTATAATGAGATTAAAGTATTTTTCCCTTTCACGAACTATTTCTGTCTTTCCCTCCTTATGCATCCCTCTTTGAATCCAAATAGCATTTACGCTTGATTTTTCTATTGCGTTCATTAAGCAAGCATACGGGAAAACTCCATCAAATACCAAAGTATCAATATTATGCCTTTTTATTATTGATAATAATTGATCTTCAATTGCTTTATCAACTTCCTTTTGATTAACATTTACAGGACCTACATCCATGGAGGGAAAGTAATATGCCAAAAAACCTTCCTCTATTATTAGGTTTAATGCAAAACTAGTAGTAAAAAATATTATTTCCGTATTAGGATGCATCTTCTTTAATCTTCTTGCTACGGCTAAAGTACGAGTTAAATGTCCTAGACCAACTCCATTTGTAGGCATAAATAAAATCCTTCTAGCTGATGATTTTTTATCTATTTGCTTTTTAAAAAAATCCTTATTTGCAGTTTTCTTAAAAACCTTTTTTTTAATTTTATATTTATTTTGTGCCATAACTCTCACTCCTAAATAATGCTTTATATACAAAAGCACATACCTATTTATATAAATATATGTGTTTTTATGGCTGTTGACACTAGCGATATGTGATAGAAATCATAGAAAATTTCATGCACACTATTATTAGCTACACATATTATAATATTGAAAAGCTTTTGCACCTTGATATATAAATAAAAACATCTGGGTTCTAAACCCAGATGTTTAAACGTGGAAAATACCACCTAATCTCAACCAACTATCAATCGCAATCGTTAGAAGTGCCAGCTACTGCACCGATTGCTACTTGGCGTTTTTGCAATATCTTTAATGTTATGAATATTACCATTTTTTCTTCAATATTCTTGAAAACTCTTTCCTCAAATGGAACTGTTGCTTTATGAGGCTTAGTAGGATTTAAAAATTCATCAAATTCAACAATTCTGCTACTGATTAACTCACAGAAAGGAAGCTCATTGAAGAATTCTGTTGTTATTTGATTGAACTCAGTAAGGTCACCAGATAATAATTTATCTTTGTCTGCGAATTCTGGTCCAAATAAATCTTGTTGTCTAAAATATTCGAATTCTGATTCGGTTCTATTAATAACAGGAGCAGGCGCTATTCCATTAAACGTAACTGGTGTTGTAAATTTAAATGGTACATCTATTGTGCAGTGCTTAATATCTCCACATATTCCTTTTGCATTTGAGCAGCCAAGTGTAGCGAACTCAATATTCTTTCTTACAAATCCTTTTACAAATAGCATATTAGTATTTTGTAATAATAGACATTGAGTAATCTTTAGATGCTTTTTAATATTTTTAATTTCTATAGCTGGTTCTGGTAGTTCAACAATTGAATCTACGTTCACTTGTACTGTAAGTTCTGCTAAAACAACTGGTATCTTAGCTACTACTCCAGCAACTATAGGTGTTAAGTTTACAGGAGCGTTAACAGAATCAACTAACATAGTAGAAGTAACATCTGTACACACTGATTTTCCTGGCTTACACACATTATTAGTTTCTTGTTTGCCATAGTTTACCTTTGAGCCATATTGATTGTTGTCTAGATAAGACATTAGTTTACCTCCTTAAAACTATTCCTAAATATGAGGCTTTTCTTTCTAGTCCCATATCCTAGTACATAGTATTCAGGGGGTTATTTTTCGTTACACTTGTTTTATAAATTTTTCTATTGATGCTCTAGACATATTTTAATTTTCCAAATTTTAACCAAGCACCATACCTCAAGGCACCATTGGAATAGATACTAGTCGATTTTGCAGAATTCTTATTGTAATATAAAGAACTCCTTCCCCTTCTATTGCATAAATCCCATGTTGCATAGAACTATTATCAGTATCTGATTTGCTTTGTATTAGTCTTTCAGCTTCTATTATTTTGTTACTAACAACTTCACAGTATGGAGCTTCATTATAATATTCATTGACAATTTGGTTAATATAGTCAGAATCCTCATGAGCTATGTTTTCATTTTCATCTAGTCCATTATTTATATATTCATGATTTTTGATGTATTTAAATTCTTTTACTGTGCTTTTTATAATCTCTTGGGGTTTCAATATATTATATTTAATATGAGTTGTACATTTAAAAGGAATATCTAGGGTTAGAGTTTGTACTTCTCCATATATTTCATTATTATTTGAAAAAGTATTTGTATAGTATCCAATGTTCTTTTTTATTGAACCTTTAATAAAGAGCACATCTGTATCTTGCATTATAGTGCATTGATAAATGTTTACTTTTTTCATTATTTCTTTTATCTGAAATATTGGCTCAGAAAATTCAATTAAAGAGTTTATGTTAACTTGGACTGTAAAGGCAGCAAGTATTACTGGAATTTTAGCTATTACGCCTGATGTAAAAGCTACTATTTCTATCTCTTCATTTGGACAGTTTTCTATAAGTTTTTCTTCTTTTTCCCATATTTCTTTGTCCCATTCTTTTCTGTCTAACTCTTTTCTATCCAATTCTTTTTTGTCTTGCTGAATTGTATGTATTATATTTGGGTTTTCATATATTACTTTATAGCCTTCCGGATATTCAGCCTTTACATTTACCATATTCTCACCTCTTTTTATCAAAACATAAATCATTAAAAATGTTTTCTATATTTATAGTATTCTATTGTAGCTTTTAAGTTCCAATCTTCAAAAAATAAATAAGGAACAGATATATCTGTCCCCATAAAGTAGAAATTATTTATTTGATAACCCTTTCAATCTTTCATTTATAATCTTCTCATATCCATTTTCTGTGGGACTATAATACTTAGTTCCTATTAATCCATTTGGCAAATATTGCTGTGAAACATACCCATTAGGATAGTCGTGAGGATATAAGTAATCCTTTCTGTCTTCATCTGTATTTAGTATATATTTTTCCTCCATTTTTTTCGAAGTAGAGTCTCTAAGGTATATAGGCACCTGTCCCATTATCCCCTTTTCAATATGGTCTAAAGCTTTATCTATTCCTGCATAGCAGGCATTGCTTTTAGGAGCACAAGCAACATATACTGCAGCCTGGGCAAGTGGAATCCTGCCTTCTGGCATCCCTATAGTATTTACGGCTTGAAAAGCGGCTACTGCTAAAGTAAGAGCTTGGGGGTCAGCATTACCTACATCTTCTGAGGCACATATTATTATTCTTCTTGCAATAAATTTTGGATCTTCTCCTGCATAAATCATTTTTGCAAGCCAATACAGAGCAGCATCTGGATCAGAACCCCTCATGCTTTTTATAAAGGCTGAAATAATATCATAATGTTCATCACCATTTTTCTCATATCTTATTGCCCTTTTCTGTATACACTCCTCTATTACATCTAAAGTAATTTCAATGATTCCATTTTCATTAGATGGTGTAGTTAACACTCCTAGTTCTAATCCGTTTAATGCTATTCTCGCATCGCCATTACAAGCATTGACTAAATGTTCAAGTGCATCATTGTCAACTTCAATATTAAAATCTCCCAGCCCATGGTCTTTGTCCTTTATTGCCTTATTAATTATTGTTTTAATATGTTCATTGCTTAAAGGCTCTAGCTTGAAAACCATAGACCTAGAAATAAGAGCTTTATTTACTTCAAAAAAAGGATTTTCTGTTGTGGCTCCAACGAGTATTAGCGTACCATTTTCAACATATGGTAAAAGTGCATCCTGTTGACTTTTATTAAACCTATGTATTTCATCAATAAAAAGAATAGTTCTTTTGTTATACATGCCTAGTCTTTCTTTACTTCTATCAATTACTTCTCTAATATCCTTGATGCCTGAGGTTACAGCATTCAGTTGTTCAAAGTATTTTTCAGTAGAATTGGCAATTATTTTAGCCAAAGTTGTTTTCCCAGTACCAGGGGGACCATAGAAAATAATTGAGCTTAATTTGTCTGCTACAATTCCTCTATAGAGGAGTTTCCCTTTTCCTACTATATGCTCTTGACCAATAAATTCTTCAAGTGTATTAGGGCGCATCCTATCAGCAAGGGGAGCTGATTTTCTTAAGTTCTTTTCAGCACTAATTTGAAATAAATCCATATGCTTTCTCTCCTTGTATATTTCTTCAATATTTCATAGATATTATTTATCCTAATAATCCGTATATACTTCTTATATAGTTAATCTGCTCTTTTAGTCCTTTAAAAATATCTGTTTTTCTTTCAAGTGAAATTATTTCATCCATTTTTTCTATAGATGCATGAGTATATATCTGTTCCTCAGGAATTGGCTCAATGTAAGTGATTTTGGCTTTTTTATTTAATAGTTCTTCAATTATTTCAATTGAATCATTTACGCTTAGAGAAAAGCCTCCTCCTAAGTTTAAGATATCATACTTTATATCATAGTTTATCACTCTCAAAATTACTTCGCAAATATCTTTCACATAAACAAAATCTCTAGACTGAGTTCCATCACCATATATTTTTATTTCCTCATTCATGAGTATATTTTTAATAAATTTATGAAAAGCCATATCAGGTCTTTGATGTGGTCCATATACAGTAAAAAACCTTAGTATATCTACATCAATATTATATGTGTTTCCATAATAATGGCATAAAGTTTCTCCCATTAGTTTTGTTACACCATATAATGATATTGGATTTGTATTGCTAATTTCAGCCATTGGAATATTATCGCCATTTCCATATACAGTAGAAGAAGATGCATAAATAAGTTTCTTAACACCTTTATTCTTTATGGATTCTAATAGCCTTTGAGTTGCTGTTATATTATAAGTTATATACTCGTCAAAATTAACCTCGCTGCATGTTGTCACTCCAGGAATATCTGCTAGATGAACTATGCATGTTATATTTAGGCCTTCAATTAATTTACTTATGTTGGGATCTAGTATGTTATTCTCTAAAAAAATAAAATTAGGATTCCCAAAGCAATGCCTCAAATGATAATTTTTAATCCACTTAGGATAATTATTGTAAAAAGAATCCACTCCCAATACTTGATGTCCATTAATAAGTAATTGCTCACACAAGTTGCTGCCAATAAAACCTGCTGCACCTGTTACTAAAATCATAAAAAAACCCCCCTTCATATGCTCTTATATCTAATATATGAAGGAGGATTAATTTTGGTAAGTATAGTTATTACATTTTTCTTACAATAGAACCTGAAATGGGATAAGAGTAATCTACTCCATCTACTACTTTTATTATTGCTAGTATTGGAAAAACTACAGTTGCTATTCCAACCGCTAGCAATAAAGGTATTCCTATAAGGACAATAACTAATATTCCAGAAATAATACTTGCAGCAATCATCATAATTTGAAAACCTAAAGCTTCTTTTGCTTGAGTTTTAACAAAATTGTCACTTGAGACTAAAAGAGCTATTATTGGTGCTATGATTGGTATCCCCACAAATACACCAAGATGGGCTAAAGCACATAAAAGTTTTTGTTCTGTAGTTAGCATTCCATCAGTACCTCCCTTTAATAATTTAATTATATTATAATATTATGCTAATTAAAAGAAAAATAATTAAATACCTACAAATAAAGGCAGGAATACTAAATTATTTATTTGTTAAACAAATATTTTCTTTACATATTCAGACGTTAATGTGCTTAAAATCCCTCCATAATTTAATTTAAAAGATACTTTATCTCCAATCCTATAATTGTTCAAGCTGTCTGTAATATCAATAATCAAGTGATCACTGCTTCCACCAAGTATTATTATGCTATTGTCTTCTGGAACAATATTATCTATACTTACATCTTGTTTGCCAATAGCACAAATAGCTCTTTTTCTTATTCCTCTGTTCTGAAAAACAGGCTTATTCCCAAAGGCATCCATGCCTATCTCTCCAATAGGTAAAGAAGGCTTTTCTTTCACTTCTACAATCTCTGCAACTAGTCTAAAACAGTCCTCATATGTATCTTTTATTCTATTGCCATAGGCAGTTTCCCTACCTAAAACTATTGATTCTCCTAATCTAAGCTGATTTATTCCTTTAGGAATACCTTCTTTTCCTTCAAGAAGATATAGACTACTGGAATTCCCACCAGAAACTATTTTAAGTTTTATCCCAAATTTGTTTTCAATGTTCTCTTTAATATTTACTAACCTACTTAAATTCTCCTGCTTTGGTATTACTCCACCGTAACATGTGAGATTAGTTCCTATACCTATTAAGCTAATACCTTCCAGTTTCAATATTTTCTCTACGCTTTTATAGATTTCCTTTTCATCAATAATACCTTCTCTTAAGTCTCCTAAGTCTATCATTAATATAATTTTATGTACTAGGCCCTTTTCTATTGCTTTTTTTGAAAGCTCTTTTATGGTGTCTATCTCAGAATTTAATGATATATCTGCGAATTCTACTACATCTTCAGCTTGGCTTATCATTGGAAGTCTAAGCAGTAATTTTGGTGCATCTATTGATTTCATACGCTTTAGATTCTCAATTCTAGAATCAGCAAGGGCTGAGGCTCCAGACTGGACTAGAACCTTTGCTATTTCTGGCATTCCACAAAAAACTTTTGTTACAGCAGCTACAGTAATACCATTTTTATTGCAAAGTGATATAAGTTTTTCTGCATTGTGCCTTATTTTGTCTAAGGATATCTCTACTCTTGGATACATTTTGTCCTCCTTTCAGTTTTTGGACTGTAAGCACCGCTCCCTATATGCTTTCTTCATTCTAAACATAGCGGAAAATCTCAAAGAGAGATGCTTAGCTTACGCTCAGCATGACAGGAAAAATCCCTGATATAGCTACTAGACAATTTTGGGCTGGCATGGCAACCACAGCCCCTACTTAATTTTTAAGCTATTTTTCAAAAGTTTTATTGCAGCTTCTGGATATTTTTCTGATAGCACTCCTAATGATGCCATAATATAATTATTGTCAACCAGTATTTCTGCTTCTTTATTTGGCAATAGTTCATTGCCTTTATTGCTCAAAGCTATACTTTTCATAATTTCCAATCTATTTGGTAATCTAGTTAGTGCTCCCCCAGTACCAACTATATACCTAATGTTAGTTAAGTCCTTACCTTCAGCAATTGTTTTTTTACCACTCGGTCCGTACAAATCTCTAAGCTTTCCAGCGTGTCTCTTCACTGCTGTTATTACTGCTTCAAGAGTCAATTCTTCAATATATTTTTTTTCAATATCTGAAATAGGAATTGGTTTATGGTTTTCGACTAAATTATTTAGCTCTTCCGAATCAATATTTAGTTTAATAGCCAATTTATCTAATCCTATTCTTTCAACTATGTTATTTAAATTGACATATACCCCAAGATCTCCTTCTACCGTTCTTTTAGAAATAGGCTCTGGACTAATCAATATACGATTTACATCTTCACTACCCTCTGTAACAGAGTGTACATCAGTTGTGGCTCCACCAACGTCTAAAACAAGAATATCCCCAATTTCTTCTTTTAGTAATTTAGCAGCTAACATAACTGCCCCTGGTGTTGGCATAATTGGTCCATTAACCATTTCTCTTACTTTTCCCATTCCTGGTGCATGAATAATATGCTCTTCAAATACCTCTTGAATTATTTTTCTAGTTGGCTCAATATTTAACTGATCTATTTTAGGATAAACATTTTCAGTTATATATAGCTTTTTTTTTGTTTCTTTAAATATCTCCCTAATCTCTTCTTGATTTTCTATGTTTCCTGCATAAATTACAGGAATATCAAGAGCTAATTGACTAATCAGTTCAGCATTGTAAAGAGCAGTGTCCCGTTCACCATAATCTACTCCCCCAGCTATTAAAACAATATTAGGTTTTATTTCTTTAAGTTTATTTATATCAGTTCTTCTCAGTTTCCCTGCCGTTATCATATGAAGGTTTGCACCTGCACCTAAAGCTGCTTCCTTTGCCGCTCTTACTGTCATGTCATATACTAGACCATGAACAGTCATCCTTAATCCTCCTGCTGCACTACTAGTAGACATTAGTTCATCATATTCAATACTATCTACAGTAAGGCTATTGGCTAAATCCTTAATAGCCTCCCTGAGACCAATATTTACATCCCCCTCAACTACACTTGTAGGAGCCTGCCCCTGCCCTACAAATGTAGGGCAGCTGTCATATACTCCATTAAAAGCATTTACTACAGTTGTGGTGCTGCCAATTTCTGCTACTAATATATTAATTCTCATTTAGAATTTCCCTTCTTTTTTTAACAAGGAAAGTAGCTACATGAACTCCTTTCGTCCCTCTTCCAAATCCTGCATCTACTCCTTGTTCTATAGCTAATTCATTAGATACCTGCGTTCCACCACAAGCAATTATAATCCTATCTCTAATTCCCTTTTCTACACAAAGCTCGTGCATACGCTTCATGCTCTTATAGTGAATATCATCATGGCTAATTATCGTTGAAGCAAGTATTGCATCTGCATTCAACTCTATAGCTGCATCTATTAGCTTTTCAACCGGTACTGAAGTTCCAAGATAATGGCATTCTATACCATAGCCTTCTATTCCACCATGCTTGATATCAATTATTTCTCTTAAACCTACAGAGTGCTCATCTTCTCCTACGGTTCCAGCTACTATTTTCATTGGA
>CAZUFW010000066.1:0-14674 GCA_964619895.1 uncultured Clostridia bacterium | reverse complement strand
TGAATTAGTTTACTAAAATTGACATACTAGTAAATAATGCAGGAATTACAAAAGATAATCTTCTTATGAGGATGTCTGAAGAAGAATGGGATAGTGTTTTTGATGTAAATTTAAAAGGTACCTTTAATGTTACAAAATCCCTAATAAGAAATATGCTTAAGCAAAAGGATTGTAGCATTATTAATATAGCATCTATAGTTGGAATTTCAGGAAATGCAGGACAGTGTAATTATTCTGCTTCAAAGGCAGGTATTATTGGTTTTACAAAGTCATTGGCTAAAGAAGTAGGCAAGAAAAATATTAGAGTAAATGCTGTGGCTCCAGGTTTTATTGCTACTGATATGACTGAAAAACTTTCTGAAAAAGTTGTAGGAGAATATTTAGAGAAAATTACATTGCAGAGACTTGGAGAACCAGAAGATATAGCCAATGCTGTTGCGTTTCTTGCAAGTGACATGTCAAAATATATAACAGGGCAAACAATTGTAGTTGATGGCGGCATATTAATTTAATATAATATATATTTATCGAAGGGGGGTGTACTTATGGTATTTGAAAAAGTCAAAAAATTAATTGCAGAACAACTTGATGTTGAAGAAGAAGATATAACTCTTGAAGCTTCTTTTCAAGAAGATTTAGATGCTGACTCATTAGACGTTGTTGAATTAATAATGGCTATTGAAGATGAGTTTGATATAGAAATATCAGATGAGGAAGCAGAAAGAATATCTACTGTAAAAGATGCGGTTGATTACATCGAAAGTCATATAAAGTAAAGAAATAAAAAAAGGGTCCCGCTTAAGTTTGGGACCTTAAAAAAATATATATAGAAACATATAACAACGTTAAAATTATTTTACACTACTTTAGATTATAATGCTAGCTATTAAATTTTTTTTAGAATAAAACTAACGACTATATAGTATTTTTGGAAAAGATAGGAATTGTATAGTCTTTGGAACTAAAGACTGAGTATTTAGAAGGTAGATATTTTTCTAGTAAACTGAGTCTTATTTTATATGAGAATAGGTAGGGATAATATGAAAAGAAGAGTAGTAATAACAGGTCTTGGGATTATTAGCCCAATAGGAATTGGAAAAACAGATTTTTGGAATTCTCTTCTTGAGGGGAAAAGTGGTATCACACATATCATTAGATTTGATACTGAGGGTTATAGTACTACAATAGCAGGTGAAGTAAAAGACTTTGTACCTGAAGACTATATAGACAAAAAAGAGGCAAAAAAGATGGACAGGTTTACCCAATATGCTGTGGCTGCCTCAAAACTTGCAATAGAAGATGCTAATATTGATTTGGAAAATAATAAAAAAGAAAGATTTGGAGTCATAATAGGTTCAGGTATTGGTGGACTTGAGACTTTTGAAGAGCAGCATAAAAAGCTATTAGAAAAAGGACCAAAGCGAGTTAGCCCATTTTTTATTCCTATGATGATAGGAAATATGGCAGCAGGGCAAATTTCCATAATGCTTGGTGCAAAGGGAGTAAATGAAACTATAGTTACTGCCTGTGCTTCGTCAACAAATGCAATTGGAGATGCTTTTAAGGTAATTCAAAGAGGCGACAATGATATTATTGTTACAGGAGGAACAGAGGCTTCAATTACACCTATGGCTTTAGCAGGATTTTCTGCTATGAGAGCATTATCAACAAATAACTCAGAGCCTTCTAAAGCTAGCAGACCATTCGATAAAAATAGAGATGGTTTTGTAATGGGAGAAGGTGCTGGAATTCTTATTTTAGAAGAATTACAGCACGCATTAGATAGGGGAGCAAAAATATATGGTGAAGTAATCGGTTATGGAGCTACTGCTGATGCATACCATATAACTACACCTGCCGAAGGAGGAGAAGGGGCTGCAAGAGCCATGAAAATGGCCTTGGATGATGCGGAAATTCAACCTGAAGATGTGGACTATATTAATGCACATGGCACATCTACCTCCTATAATGATGCTCTAGAAACTGCTGCAATTAAAGAAGTATTTAAAGAACATGCATATAGATTAAAGATAAGTTCTACTAAATCGATGACAGGACATTTATTGGGCGCTGCAGGAGGAATAGAGGCTTGTGTGTGTGCATTGGCCATAACTAATGGATATATACCTCCAACGATTAATTATGAAAATTATGACGAAGAGTGCAACTTAAACTATGTTCCTAATAAGGGTATTTTTGAAGAAGTAAATATTGCAGTATCTAACTCCCTTGGCTTTGGGGGGCATAATGCATCAATTATTATTAAAAAATTTAAGGGTTAGATTTCTAATCCTTAAATTTTTTATGTGAGGTTTAGTGAACATAAAATTGTTTGCATAATATACATGTTATATAGTAAACTAATGTATGTGGGTATTATTGTAGATGTTTTAAACAACTTGAAACATCTACAATAATACCTCTATGTAATGATTATTATGTGGGGGTAAATACTATGAGATACGTAATTAATACTGAAAGAATTCGTTTGCTTAATGAGATCCAAACTAAAATTGGCTATAAATTTAGAAATGTTGAATTATTAAATTGGGCTTTGACACATAGCTCTTATGCAAATGAACATAAAAGATTTAAAATTACATACAATGAAAGGCTTGAGTTTTTAGGAGATTCTGTTTTAGGACTTATAGTAAGCGATTACATTTTTACAAAGTATTCAAACTATCCTGAAGGAGAACTAACTAAACTAAGAGCTACAGTTGTTTGTGAACCATCTCTTTCTTATGTTGCAAAACAAATTGATTTAGGTAAATATATGCTTCTAGGAAAAGGTGAAGAAGTAACAGGGGGAAGAGATAGGGTTTCAATATTAGCTGATGCTTTTGAGGCTTTAATTGGTTCTATTTATATTGATGGCAAGTTTAATAATGCAAAGGCTTTTGTATTAAGACATATGACTGGGATAATTGAAAATGCAGTTAATGGAAGGGAATTATTTATAGATTATAAGACGCAGCTTCAGGAAATATTACAGAAAAAAACCAAATCAAAAATTGAATACAAGGTAGTATCTGAGGAAGGACCAGATCATAATAAAGTATTTCATACTGAAGTTGTAGTAAAAAGCAGAGTCTTGGGAAAAGGTGTTGGTAAAAGTAAAAAAGAAGCTGAACAAAATGCAGCCAAAATAGCTTTAGAAAGAATGGAAGTTGAACATGAGTACTAAATATCATATAATACCAATTTTTGTTCCACATGTAGGATGTCCCCATGATTGTATATTTTGCAATCAAAGAAAAATAGCGAAGAAAAGTGCTGATATTGATGAAGATAATATTAGACATACTATCGATAGTTATATAGGCACAATCCCAGATACTAACGAAAGATTAGAAATAGCATTTTTCGGAGGAAGTTTTACTGGTATAGACATTAGTATTCAAAAAAAACTTTTAGAAATAGCATATTCTTATAAAAGAAGTGGTTATGTTGATAGAATTCGCCTGTCTACAAGACCTGATTATATAGATAAAGAAAGACTAAACTTATTGAAACTATATGACGTTGATATTATTGAACTAGGAGTTCAATCAATGTCTCCAGATGTTCTTCAAAACAGTTATAGAGGGCACAATGACGTTGATGTAATTAATGCATCCAATCTTATAAAGGATTATGGTTTTATATTGGGATTGCAAATGATGGTAGGGCTTCCAGGAAGTAATTATGAAAAAGAATTATTTACTGCTAAACAGTTGATTAACCTAAAACCAAGTATTGTAAGGATATATCCTACTTTAGTCATTAAAGATACGTACTTAGAAAAGAAATATCATTTGGGGAAATATATTCCACTACCTTTAGAACAAGCTATAGAAACATGTAAGGACTTGTTGATGCTGTTTAATTATAATGATATAAATGTTATTAGGATAGGGCTTCAGCCCACAGATAATATTGCTGAAAATAAAGATGTAATAGCCGGGCCTTTTCATCCTGCTTTTAGACAGTTAGTTGAGGAAAAAGTCTACAGAGAATATTTAAAAATATCTTTTGCGAATAATATAAAAGTTAATAATCATATACAGGTATATATAAATAAAAGAGAAATATCAAATTTTGTAGGACAAAGTGGATCTAACTTGAAGTTTTTAGAGGAAACCTATGGAATTGATAAAGTGAAGATTGTGGGAAAAGATATAAGTAAAGAATCTTTTTTTATCATAAGTGAAGAAATGCATTATGAGGTAAGAATAACAAAATTTTTGGGAAAATATTTAGTTAGTAAAGGGTTAGTTATAGTAGAATAGATACCTACAGGTTTCCTAAATGGAAACCTTTAATTCATATTTATATTATTTTCCTTAGGAATTGGGGTGTACAGATTTGTTTCTTAAAAAAATTGAGATTCAAGGTTTTAAATCTTTTGCTGATAAAACTGAAATAGAAATTAAAGGTGGAATTACAGCAGTTGTTGGCCCTAATGGTAGTGGGAAAAGCAATATTTCTGATGCTTTACGTTGGGTATTAGGAGAACAAAGTGCTAAAACCTTAAGAGGTAGCAAAATGGAAGATATTATTTTTTCTGGAACTAATAGTAGAAGACCTACAGGGTATGCAGAAGTAACTTTAGTCCTAGACAACAAGGATGGGAAGCTTCCTATAGACTACTCAGAAGTATGTGTTACGCGTAGAGTATTTAGATCTGGTGAAAGCGAATATTACATTAATAAAAACTCATGTAGATTAAAGGATGTAAGAGAACTTTTTATGGATACAGGAGTTGGGAAAGATGGATATTCAATTATTGGACAAGGTAGAATAGATGAAATATTGAGTACGAAGTCTGAAGATAGAAGAATGATTTTTGAAGAAGCTGCTGGGATAGTCAAGTATAGAACTAGAAAAGAAGAAGCAGAAAAAAAATTAGAAAAAACAAAAGAAAATCTAATAAGGCTTAACGATATAATAAATGAACTTGAAAACCAAATTGAACCTTTACAAAACCAATCTGAAAAGGCAAAGGAATATCTATTACTATCAGAAAGTCTTAAAGATTTAGAGGTTAATCTTTTTGTAAGAGAAATTGACAGACTTAAAGAGGAAATATCACATTTAGAAGCGCAAAAAGAACTGGTAGTAACTCAACTTAAATACAATGAGGAAAAAAGAGATGCTTTTGAGAATAAATATAATAAAGTTAAAAATGAAATTGAGAAAATGGATGCTTCAATAGAAGAACTCCAGAATCGAAAATATACTACTCAAAACATCATAGAAAAGAATGAAGGAGAATTAAATTTAAGTAAGGAAAAAATATATTATTTAGAAAAAGAAACTGAAAGACATTTAAGTGAAGTTAAGTTACTTGAAAATCAAATCAATGATATTGATGATAAAGAAAAGCAAGGAATGAGCTATAAACAAGAGCTTGAGATAAAAGTTGAGGTTTTTAATATTGAACTAGATAACAAGAATAACGAACTGGAAAGCTTAATCAATGATATGAAGAAAACTGAAGAAGATATTGAAAACAAAAAAAGTGATTTAATACAATATCTAAATCAGATAGCTGATAAAAAAAGCAAATTAAATAGCATAGCTACATTTAGCAAAAGTATAGATAAAAGAATAGAACAGATAGACCATGATATCAGCTCTATTAATCTGCAAATAGAAGAAAGTGGTAAACAAATTAAAATTGTATCTGAGGAAATGATAAATTGTAAAAACACCCTAGAAAAACTGGATAAAGAAAAGAAAGAAAAAGCAAATAAAAGAAACGAGAATATCAAGCACCAAGAAGTTTTGAAAATGGACATTGATAATATTAAAGGTCAAATCCATGGAAGGATGTCTAACTTAAAGCTATTAATGGAAATGAAGGACGAGTACGAGGGCTACTATAAGAGTGTAAAAAATGTACTTCTAGCTTGTAAGAATAATAATAGCTTAGGTAAGGGAGTAAAAGGTGTAGTAGCTGAATTAATAAATGTAGATAAGAGATATGAAAAAGCTATAGAGGTAGCTCTAGGTTCATCATTGCAAAACATTGTAACAGAAACTCAAGAAGCTGCAAAAATTATTATAGATTTTTTGAAAAAAAATAAGCTAGGTAGAGTAACTTTTTTGCCTATTTCCTCTATAAAAGCCAGAGGTTTAAATGTGGCTGAAAAGAAGATGATGCAATGCAAAGAATTAATAGGCATTGCATCGGATTTAGTTAGTTTTAAAAGCGAATACAGAGGCATATTTGAATACTTGCTTGGTAGAGTATTAGTAGTTGAAACACTAGAAGACGGGATTATACTATCAAAACAAAGTGATCACTCATTTAAGATTGTATCTCTTGATGGTGACGTATTAAATCCAGGGGGCTCTATGACAGGTGGAAGCTTTAATTCTGGTTCTACAAATTTATTGGGAAGAGACAGACAGATAAAAGAATTAGAGCATGATTTAAAAGAGTTAAATGACAAACATTTACTTTTTATAAATAAAGTTCAAGAGTATCAAAAAGAAAAAATTGAACTTGAAAATAGCATATTAAAATTTGACGAACAAATTAATGAAATGAATATGAATCTGTTAAGGCTAGAAAACAGACATAGTCAATATGAATCAGATATTATTAAAAACAATACTTTAGTAGAAAAGTATATAGGAGAAAAAAATCAGCTCACAAATGAAAGTAATAATTCTGGAATTGATATTCAAGATTTGAAGAATGGATTGAATGAGTTAAACGAAAAGGCCAGCTTGACCCAAGCTAATATCGATGAATTAACAAGAAATTTTGAAAAACAAAAAAGCTATAGGGACGAATTTACTCAAAAAAATACTGAGCTGCAAGTAAATGTAGCTACTATTAAACAAGAATTAAAGTCTATAATAAACTCAATTAACAGCTACTCAGATACTCGACTTAAACTTAAGGACGAAATAGAAAGAAAAATTAAGGAGAGGAAGAGTAATGAGATAGAAGTTGCTGAAGAAAGAAACAGAATAAATGCATTACTTAAAGAAAAGAAACGACTTTCAGAGGAACTCTTAGAATATGATATAAAGCTTGATGAAGTAAAAAACGAGAGAAATAATTTTATGCAAGCTTATTATACTGATCAGGAAAAATTAAATGAAATGAATAGAAAAATAAATGACTTACAAAAGAGTATATCTTCTCTAGAAGTAAAACAGGAAAAGTATAATATGCAACTAGAAAATACTAACCTGAAAATTTGGGAAGAATACGAGATGACTTATGAAATGGCTCTTAGCTATAGAAAAGAAATTGAGAACGTAACTAGAGTTCAAAACGAAATACGGGAACTAAAAAATAAGATAAGGGCCTTAGGTAATATTAATATAAACTCTATTGAAGAATTTACAAAGGTAAGTGAAAGATTTGAATTCTTGAAAACACAAAAGGAAGATTTAATTGAAGCTAAGGATTCACTTGATGTTGTTATAAAAGATATGAATATAAAAATGAAACAACAGTTTAAAGAAAGCTTTGATATAATAAGATCAAGCTTTAGTGAGGTTTTTTCTAAACTGTTTGGTGGTGGTAAAGCAGATGTATTTCTAGAGGATGAAGAGAATATTCTTACAAGTGGTATAGAAATAATAGCTCAACCTCCAGGAAAAAAGCTACAAAACTTATCTCTACTATCTGGTGGAGAAAGAGCACTAACTGCCATTGCTCTTTTATTTGCAATTTTGAAGACTAAACCAACACCATTTTGTATACTTGATGAGATAGAGGCAGCTCTTGATGATGCAAATGTTTACAGATATGCAGATTATCTAAGTGAATTTTCTAGCGAAACTCAATTTATTATAATAACTCATAGAAAAGGAAGTATGGAATGTGCAGACTCATTATATGGGATTACTATGGAAGAAGAAGGAGTAAGTAAATTAATTTCAGTAAAGCTCTCAGAAAAGAATAATGAAATAGCTAGTTAGGAGGAGGTATTATAATGTTCAAGAACTTATTTAAATTGGGTAAGAAAAACAATGAAGAAAATAAAGACAGAGATTTTAAGAATAAATTGGAAGAAGAAGTTTATCATGATGGCGAGTCTAATGAAGAAACCTTAACTGAAGATTTTTGTAATGAAGAAGATGAAATTGAAGAAACAATTGATGGCGATACTTTACAAGAAGAGGACATTATTGAGTATGATTTTGAAATCCAAAATGATGAAGATAGCGAAGAGGTAGAAAATAACTTAGAAGTTAATAAGGATAAATGTGTTGAAGAAAATGACACTAGAGACAATGCAGATGCGGAAAAACTGGGTTTTTTTAGTAGGTTAAAAAGTGGACTTTCTAAAACTAGAAAGGGTATTACAGAAAAAGTTGATCAAATATTAAAGTCGTATAAAAAGGTAGAAGAAGAACTTTTTGAGGATTTAGAAGAAGTGTTAATAACTGCTGACGTTGGTGTCAATGCTTCATTAGTTATTATTGATGAGTTAAGACAAAAAGTAAAAGAAAGAAAAGTTAATGAAGTATCTGAAGTAAAAGAGCTGCTTAAAGAAGTACTTAGAGATGTTCTGACTAAAGGTGAGTCTAGTAAGCTAGGTATTGAACCTTCCCCTGCAATAATTTTAGTAGTTGGGGTAAATGGAGTAGGCAAAACTACAACTATAGGTAAGTTGTCTTCAAGACTAAAATCAGAAGGCAAGAAAGTTCTCATAGCAGCTGGTGATACTTTTAGGGCAGCAGCAATTGAACAATTGCAGGAATGGGGCAACAGGGCTGGTGTTGACATCATTTCACACCAAGAGGGTTCAGACCCTGCAGCGGTTATTTATGACGGAATTCAGGCAGCAAAAGCTAGAAAAATTGATGTGTTAATTTGTGATACTGCTGGAAGACTACACAATAAAAAGAATCTTATGAACGAACTTACTAAAATATTCAGAGTTGTAGAAAGAGAATACCCAGAGGCAAAAAAAGAAGTGTTACTTGTAGTAGATGCTACTACTGGACAAAATGCTGTTTCCCAAGCGAAAGTATTTAAAGAAGCATGTGATATAACTGGAATAGTATTAACTAAACTTGATGGTACTGCTAAAGGAGGAGTAGTTTTAGCTGTACAATCGGAACTAGATGTACCAGTCAAGCTAGTTGGTGTAGGAGAAAAAATAAGCGATTTACAGGACTTTGATCCAGTAAGCTTTGTAGAAGCGATTTTTGAAGAATAAAATTATAGAATAAATGTTGACAAAGAGTATTTTCTGATATAAAATATCACTGTCAAGCAAATATCTTTACACTAAATTAATGTTGGTGGTTATATGTTTGAGAAGATTGTTGAAATTGGTTTTCTATTTGATTTTTATGGAAAACTATTGAATGATAAGCAACATACAGCTATTGAGCTTTATTATATACATGATCTATCATTAAGTGAAATTGGAGAACATCTTGGTATAAGCAGACAAGGGGTTCATGATTTATTAAAGCGGTCTGAAAGCAAACTTTTTGCCTATGAAGAAAAACTAGGTTTAGTTGAAAAATTTTCTAAAAACAATGAAAAAATAAAAAATATTTTAGAATACACAGATGAAGTAATGAAAATACTTGATGATATAGATTTTACACTTGTTAAGGAAGATATTAATAAGATTAAAGAAATCGCTCTAGAGATATTAGAAATTGGCCAGGAGGTTAAGTGATGGTTTTTGAAGGTTTAGCTGAAAAACTACAAAATGCTTTAGGTAAGCTGAAAGGGAAAGGCAAGCTTTCTGAAAAAGATGTAGACAATGCTATGAGAGAAGTAAAGCTGGCTCTTTTAGAAGCTGATGTTAACTTTAGAGTAGTTAAAAACTTTGTGAACTCAGTCAAGGAAAGAGCTATAGGTCACGAAGTCATGGAAAGTTTAACGCCTGGACAGCAGGTAATTAAAATTGTCAATGAAGAATTAACCAAGTTAATGGGTGAAAAAGAAAGTAAAATAGAATTTTCGAATACTCCTCCTACAGTTATAATGATGTGTGGACTTCAAGGGGCAGGTAAGACTACTACCTCTGGGAAATTAGGTGCCTTATTAAAGAAAAAGGGGAAAAGACCTTTACTTGTAGCTTGCGACATCTATAGACCTGCTGCAATTAAGCAATTAGAGGTTGTTGGTGAAAAAGTTGGCATACCAGTTTTCGCTATGGGTGATAAGCAGAGTCCTGTTAATATAGCAAAGGCTGCAATAGAGCATGGAAAGAAAAATGGAAATGACCTTATTATTATAGATACTGCTGGAAGACTTCACATAGATGAGGCTTTAATGGAAGAACTTCAAAATATAAAAAGTAAAGTTAATCCTAATGAGATCCTATTAGTTGTCGATGCAATGACTGGACAAGACGCAGTAACAGTTGCTGAATCCTTTAACGATAAGTTGGGGATTACAGGAGTAGTGTTGACAAAGCTTGATGGAGACGCTAGAGGCGGAGCAGCACTTTCAATAAGAACAGTAACCAATAAACCAATTAAGTTTGCTGGTATGGGCGAAAAATTAGATCAGTTGGAAACTTTCTATCCTGATAGAATGGCTTCTAGAATATTGGGCATGGGAGACATGTTAAGTTTAATTGAAAAAGCCCAAGCGAATTTTGATGAAAAAAAGGCTATGGAACTTGAAAAGAAATTACGTAGCCAACAATTTACTTTCGAGGACTTTTTAGATCAATTACAGCAAATGAAAAATATGGGGCCAATGAGCCAAATACTAGAGATGATACCTGGAGTAAATTCAAAGCAATTAAAAAATCTTAATGTAGATGAAAAAGAATTAGTTCATATAGAAGCTATTATTCAATCTATGACTAAGGCAGAAAGATTGAATCCGGCAATAATTGATGGAAGCAGAAGGAAAAGAATTGCAAGAGGAAGTGGAACTAGCATTCAAGAGGTAAACAAACTTCTTAAACAGTTTAATGAAACAAAAAAAATGCTTAAGAAATTTTCGGGAATGGAGAAAACCATGAAGAAAAGAGGAAAGTTTGGCTTACCTTTTTAAAATAATTTAAGAATTTAAAGGAGGTGAAAAAATGGCAGTAAAAATCAGACTAACAAGAATGGGTTCTAAGAAAAAACCATTCTATAGAATTGTAGTAGCAGATTCTCGCTCACCAAGAGATGGTAGATTTATTGAAGAGATAGGATACTATAATCCTATATCAGAGCCAAAAGAGATTGTTATTGATGATGAAAAAGCAATGAAATGGCTAAATAATGGTGCTAAACCAACTGATACAGTTAATTATTTGTTTAAAAACAATGGTATTTTAGAAAAACTTGAAGCTACAAAGAAATCCGAATAATTGCTTTTGGGGGGTGAAATAGATGAGAGAATTAGTTGAAATACTAGCAAAAGCACTTGTTGATAATCCAGATGAAGTTACAGTAAATGAAATAGAAGGTACTCAATCAATTATCATTGAGTTAAAGGTAGCCCCAGAAGACATGGGAAAAGTTATAGGAAAACAAGGCAGAATTGCTAAAGCTATAAGAACCTTAGTAAAAGCAGCTGCAATAAAAGAAAACAAAAGAGTTGTAGTAGAAATTATACAATAGGGGATTAGTTTAGCTAACCCCTTTCTTTTATACAATTTAGTATTAAAATATAGTAAATTGCATACAAATATAGTTAAATTTTATTTGATTAAATTTTAAGCATTTCCAAATTCAACTTTATCTATATATTTTGAATTCTTAATTACAGAATATATGTTATTAAAATGGTAGGTGTATACATGAAATATATTCGAGTAGGTAAAATAGTTAATACACATGGAATAAAAGGTGATGTGAAAATATTGCCTTTAACTGATGATATTAATAGGTTTGAAAAATTACATTCAATATATATTGAAGATGATAAAAACCCTATGAAAATAGAAAAGGTCTGGTATAGCAAAGGATTTGTAATGCTTAAATTCAAAGGATATGACAGTATCAATGATGTTATAAAGTATAAAGATAAATATATTGTCATTGATGAAAAAGATGCATTAGAACTTCCTGAAGACTCATATTTTATTTTTGAAATAATAGGATTAAAGGTATTTTGTTCTGACGGAAA
This sequence comes from uncultured Clostridia bacterium, assembly GCA_964619895.1. Taxonomy (GTDB): domain Bacteria; phylum Bacillota; class Clostridia; order Tissierellales; family Proteiniboraceae; genus Proteiniborus. The sequence continues at coordinate 2,622 of CAZUFW010000066.1, read as the reverse complement.
TGAGCTTGGAGAGATAATAGACGTTTTGCAACCAGGAGGCAATGATGTCTATGTTGTTAAAAGGAAAGATTTAGAAAAGGGTATAGAGAAGGAGTATTTAATACCTGCTATTAAGAACGTTATTAAACTTATTGATATTGAAAATAGAAAAATGATTATTGAGCCTATTGAAGGATTGATAGAATGAAAATAGATATTCTTACACTATTTCCTGAAATCTTCCAAAGCTTTTTAAATGTTAGTATAATTGGAAGAGCAGTAAGTAGTAATATAGCCAAAGTAAACTGTATAAATATTAGGGATTTCTCAAAAGATAAACATAAAAGAGTAGATGACTACCCTTTTGGTGGTGGACTTGGAATGGTTATGGGCCCTGAACCCATATTTAATGCAATTGAGTCAGTAAAAAGTGAAAAGAGTAGAATAGTATATCTTAGTCCAAAGGGAAAAAACTATAATCAAGAAATTGCTAATGACTTATCATCAGAAGAACATCTTATATTGTTATGCGGACATTATGAAGGTATAGATAATAGAATAATTGAAAATTATATTGATGACGAGATTTCTATTGGTGATTATGTATTAACAGGTGGAGAAATTGCTGCAATGGCTATAGTAGATTCTGTTATAAGGCTGTTACCTGGAGTACTAAACAGTGAGGAATCTTATATTGATGAGTCCCATTATAATGGTCTTCTAGAATATCCTCATTATACTAGACCGAGAATATTTAATGGTTTTGAGGTTCCTGAAGTTCTATTATCTGGCAATCATAAGAAAATTGATGAATGGAGGAAATACCAATCATTAAAAATAACTTATGAGAGAAGACCAGATTTAATTAAAAATAGAAAACTTAATGAAAATGAGCAAAAAATATTGAAAGACATTATTGATATAAAGAGTAATAGAGATAAAAATAAGTTGTAATAAAATATTATATGTGCTATAATGACATTTGTGGAAAACGGACGGTCCTCTGCACAAAGCAAGAACGTCTAGGAGGAAGGGAGGTAATAACATGGACATCATTAAAATGCTTGAGCAAGAACAAATCAATAATGAAGTTATTGACTTTAATGTAGGAGATACTGTACAAGTACACTATAGAATTAAAGAAGGTAACAGAGAAAGAATTCAGGTCTTTGAAGGAACAGTACTTAAAAGACAAGGTGGAGGTCTAGGAGAAACTTTTACTGTAAGAAGAATTTCTTACGGAGTAGGTGTAGAAAGAACTTTCCCTCTACACTCACCAAGGATTGAAAAGCTAGTTGTAGTAAGAAAAGGTAAGGTAAGAAGAGCTAAGCTTAATTATCTAAGAGAAAGACAAGGAAAATCAGCAAAAGTAAAAGAGAAAACAGATTATTAATAAATTGGGACTGGCTACAGTCCCAATATTTGTTTTTAGGATATAGATTAATTAACTAAGCCATAAGCAACTAAGTAAGGGTTGGTGATAACATGAATATTAACTGGTATCCTGGGCATATGAAGAAAACTAAAGATTTGATTATTAATAATCTAAAACTTGTAGATGTGGTGATAGAACTACTAGATTCCAGAATTCCTTATAGTAGCAAGAATCCTGATATTGATAAAATTATCAACAATAAGCCTAGAATAGTTATTATGAACAAGAGTGATCTTAGTAGTGAAAAAGCAAACCAAAAATGGATTGATTATTATAAATCAAATGATATGCCTGTTGTTTTAGCTAATTCAATAAGTAATTTAGGAATAGGAAATATAATTAATGAAGCAAATAAAGCGGTAGAAGAAAAGCTAAAATTAAGGGAGCAAAAAGGAATTAAAAGCACTTCTATAAGGGCTATGATTGTAGGTATACCTAACGTAGGTAAATCAACATTAATTAATTCTTTAGCTGGTAGAAGAGGTGCACAGACTGGAAATAGACCCGGAGTAACTAAGGGGAAGCAGTGGATAAAATTGAAAGGCAACATAGAACTATTAGATACACCAGGAATACTATGGCCAAAATTTGATGACGAAAATGTAGCCTTAAACTTAGCATTTACTGGAGCAATTAAGGACGAGATAATGGATATTGAAACTCTTGCACTTAAGTTAGTGGAAAGACTAAAAGATAGATATGAAAGTCTTTTAGAAAACAGATATGACATAATAGTAGGAAACGGTAAGCCTATTGAAATTATGGAAAAAATTGCAGCTAAGAGAGGCTGCCTCTTAAAAAAAGAAGAGATAGATTATACCAGAGTTAGTCATCTAATACTTGATGAATTTAGAAGAGGATTAATTGGACGAATTACATTAGAATATCCAGAAGATATAAAGAATAACGACTAGCCTTCCGATATTATTAGGAGGGCTTGAAATTTATATTAAATAATTTAACATAGCAAATAAGCACTTACTAATGTAGATGAAATTTCATTTGGAGGTAAATAACATGCTAGAAACAGAACAAGAGTTATGGGACAAGGGCTACAAATATATTGCATGTATTGATGAGGTTGGGAGAGGATGTCTGGCTGGTGATGTTGTGGCCTGTGCTATAGTACTTCCTGCTGGATTATTGATAGAAGGTGTAAAAGATTCCAAAAAACTTACTGCAAAAAAGAGGGAATATCTCTATGATAT
>CAZUFW010000065.1:0-14678 GCA_964619895.1 uncultured Clostridia bacterium | reverse complement strand
TCAGATGAAGCTAGCTTTGTTACTGGTATAGTGTTAGAAGTAACAGGTGGAGTAGTACTTTAGGATTTGTAAAAAGTAATATTAAGATTATGAATTATTACGAGCTGTTTCCTTTAATATAAGGTTACAGCTTTATTTTTTCAACTTAGTTAGAATTTTACACTTGTTGTATATTGATACAAATAATATAAAGTCTGGTCGATATTTATATATTTCTATGATAAAATAAAGGTATCCTGAACTTCTTAAATTTAATAATCTTTGTAATTTTGCTTATTTGCGATCTTGTGGAGGTGATTATATGGGTAGTAAGCAAGAAAATGCTCAAGTACAAAAAGAAAATCAAAGTATTCAAAACAGAGAGGAAAATGCTGTGTTTCTAGATGAAGATACAGTATTAACTGAATATTTGGTTTCAATGATGAACAAAATATTTGATCCGCTTCCTGTTCCATTTATTTTATTGGACAAGGATACTAGAATTAGAATGATTAATAAAGTTTTTGCTGATTTTCTTGGATTTTCAAAAGATGAGATAATAGGAAAACTTGTATTAGAAGTGGACAAGTATTCTAGATTCCCCTATGTTTTTAAAACTAAAAAACCAGAAATAGCTTGGAAACACACATTTGAAAACGGTCATACAGCAATAGTTCATAGACTTGTTGTTCTTGATGATAAAGGTGAAGTGAAATACGCTGTTGGTATGGTTCTTTTTGAGGACCTTGAACAGTTTAAGGATATAATTGAAAAGAACAAGCTTCTTGAAACAGAGCTTTACCTATATAAAAATCAATTAAAAGAAATGCATGGAGCAAAATATTCTTGGGATAACATAATTGGAAATAGCGAAAAAATGAGCCAGGCGAAATTTATTGGAAAAAGAGCCTCTGCTTCAAATTCAAATGTTTTGATTTTGGGAGAAAGTGGTACAGGAAAAGAACTGTTTGCCCATGCAATACATAATGATAGTGTTAGAAGTTTTTCACCATTTGTTAAAATAAATAGTGCAGCTATACCTTCCGAACTACTTGAGTCCGAACTTTTCGGATATGATGATGGAGCATTTACTGGTGCTAAAAAAGGCGGTAAAATTGGCAAGTTTGAATTAGCCAATGGTGGAAGTATTTTTCTTGATGAAATTGGTGATATGCCACTTAAAATGCAGGCAAAACTGTTAAGAGTACTACAAGAAAAAGAATTTGAAAGAGTTGGTGGAAATAGTATAGTTAAAGTTGACGTTAGAGTTATTGCAGCTACCAATAGAGACCTAAAAAAGTTAATTGATGAAGGAAAATTCAGGGAAGACTTATATTATAGACTTAACGTAATGACTATAGAAATACCTTCTTTGAGGGAAAGACATGGAGACATTGAAGAACTAGTGGCAATGCTACTTAGAAAACTTTCTAACCAACTTGGGAAGTATGTATCAAATATATCTGAAAAAGCTATGGAATGTCTAATGGGTCATAACTGGCCTGGAAATGTTAGAGAATTAGAGAATGTATTAGAAAGAGCGATAAACCTTACTGACTCAGACACTATATTGCCTGTTCACCTGCCAGTGTATCTAACACAAAGTGCAAAAAGAGTTTTAAATGGACCTGTGAGGCCGCTAAAAGACGTAATAGAAGATACAGAGAAAGAAGCTATCGTAAGATGTTTAGAATATACTGATGGTAACAAATTAAAAACTGCTAAGCTTTTAGATATTAGTCGTTCAAGCTTATATGATAAAATGGAGAGATATGGGATATCATAGCTCAAATAATCTATGACATATTTAGAGATCGTTGTAACCTTCAGCCCGTAAACTTCATATTAGTTAAAGAATTAGCCTTACAATTGCTATGCACCGTAAGGCTTAGTTTGTTGATACCACTTTCGCAATCATAATTGTTAAAAAAATAACAAACGTGAGCTCGAAAAATCCATTACTCCTTATGGCATAGAAATTGCATTTTATTTTAATGATGCAAACATAAAAAAGGAGGAAGAAAGATGAAAGGCAAGACTATAAATGAAATAAGCATAGGAGATAAGGCTTTCTTTGAAAAGACAATCTCAGAAACGGATGTTTATCTTTATGCTGGTATTACAGGTGACTTAAACCCAGCCCATATAAACGAAGAATATGCAAAGAACTCTTTGTTTAAGGGAAGGATAGGACATGGAATGTTAACTGCTGGACTAGTATCTGCAGTTCTTGGAATGAAACTCCCAGGACCAGGTACTATATATTTGAAGCAAGAACTAAAATTTACAGCTCCAGTTAGAATAGGAGATACAATCAAGGCTGAGGCTGAAGTTGCAGAGATAAATACAGAAAAAAACAGAATCGGGCTAAGGACTGTTTGTACAAATCAGAATGGTGATGTAGTTCTTGATGGTATGGCTACAGTAATGCCTCCTAAATAATAACTAGAATATCTAAGAAACTAAATTAATGTGTTTGAATTTAGGACAATGTACAAAAATAATACAAAACTCACTAAAAACTAGTAAATATATGATTGCTTAAAAAGTAAAAGGAAAAATTACATATAAAACAAGGCAAACTTTAGCAGACAACTATTAATTGCTAAAGCAGTGTACAGTAACTATACACTTGTACAATAAAAGGACAAAATTTAAGACTAATATGAATTAAATTCTTATATTTGCTAATAGATTTATGAGTTGCAATAAATATCTAAACATTGTAAAAGACAAAAATGCTGATTTCACGATTCCTAAAAGGTGGACTTGCTTACAAGTTGTACTTAAATTGCATATAGATGGAAATGGCATAAAAATTGCAAGTTGAATTAGATAAGGTCTAAAACCTAAATTTCAAAAAAATAAAATGAAAATTTAAGGAGGGTTTTTTTTGAAAAGAGCAATTTCTTTATTATTAGTGATAACGTTTACACTATCATTATTTTTAACAGGTTGTGCCGGCAAGACAACTAGTAGTGTAGATACTAGCAAGCCTATTAAAATTGGAGGAATTACATCTTTGAGTGGTGCCCTACAAGATTATGGTCAGCAAATGCAAAGAGGTTTTGAATTGGGATTAGAATATGCTACAAAGGGAACTATGGAAGTAGCTGGAAGGAAAATTGAAGTTATATGGGAAGATACGACTACAGTACCAGACGTAGCTAGAGAAAGAGCAATCAAGCTGCTTGACCAAGATAAAGTAGACATCCTAGTAGGACCTGCATCATCATCAGATGCTGCTGCTATATTAGAGCTTGCAGAAGAGTTTAAGAAAATAATTGTGATAGATCCTGCAGCTGCAGACTTTTTAACTGGACCAAGCTGGAATAGATATGTATTCCGTACAGGAAGAAACTCTGCACAAGATGCTAATGCTATGGCAAACGTTATCATTAATAACAAGCCAGGTGCAAAGGTTGCTACATTAGCTCCTGATAGTGCATTTGGTCGTGCAATGGTTGATCCGGTTGTCGGTGCATTACAAAAGGGTGGAGCAGAGCTTATCCATCAAGAGTTCCCACCTGCAGAAACTACTGATTTTACTCCTTATATTTTAAGAATTAGAGAAGCTAAGCCTGATTATCTTTACGTTATTTGGGCAGGAGCAAATAATCCTTGGGGACAATTAATGGAATTAAACCTTGAAAGTTATGGTATTAAAATAACTACTGGTGCTCCTGAAATTGCTGCTTTAAGAATGATGAAGCCAATGATTGGTATGCCAGGATTTACTGTATACTATAATAGCGTTCCAAAAAATCCTGTTAATGACTGGCTAGTAGAAAAGCATAAAGAAAAATACAATAGTGTACCAGACCTATTTACATCAGGTGGTATGGCGTGTGCTATTGCAGTTGTTACAGCTCTAGAGAAAACTGGAGGAAATGCTGACGCGGAAGAATTAATTAAGACTATGAGAGGTATGGAATTTGATAGCCCTACTGGTAAGAGATACTTCCGTGAAGAGGATCATCAAGCAATACAACCACTTTATGAGATTATACTTACTGATGTACCAGGTGTAGATCATCCAGTGCCAAAACTAGTGCGTGAAATTCCAGCTGAAGATATTGCACCGGCAATAACTGTTCCAGCTGATGCAAAACGCTAGAATATAAAGAAACTGCTAACAACAGAAAGGATGTATGAGATGGGTGAAACATTAATTCGCACTGAAAATTTAGGCATAAGTTTCGGAGCCCATAAAGCGGTAAACAAAGTTAATCTAGAATTAGAGAAAAACGTGTTTACTACCATACTCGGTCCAAATGGAGCTGGAAAGACAACTTTATTTAACTTAATTAGTGGTCTTTTAAAGCCAACAGAAGGAAAAATATTTTTCAAAGGGGCAGACGTTACAAGTCTGTCCCCTATTGACCGAGTTAAAATGGGCATGGGAAGGTCATTTCAATTAACAAACGTTTTTCCAAGCTTAACAGCTTATGAAAACGTTAGATTATCTATGCAAGCTCGCGAAAATGTTGGATACAAAATTTTTACAGATCATAGGAAATTTAGCCACTTAAATGAGAATACAGAAGAAATATTAGAAAGAGTATTATTGAAAGATAAGAAAGACTTTAAAGCAAGTGAGCTAAGCCATGGGGAACAAAGAAAGCTTGAGTTAGGCATGGTATTGGCGCTTAATCCAGAAGTATTGTTATTAGATGAACCTACTGCTGGTATGGCAATAGAAGAAGTACCAACTATGATTGATATTCTTCAAAAAACGAAGGAGCGGGGAACTACTATTATATTAATTGAGCATAAAATGGATATGGTAAAAACCCTTTCAGATAAATTAATAATCATTGTTAACGGAATGAAGCTTGTTGAAGGAGATCCAGAGGCAGTTTCTAAGAATCCTGAAGTATTAAAGGCTTATCTGGGAGGAGGGGTATTAGATGACATCAATTCTTAAGACAGAGGATTTAGTATCTTATATTGGCCTATATACTATATTGCAAGGTGTTAACATAGAGGTAAACAAGGGAGAAGCAATAGCTATACTTGGGAGAAATGGAGCAGGTAAAACTACTTTTTTAAGGACAATAATGGGATTAGTTAATACTAGAAGTGGCTCTATAGTACTAGATGGAGAATCTATAGCTGGGAAGCCAACTTATGAGATTGCTAAGTTAGGTATCGGATATGTTCCGGAGGATTATGGTGTGTTTGATGAGTTGACTATTGAAGAAAATCTAAGAATAGCAATGAGAAAAGAAGATAAAAAGACTTTTGAAAGAATCGAAAAAATATTGGAGCTTTTTCCGGATTTGAAGATAGCCTATAAAAGATTAGCTAAAACTCTTAGTGGGGGACAGCGCCAAATGTTATCTATATCTAGAGCTCTAGTCAATGATAATAAAATTATCTTAATTGACGAGCCTAGTAAAGGCTTAGCTCCTGTAGTCATTGAGAGACTAGGGCTAGCACTTAGGGAAATTAGTAAAGAAAGTACTATTTTATTAGTAGAGCAAAACTTTTCGTTGGCATGTGCAGTAGCATCTAGGTACTATATTATTGACGAAGGAAGAACTGTGCACAATGGAACAATAAAGGACCTAATAAAAGACACAGAGCTTCAAGCAAAGCATCTTGGTATTTAGAGGGAGGATGTTATGGACATTATCTTAACACTTTTAATGAATGGTTTAGCAGAAGGAGCATTAATATTTCTAATGGCTTCTGGATTGTCTATTATTCTTGGATTAATGGGAGTCGTAAATTTTACCCATGGAACCTTGTTTTTATGGGGAGGATATGTCTTTATATGGATATATAAAATGACAGGCAGTTTTGTACTAGGGGTGTTAGCAGCTATTATAATAGTATTCATATTAGGAGCTTTTTTCGAGAAATTTTTTGTCAGTAGAGTATATGGAAATGTACCTGCACAGATACTGATTACTCTTGGGTTACAGGTAATATTTACAGACCTAGTTCGTCTGTTTTGGGGTGCTACACCTATTGCCGTAGCTAGACCTAGCTTCTTAGCAGGGACTACTGTAACTGGTGGAGTTACCATAGTTCATTACAGAATATTCTTAATAGTTATTGGGTTAATAGTGGCATTAGGTATCCACTTAATATTAAATCGTAGTAAAGTAGGAATGGTAATAAGAGCAGGCGTGCAAAGACCAGACATGGTACAGGCTTTAGGAATAAATATCAAACTTTACTTTACAATAGTATTCGCAGCTGGTGCAGCATTAGCAGGATTAGGAGGTGCCCTTTATGCTCCTCTAGTAGGAAATATGGTATCTACAGCTGGAATACATAATCAGATACTGGCTTTTATAGTAGTTGTTATTGGTGGTATGGGTAGCTTTATAGGCTCAGCAATGGGAAGTGTTTTTCTAGGACTAATGGGAGCAATAATAGGTTGGTATGCCCCTTCATTTGCTGTAGTAGCCAACGTAACATTGATGGCTTTGGTTCTAGCGTTTAAACCACAGGGATTATTTGGATTGGCGGTGAAGAAATGAAAACATTAGGAAGAGATATTAATAAAAAATGGATGATACCTTTATTCGTGCTATTTGCCATACTATTGATTATCCCACTTTTTTCTTCATTATCAATAATAAACTTATTCACAAGAATATTTATTCTAGCAGTATATGGTATGAGTTATGATATATTAAGGGGTTATACAGGATTCATCAATCTTGGTCATGCAATGTTCTTTGGAAGCGGAGCATATATTGTAGGTATTCTTTTTACTCATTTTGGAGTAAGTATGCCAGTGTTTTTATTGGCAATTGTAGTTACAATAGTATATTCATCTATATGTGCATTTCTTATGGGTAAGATTTCTCTAAGAGGTGGAGGAGGAGTTCTTACTGCTACTATGATAACCATGGCATTAGGTGAAATAGTAAGAAACGCAGCAGAAAGATGGAGAAGTGTGACAAATGGTTCTGATGGTCTTACATTTAGAGTTCTAGATATATTTAGAGACAGATTTATGTTTTACTATATAGCATTAATTTTCTTGATTGTAATGGCAATAGCTTTAAGAAGATTTATTATGTCACCAACTGGAAGGGTATTATTGGCTATTCGTGAAAATGAACAGAGAGCTCAGTTTTTAGGTTACAATGTAGAGAAGTATAAGCTTATTTCTTTGCAGGTAGCAGGAATTGCAGGTGGACTTGCGGGGATAATGTTCGGTTTATTTAATAGATTTGCCAACACTGATTTATTGACTATACAACAAACCTTAAATGCACTTTTATACACCTTAGTAGGTGGAACTGGTACATTATACGGGGCTATAGTGGGTAGTGCAGTGGTGAATATAGTGCAAAATGTTTTATTAACATTACGTTCAATTCACCCTATATTTGAAAGATGGCTTATATTCTTCGGAGCTATGTATGTAGTTGTAGTTCTTTTCATGCCACAGGGTTTTGTGGGATTATGGTTTAAATACCGTGAAAACAAAAGAAAGAAGGAACAACAAGCTCCTGAACTAGAAGCAAGTTCGAATAATTAAGTAAATAACCAATAATTTTCTGTGGGTAGGGCTAGCAATAAAAACACTTATTTCCCCCAGGAAATTAAGCATATATAAAAAGATGCTACCCTGTTTCAAGGTAGTTTCTTTTTTGCGAAAAACCAGCGTTGACTGTATAAATTTTGAACATGTACAAAAAAAAGACATATGAAGTCGAAATTAAAGATGACTTTTTAAATGTTGTATTAGCTAAAATATATTAGATTTGGCTATTTTACTAGCATATAAAAACTATACTGGAATTAACAAGATGATATATTGTTGGCATGCATATTGCATGACAGTTATATAAAATGAAATAAAAAATTTTAATTAATTAAAGTTCTATTTCATTACGAGGGGGAAAGACATGAATAATATTTTAAATAGTTTTGTAGCTGTTGCTCCCTATATTAACCAACTTACCAACACAGATTTTTCTGTTTCAGTATGTGATCTTGAGAAGTGTCTAATATATGTCCCAAGCGAAAAGCAGGATCATAAGATAAGAAGTGGCTCTTCTCATGTAAAAAACTCAGTATCCTATGAAAGTATCATTACTGGGAAAAAAGTTGTTAGGAGAGTTGGAAGCGAAGTGTTTGGTTTTCCTTATATTGCAATTGCTATTCCCATTCATGATGAAGAAGGCAAGATTATAGGTTCTGTTGCTTTTACAGAAGCCGTAGACAGGCAAGATTTATTACTGGCCTTAGCAGATAATCTTCACGATACGATGCAGCAGTTGGTATCTATTACTGAAGTTATTTCTGATAATTCAATAAAGCTTAAAGATGTAGGTGAAAGTCTTAGCCTAATTACCAACGAGTCCTTAAGCAGAGTAGAAGATACTGAAAATATACTTGGGTTTATTAAGCTTATTTCAAATAAGACAAACATGCTAGGGCTAAATGCTTTTATAGAGGCAGCAAGAATTGGAAGTGAAGGCAGTGGATTTAAAGTAGTTGCAGAGGAAATTAGAAACCTTGCCAATGCTACAAATGAATACGTAAAAAATGCAGATAAAGTCATAAAGGAGCTAAGGGATTCTACTAGTAGAATTACTGAGAGACTTGATGAACTTTTAAATATTTCAGCTCATCAAATTGATATTAATAATTACATTAGCGGGCTAGTTAAGGAAATAAATGAAAGAGCAGAAAAATTAAAAGAAAATGCTCAATTATTAAGTGAATAAACATAAAATTTAAGGAGGGTATATTATGTCAAATACTGTTACTAATGTAGGAATTGTAGGGACTGGTATATATATCCCTGAAGGAAGAATGACAGCCAAGGAAATCTCTGAAGCTACTAAAGGAGTATGGGCAGAAGAGGCAGTTATAAACAAATTGGGAATTGCTGAGAAGCCAATACCAGGAGAAAATGACGGAACACAAGAGATGGGAGTTAGAGCAGGCCTTGCTGCAATTAAGAGGACAGGAATCGACCCAAAAGAAATTGATTTAGTTATATGTATGGGAGAAGAATGGAAAGAGTATCCCTTAACAACATCTGGAATCTACATACAAGAAAAAATAGGTGCTACAAACGCATGGGCTATAGATGTTCAGCAAAGATGCTGTACTACTGTTGCAGCTATGAAAATGGCTAAAGATATGATGATTGCAGATGAAGATATAAATACTGTAATGGTTGTAGGCGGTTACAGAAATGGAGACTTTGTAGATTATTCTGACAAAGATATGTCAATGATGTATAACCTTTCTGCAGGTGGCGGAGCTATAATATTAAAGAAAAACTACAATAAAAACTTGCTACTTGGTACACATATTATGACTGATGGTTCCTTGGCAAGGGATGCTGGAGTAGAGTTTGGAGGAACTGAAAAACCAATTACTTGTGATAATATTCATGAAGCATATAAATCACTAAGACTTTTTGACGCAAAACATATGAAAGATAGATTAAATGAAGTTTCTATGCCAAACTGGTATCACTGTATAGACAAAGCCTTTGAAAAATCAGGTATTTCAAAAGAAGAATTAGGTTATCTAGCAGTATTACACTTTAAATATTCACAGCATAAGGCTATGGTTGAATCTCTCGGATTAACTGAGGAACAATCAATATATTTTTCAAATTATGGTCATATGGGTCAAGTAGATCAAATACTTTCATTACATTTAGCGCTAGAACAAGGAAAAGTTAAAGATGGAACTGTTATATCAATGATAGCCGCAGGAATTGGATATGCATGGGCGGCAAACGTTATCAAATGGGGTAAATAGGAGGCTGGCTTATGAATATCAAAGAAATTTATAATAGCAAGCTTATAACAGTAGAGGAAGCAATTAATAAAATTAAAACAGATGATAACATAGTATCTGCATTGTCTGCTGCAGAACCAAGAGAGATGCTTTCAAAACTGCATACTGTAGCTAATAAGGTAAGAAATGTTAATGTAGCAACTTGCCTTCCGATGGGTGATTATGAATATTTCGTAAATCCTGAATACAAAGAGAGCTTCTTAATGGAAGGTTGGTTCTATAGTCCAGCCATAAGAAAAGCTCATAAAAATGGCAATGTATCCTTTATCCCTAATCATCTTCATCTAGCAGCATTTAAAAGAATTCATCATAGAAAACCAAATGTTTTCATAGGTACAGGTTCATTAATGGATAAGCATGGATTCATTTCTCTTTCACTTAGTGCAACTTATGAAAGAGAAATGATTGAAAATGCTGACATTGTAATACTTGAAGTCAACCCTAATATGCCTAGGACCTTTGGAGATACAATTATACATGTTAGTGAAGTTGATTACATAGTGGAGACAAGCTACCCAGTTCCTCGGTTAGGAGTTGTGGAGCCATCTGAAAAAGACAAAGTAATAGGGAAATATATTGCTGATTTAGTAGAGGATGGATCAACTATACAGTTGGGAATAGGCGGTATCCCAAATGCAGTAGCAGCGGAGCTAATGCATAAGAAAGATTTAGGAATTCACACTGAAATGTTTACCGATGGCATGGTTGATTTATATGAAGCAGGAGTAATTACAGGGAAATGCAAGACTCTTTTACCAGGAAAGATGGTTGCTACATTTGCTCTTGGAACTCAAAAACTGTATGACTTTATAGATGACAATCCAGCTGTAAATATTATGAGAGGTTCTTGGGTAAATGACCCATATATTATAGGCCAAAATTATAAGATGGTGTCTATAAATACTACACTGGAAATTGATTTAACAGGTCAATGCTGCTCTGAAGCAATAGGCCATGTTCAATTTAGTGGTACAGGCGGTCAAGCAGATACTGCTATAGGTGCTCAAATATCAAAGGGTGGGAAATCCATTATAGCTCTATACTCAACAGCTAATGTAAAAGTACCAGGAAGTGATGAAAGGAAAACAGTATCTAAGATAGTGACTAGACTTGCACAAGGTGCTGCTGTTTCGCTTTCAAGAAATGATGTTGACTTTGTAGTTACTGAGTATGGTGTAGCCTCACTTAGAGGTACATCCATAAGGGATAGAGTAAAAGCTTTAATAGAAATTGCACATCCAGACTTTAGAGATCAATTAAGAGAAGAAGCAAAAGAATTGATGATCTGGTAAGGAAATATAAGTCTTTACTCTTGTATTATAACTTAAGATTCTTCACTGCGTTCAGAGCAACACTAACAATGTTATTCTGAACCTTGCGGAGGATCTTTTATCGTCTTTATTTATTTTTAGGTTATTAGAAAAAAATTATTTGTTTCAAGGAGGGTGAAATATGCCTAAAGTATTGATACAAGGAAAAAACATGTATTATGAAACCTATGGAGAAGGTGAGCCACTAGTTATTTTAAATGGAATTATGATGAGCACAGGAAGCTGGGCATTATTTGTAGATGTATTTTCAAGTAAAAATAAATTAGTACTAGTAGATTTTATAGATCAAGGGCAGTCAGATAAGGCAGAGGAACAATATACTCAAGACATGCATGTCGAGATGCTAAGGGAGCTATTTAGTGTTCTTAACTTAGACAAAGTTCATCTAATGGGCATTTCCTATGGCGGGGAAGTGGCACAAAGATTTGCATTAAAATATCAAGACATGCTCCTAAGCCTTATCTTAGCCAACACTACAAGCTATACAAACCATATATTAAAGGATATTGGTGATGGTTGGATATATGCAGCTAAAACCTATGATGGAAGTACATTTTTCAAGGTTACAATGCCATATGTATATTCACCAGAATTTTATGAGGCAAACATTACCTGGTTAAAAGAGCGTGAAAAAGCATTTTCAGTTTCCCTAAAACCAGAATGGTACGAAGGCTTTATCAGGTTAGTTAGAAGTGCAGAAGACCTAAATATTACAGAAGAGATAAGTAAAATAAAGGTACCTACACTAATAATAGGTGCAGAGTATGACATCACTACACCGTTAAGATGTCAAGAGGAGATTCAAAAGAGAATACCGGATTCAAAGCTAATAGTAATAAAAGGTTCGGGCCATGCAACTATGTACGAAAAGCCATATGAATTCATCTCTGCAGTACTTGGATTTGTTGAATGCTGCAGTAAGGAAATTAATATTTTGTAATAAAGGGGTGATAGTGATGAGCATATTCATACAAATACTCCTAAATAGTTTAGAAACAGGGGGTATTTATGCACTTGCTGCATTAGGCATAATACTTATTTTCAGAACATCAAATACAACTAATTATGCTCAAGGCTCACTAAGTATGTTCAATGCATTTATAGCTACCTATATACTCATAGGTACAGGCCTTCCAGCCTATGCAGTGGCCATACTTGGAATGTTAAGTGCATTTCTTGTAGGGGTACTTGTTGATAGAATAGTCATATCAAGAGCGCAAAAAGTTAACCCTGTATCGAAACAGATAATAACGCTTGGGTTAATAATGATATTTTTAGGTCTTGCACCTATGATATTCGGAACGGATCCCCTTCAATTTCCTCGATTTGTTTACGGAAGTCATACAATAATGGGAGCCACAATTTCATACAATGCCATTGTGAATATTATAGTAGGTGTTGTAATAATGTTATTTTTGTTTTACATGCTTCAAAAGAGCAAATGGGGTCTTTCTGTAAGGGCTACTGCTTCTAATGATATAGTCGCAAGAATGATGGGTATACCAACTACATTTGTTACTATGGCTTCTTGGGCCATAGCAGCAGCACTTGGAACACTAGCAGCTTTGATGTTGGCACCAACTACAAGTGTTAGCATTTCAATGATGGATGGAGTCCAAATAATTGCTTTTTTAGCTTGTGTTCTTGGAGGATTTCAAACTTTTCACGGTCCTGTCATAGCTGCATATATAATAGGATTTGCAAGCAATTTCATTTCCTTTTATATATCATCCATATGGAGCGATTCAATACTTTATATATTAATTTTAGCAGTTATTTTGTTTAAACCAAATGGACTCTTTGGCAAGAAAATAGTTAAGAAAGTATAGGAGGTGTAGACATTGGAAAAAAGAGAAAATAAACTAATCACAAAGTATAAAAAAAGTAAACCCTATTCAAGTTATATACTCTTTGGAATCTTACTAATGTTACTTCCTATCCTAGTAGAGGTAGGGCTCTTAAAGTATTCTTATCTCACAATAATTGCAAGTATACTCATATATTCAATAGTAGCTTTGGGACTTAACCTTCTCTTAGGATACTCAGGGTTAATTTCCTTAGGTACAGCTGGGTTTATGGGACTGGGAACATATCTTGCAGCCTATTTCACAGCAGATTTGAACCTTCCTTTTGAACTGTCACTACTGATTTCTGTAGCAGTTCCAATGGTAATAGGAGTTTTAACGGGGCTTGTATCCCTTAGAATTGAAGGCTTTTATCTTGCCATAGCTACACTGGCTATATCTGAAATATTCCGTAAAGTGTTTGTAGAGTTTGAAGCAGTTACAAATGGTTTTTCTGGGAAAAAAGCAGGATATCCAGAGCTTTTAGGCTTTATTAAGCTTGATAGAAACGGATCATTTGCTCTTATTGTAGTACTTTTGGTGGCTGTTATGATTATAGCCCACAATATAATAAATAGCTATACAGGAAGAGCATTTCAGGCTATGAGAGGAAGCGAAGCAGCAGCTCAAGCCATGGGAATAAATATCTACAAGTATAGACTTTATTCCTTTGCAATAGCTGTAGCTTACTCAGCTCTTGGTGGTGTCTTGTATATTCACTTTGTAAAATATACTTATCCTAATGCATGGACATTGACTCTTTCACTTAATATTTTAGCAGTAATAGTTATTGGAGGAATAAGATCTATACCAGGAACAATATTAGGCTCATTCATAGTCTTTGGAGTACCAGATCTCATCCTAAAAAGACTACCTATCATCGGAAGCTTTGATGGAATGGCTTATATATTCAATGGAATATTAATAATTTTAGTAATACTATTCTATCCTACAGGTCTTATATATATTAAAAATGATATTAGAAAATTCCTTCTAAAATTTAGAAAAGGAAAGGGGAACTACAGTGAGCATGGAAGCGTTAAAGCAAAATGAGAAGATGTCTAATAATATAGTACTAAAAATTGAAGAGCTCTCCATAGCCTTTGGTGGACTAAAAGCTGTAGATTCACTGTCTTTTGACATTAAAGAAAAGGAGATTTTTGGACTTATAGGACCAAATGGCGCAGGAAAGACTACTGTATTTAACTGTATTACACAATTCTATAAACCTGATAATGGAGAGGTTTTATTCAGAACAAATAATGGAGAGGTTGAAAACCTAGTTGGGAAAAAACCTCATGAAATTATTTCAAAGGGGCTTGTAAGAACATTTCAGAATCTAGAGCTTATAAGGGAATTGACAGTAGTTGACAACATACTTATTGGCTCACATATAGAGTTTAAGGCTTCATTATTAAGTCAGATATTAAAGCTTCCGAAAGCAAGAAAGGAGGAAGAAGAACTTAGAGGAAAAGCAGAGGAAGTACTTAAGTATATGGGGCTTTATGATATAAAAGATCAGCTTGTAGCAGGTCAACCATATGGAGTGCTAAAAAAAATAGAGCTTGCTCGTACACTTATGTGTAACCCTAAGCTTATAATATTAGATGAACCTGCAGCTGGTTTAAATGAAGTAGAGACATTAGACCTAATAAATATAGTAAAAGAAATAAAAGACAAATATAATTGTGCAATACTTCTTGTAGAGCATGATATGAAATTTGTTACA
>CAZUFW010000064.1:698-15522 GCA_964619895.1 uncultured Clostridia bacterium | reverse complement strand
TAAGTTCGCCACTAACTCACGACTGAAGTCGCAAGTGTGCGTGGCGAGTCATCAACTATTAAAAAAGCCGACCAAGGTGAATCTTCACCTCGATCGGAAAACTAACTTCTTCTCATGTGAGCCAATCTATCTCACAAATTGTTTATATCTTTTATAATCAGCTTCCTTACATTCTAATGATATCGCTATTCCATCACTGTTATACTCAGTTGAACTAATATTGGCGTTGTTCTTAAGATATGATAGTATATTTCCTTTATCATAGGGAATTAGCATCCTACAATTGACATACTGCTTGAAAGTTTTTTTGCAAATTTCATCTACTAACTTATCTATTCCAGCTTTGTTTTTAGCAGAGATATATACGCAACCTTCTTCATCTCTTGGGACCTCACCATCTACTAAATCTACCTTGTTATAAGCATAAATAATAGGAATATTATCTGCACCCAGTTCTTTTAATGTTTTCTCTGTAACTTCTATATGCTGTTCATAATTAGGATTTGAATAATCAACAACATGAATCAGTATATCGGCTTCAGCAACTTCTTCTAAGGTTGAGAGAAATGCTTTTACAAGCTGATGAGGTAACTTACTGATAAAACCTACTGTATCGGTTAGCAAGAAGGATTTATTATCTGGCAATTTAATGCTTCTTACAGAGGTTTCTAACGTAGCAAACAACATATTCTTTTCAAAAACCTGCTTATCAGTCGATGGATGATACAAATCTATCATAGCATTCATAATAGTTGATTTGCCTGCATTTGTATATCCTACTAAGGCAATAACTGGCGCTTCTATTTTTTTACGCTTCTTCCTTTGGTTCTGACGTTGAACTACAAGTGTTTCAAGTTCCTTATTAAGTCTAGTGATTCTATCCTCAATCTTTCTACGATCTAGCTCAAGCTTTGTTTCTCCAGAACCTCTGTTTATAAATCCAGCACCTCCACCCTGACGACCTAGTGATTCTCCTAAGCCAATAAGCCGTGGCAGCATGTACTGTAATTTTGCTATTTCTACTTGAAGCTGTGCTTCTTTTGTTTTTGCCCTCTGAGAAAAGATATCAAGAATTAAAATAGTTCTGTCTATTACTTTGCATCCTAAAGCTGCTTCTAGGTTACGAATTTGCGAAGGTGATAGTTCATCGTTAAAAATCACCATATCTACATCCGTCTCATCAAGTAATGCTACTAACTCTAATATCTTTCCCTTGCCCAAATAATGTGATTTGTTCACTCTATCCAGTTTTTGAGTAACTTCGCCAACTACCTCTATATCACATGCATCAGCCAAATTGATTAGTTCCTCCATTGAGTTTGTAAAGTCCTCCTGATTGTTAAGATTAATACCTGCAATTATTGCTTTCTGTTTTTGTTCCATAATATCTTCCTCCATTCATTTAGAATATACGTAGTCAAGCAACTCAAATTTGTTAACTCTCTTCGGTCGTTCAAATTTGGTACTTGGTGCGTTTGACCTACCATCGATTTTCCGATAAAAGCGTTCGGAAAATCGGGTTAGGTCATAAAAAAACACAGGCTTGCTACCTGTGCATTGAGTAAACGGAAAATATATAACAAAAACAGGAAAACTCAATCTTAGTTACACATTTCATTAAGAAAATTTTGTTTATTCTCTACTCGTTATCATTCTATTTTTTATAAACACAAAAAAAGAGTAGATTTGTCCCTACTCCTTAAAAGCATTTATATATTGTTAATAAGGTTTTCTTAAAAATAGGCAGACCAATCCCGATTACCCTACACATAGGTAGAGCCTTTAAGCACTATTAAATTAGTTACATAAAGTATAAAATCGGAATCTATTGTTCATTTTTAAGCAACCCTCCGTTCATAAAGTTACTTATATTTTACCATATATCTCTATATATTACAATACCTTAATCTAATTAAGATAATCTCGTATATTACAGCACTTTTTATAAAGTTTGATTCTATCAAAATCATGATACACAATCTCTTAAAATTATTAACAATTGTATTATAGCATTTAATATCCCTTACTAAAAGTTATTATATATGTTACTTAGAGTGCAATTTTTGAGCTAACTTTTAATTTTACAGCCATAGGCAGCAATCTAGTAGGCCCCCTGCTATCGTAGGTAATACCGTTCTTTGGAAGCCTGCATCTAATGCAGTTTATTCGTCATATGTAGTGTATCAACTATTCAAAGAAGCTGGTTTGCCAGATGGAGTTATTAACTTCCTTCCGGGAAATCCATTTGTTAAACCACTCTATTTAAATATCTCTTCTCCCCATTATTATGCTGAGACTTGCAAGATTTGCTCCAAGCACATTAAATATTAAGTCAAGGTTTGTGTCAATTAAACCCTTTTGACTAGAGATATTGAATATAGTATCAATAGCAAACTCTAATATTTCCCAGAAAACTCCTATAGTTATACCTATAGAACTAACAAGAACAAATGCTATCAATCTAGAACTAGGGTGTCTTCCAACTAATGACACTAAAACTTGATAAGCAAATAAAGATACTGAGAAAATTCCTACTAGATGTAAGCCTTTATCAAAATATGTATTTGTTTCATAGAAATTTAAATATTGTCCAACGACTAAATGCAAAATAATAGTAAGAACTATTAAGAAATTAACTAAGTTAGTAACCTCTATAATTCCTTTTTTTTCACAGTAAAATATCAGTACATATGCAATATATATAAATACTATATTATAAATAAAACTATATTGCTTATTAACTATAAAACCTATTATCACCATTATTATTACAATAGTAAGAAAGTATAGTAAAAGTTTTGAGGGTCTTAACATCATTTCCATCCTTTTTTATAAATATGATTTACAATGTATTTTCCCCATTCTCTAAAAAATATATAGATATAATAACCTAAATAATTAAGATCATATTGTATAAAAATATCTCGTCTACTTAACCTAAAGCTCCCATCAACTTTCCATTTGAAAGTCTATCATATATGTTATTATAATCATTTCCCATAGATGTAATTCTTTAAGAAACTCTCATTTCCATAAAGTTATCTTTAAGTCGGTAAGTTATAGGTTTATTTCCATACAAATGACATAATACTTGATATTGCATAAAGAGTTTAGTAAAATTTGCTTATCAATACAATATTATAAAACAAATTACCTCATAGTTAACATCAGATAAAATGTGGCACTAAATGTCGGGCGAGTATAAATTTAATAGGATATGATTTTAATAGGGAGTGAGGATATGAACATGAATTATCAAATTGAAGAATGGCCAGCATTTAAGGTATCAGGAATAAGAAACCGCGTTAATACATCAAAGGCATTCGAAATTATACTACAAATATGGGATAAAGCCTGGAAAGATGGAACAATGAACAGCTTTATTGAGCTTTTCAAAAAAACAGATTGCCAACCTGCTGGTTTTTTAGGTATAAGTGCAGGTGGGCAATGGGGGGATTCTGAGGAATATGCATGTGTTTATATAACATCATTTTATCTTAGGTAGTATACGATAAACTTCTAATAGTATGATATTTAAGGATAGCCATACTCCTCCAAAAATATAGCCTGAAAAAACATCACTTGGATATTCAATTTGAAAAAATAGTGAGCTCAACCCTACAATTAAGCAAATTACCAAAGTTACTGCTACAGTAACAGTTCCAAGCCAAGCTTTCTTTGCATGGCGTATAATCATAAAAGATAAAAAACCATATGTAACAATGGCCATTAAAGATTGCTCACTTGGGAACGTATACTTAGTGGTTTGTGTTAATAATTCCGATGGTCCTACACGTCTAAAAATATTTCTTAATATTAATTGCAAAACTTCTCCACCTAAAATTGTCAAAAGCATAAATCGTATTTCAAGAAATTTGTCTGTGCCTTTAACCAAAATCCAAATAAGTAACAGTGTAATTAATGGTATTAACAACTGATAGGAAGTTAATCCATCAAATATATTCATTATATCTGACCATTCTTTTGAAAATATAGATTTTATTAATAATGATACTAAACTATCAAATTGGCTAAACTCATTTGCTAAATAGTCTTGAATTAGACCGATTACAATACCTAAGAAAATTAAGAAAACTAATGCAACCCCTGCTATTGCAACTTTAATCTTACCTAATGTATTAAATATTTTTATACTATCACGAAGTATTCTTATAGTATAATTGATGATTTGCTGTTTAAAATTCCTATAAATATAGATAACTATTATAACTAAAGCTACTATCAAACCACCTATAATTAAATATTTAGTAATGATACCGTGGTAGCGTTCCCAATTTCTTCCCAAAATTTTTCCCAAGGAAATAAATGTAGTGGTCCATAGAAAAGTACCTATATAAGCATTTATTGCAAATTTTTTGTAAGAAATCTTCGTTATCCCTGAAAAATATCCGGTAATATGTCTAACTCCAGGTATAAAAAATGAAATAATTAATAGTCTATTTCCATACTTGTTAAACCATGATGACGTTTTTTCCAGCTTATTAGAGTCTAAATGAATGTAATGACCATATCCTTTGAAAAATGGAACACCTAATATACTTCCAGCAAAATATGCTATTGTAATACCTATAATTGCCCCAGAAGATGCAGTTATTATACTTAAAAACCAATTTAATCTTTGTTGACTGACAAGAAATCCACAATAGGTCATAAGAACTTCACCTGGAAGTGGAAGTGCAATCAATTCCAACATTAACGAAACTAGCAAAACTATATATCCGTAATGATTAAGAAGTTCTATAATAAAATGCAATTATAACTCCCTCCAACGTCTATCCTTCATAGACTTTTCATAGTATTATAATTAGTTTTCCTTTTTATAATTTTAATATGTTTCCTCTTAATCTTTATTAGCTTTATGTCATCCTCACCACGATTACATCTATTATAGTTAAATAATAACCTTTATGCTGGCTTGTAAATATTTTTTCAGCTCTTCTATACTATCTACATATGAACTTCATCTGATTCTCCATTTAATGCAAAACCATAGGAAAATCTTAAAGGAAACAATTGAATAGACGTTTTGGAAGCTTTATTTGAAATTTTTCAAACCTCAAAATTATTTTATAAATTTTACAAACCGTTTTTTCCCAATTTTCATGACATCATTAGGAATAATAACCCTGTTCATATCATCTGATGTCAGTTTTTCGCTGTTCAACTGAACACCACCTTGATCTACTAATCGAATAAATTCGCTTTTACTTTTTACTAAATTCATTTTTATTAGCTGTGAAATATTATCTGCAACAGTTTCTTTATCACTCTCAAGCAAAAGTTCTGGGATATCATCTGGAATAGCTTTTTTCCCAAAGGCTACATCATAATATTCAACTGCCTTTTCTACTTCATTTGGTGTATGGTAAAGTGACGTTATGATTTTAGCTAGACGGTATTTAATATCCCTAGGATTTGTACCATCATTAAGTTCTGCCTTGATTTTCTCAATTTCATTAGGATGCTCATCTGTAGCAAGTTCAAAATATTTTATGATAAGTGTATCAGGTACCTCCATTACCTTTTTAAACATCACCTCAGCAGGTTCACTAACACCAATGTAATTACCAAGGCTTTTACTCATCTTTTCCACACCATCTAAGCCTTCAAGTATAGGCATAAATATGGCAATCTGTTGCTCATGATTAAAAGTTTTTTGAAGCGTTCTTCCCATTAGAATGTTAAAAGTTTGATCGGTGCCACCCAACTCAATATCTGCTTTAAGTTCGATTGAGTCATATGCCTGCATTAGTGGGTAGAAAAATTCATGAATCCCTATAGGAACTTGATTTTCGTACCTTTTTTGAAAATCATCTCGTTCCAAAATCCTAGCAACTGTAGTAGTGGCAGCAAGCTTAATTACATCTTCAAAATTAAGTTTAGAAAGCCACTCACTATTAAACCTCACTTCAGTTTTATCTTTATCAAGTACTTTAAATATCTGCTCACAATAGGTTTTGGCATTTTCCTTTACCTGTTCATCAGTTAGTGCAACCCTGCCTTTAGATTTTCCAGTAGGATCACCAATTTTTCCAGTAAAATCACCAATGACAATCACCGCACGATGCCCTAAATCTTGCATTTGTTTGATTTTACGCAGCACAACTGCATGGCCTAGATGAATATCTGGTGCGGATGGATCAAGTCCTAGTTTGATTGTTAGTGGTTCATTTCTCTCAAAGGATTTTTTGAGTTTTAAAAGCAGCTCTTCCTCACTTACAAGAGTATGCACCCCTTTTAATATAATTCGTATCTGTTCTTCTGGCATTAACATATTTAACATCTCCTTGAAATATTATTTTCAATATTTGCAAGGTCTATAAGAAAAAAAGCTGGAAATAAAAAAACTCGCCCTTTTGTTTCCAAAAGGACGAGATGACATCTCGTGTTACCACCTTAAATTCGTAAGTAATTCACATTACTTACCTTATCGAGTACATCATCATAAGATGAGATACCCTAGCACGATAACGAGTGCTGATTTCCGTTGCAGCCTACTGAGTGAAACTGTTCGGTGCAAAGCTCAAAGATGTATTCACAATCGCTATCCATGCACCTCTCATCACCTGGTAACTTTCTGTTTGGCATCCTGATTGCTACTAATTCTTATCACAGCTATTATTTCTTATACTCCGAAATGTGAAATACCACAAATCTTTGTTATGCAGATATTAAATTAGTAGTATTATATCCAATAACATATGACAAGTCAATAGTCTGATAATTTTATTTGAAAATGTTATTTTGGGTTTACATTGTCGTTTTGAACATTGGTATCAAGAACAAGGGAAAAATATAAAAAACGTCTCCTTGCATTAATGAAAGCTAGTTCACATATAATATTAAATAGAATGGAGTTGATATTTATGGATAATAAAAAATTATCGCAACCAGAAAAGTGGCTGATATTTGGCATACCAGCATTATTTGTAATTGGGGGGATAATGCATTTCATATATGATTTAACAGGTAAAGTTAAAGTAATGGGTATGTTTGTGCCAGTGAATGAAAGTATATGGGAACATCTTAAAATGTTATTACTCCCCATAATTGGTTGGTGGAGTGTTTATTATTTCATAAATCATAAAAAATACGATTTAAACAAAGACAAATGGTTTTTTGCAAGTGTAGTTTCCATAGTTATTTCCATGCTAATAACACTTGCATTTTACTATACATATACACAAGCTTTTGGCATAGAATCCTTAGTACTTGATATATTTGACTTACTCTTAAGCATTACAATAGGTCAACTTATAGGATCTCATATTTATAAATATGGCAAAGGCATAAAAAGTCAAATTTCTATTTGCATACTAATCTTGCTCATCGCTATATTTGCTGCTTTTACATTCAACCCACCACACATACCTCTTTTTAAAGATAGCATGAGTGGCCAATATGGGGTATAATTAATCAACGGTGAAAGCTTTTATCCTACTAACATTATGTTTAATATAAAAATACAAAAGCTATTAGACAATATCTAATAGCTTTTTATTAGGGGGTAAAACAAAACGACACTTCAAGGAACCAAAACAAATTAAGATATTATATTGTAAAGATTTTTAGCAGCAGCATAGACATCATTTTTCCCTAAAACAGCTGATATAACAGCAATACCGTCAACGCCTGTATTCATTACTTCTTTAGCATTTAACTCATTGATTCCGCCTATGCCTACTACTGGTATTTGAATAGAGGATTTAATTAGTTGCAATTCTCTAAGGCTTACACTTTCAGTGTCCTTTTTTGTTTTTGTAGGAAACATTGCCCCTACTCCTAGATAATCAGCACCTTGGCTTTGTGCTTCAAGTGCTTCATCGATATTTGATGTAGATACGCCTAATATTTTATCAGGTCCTAGCAGGTTTCTCGCAATCTTTACAGGAATATCATCAGGTCCTATATGAAGACCGTCTGCATCTACAGCCAAAGCTATATCCAACCTATCATTAATTATAAGTGGAATACTGTATTTATCTGT
Source organism: uncultured Clostridia bacterium (assembly GCA_964619895.1). Classification (GTDB taxonomy): domain Bacteria; phylum Bacillota; class Clostridia; order Tissierellales; family Proteiniboraceae; genus Proteiniborus. The sequence goes on along the minus strand of CAZUFW010000064.1, from coordinate 7,514 downwards.
TACTTCCTTTACCTTTAAAGCAATATTATAAAATTCTCTAGTTGTAGCGTTTTTCTCCCTTAGCTGTACTAAACTTGCGCCACCTTGAATAGCTTGTTCTAAGCTCTCACATAAATCTTTATTACCTAGAACATTCCTATCAGTAACTAAGTATAAAGTATAATTAATCTTTGATTTATTAAACACTAATTTCACCTACTTTCATTATGGTATCTGAATTTAAGTTGTAAATGTTATCAAATAATTTTACTTTAAAACTTCCTATACCTTCATTATCTTTCAATGATTTAAAAGCCATTTCACCTGCAATCCCCATGGATATTACTCCTCCCACAGCGGCTGCCAGGTAGTCACTAGTAACACCACAATAAGAGGCTATTAGAGAAGATGTCATACAGCCAGTTCCAGTTACTTCTGATAACATTTCATGACCATTATTTATATAAAAAACTTTATTGCCATCTGATAAAACATCTTTCTTTCCAGTTATAGCAACTATACATCCTAGCCTTGATGCTAATTCCTTTGCAGTTTTTTCACTTTCTTCGCTATTTGCTATAGAATCTACTCCTCTTATTTCCACTTCTAATCCAGAAATAATTTTTATTTCAGACATATTGCCTTTGATTACAGTAACTTTTACGTTAGATAATATATCTTCTATGGCTTTACTCCTTAACCTAGTTGCACCAACTCCTACAGGATCAAGAATAACGGGTATATTTAGTCTATTTGCCTTTTTCCCTGCTAGTATCATAGATTTAACAGTGTTGGAACTCAATGTACCTATATTCAGAACCAAAGAGGATGACATTGATACAACCTCCTCTACCTCTGTTTCATCATATGCCATAATAGGTGAACCACCTATAGCAAGAGTTATATTTGCACAATCATTTATAGTGACAAAATTCGTAATGTGATGAATTAACGGTTTTGTTTCTCTTATTTTTGGCAGCAGTCTTGCGACTTCTTGTAGTATTTCCATCCTAACGTCACTCTCCAGCTTAGACAGTATATTATTGAAGTTATTATCATAACAGGAACTGTAGCCCCCATTATGAAGTCAAATTTAATAAATTGATAATATAGTATGATACCAATTATCCATACTATAGTTGCTCCCCAATTTACAAGAAGGTCTTCCTGTAGTTTTCTATTCTTTTTAATAATAAAATAATCAGTTAGGAGAACAGAAAACAGCGGAGCAAATACGGAGCCTATTGCATATAAGAAGTTTTCATATTGCTCGATTGGAAATACTATTGCAATTAAGGTTCCTATGATACCCATTATCGTTGCTATCTTTCTTTCATCAAGCTTCGGTAAAATATTTAAAAATGTAACACCTGCAGAATAAGCATCTAAAAATGTTGTTGTTACTGTAGATAGAACTACTATGCCTAGAGCAACTATCCCTAGATTTGCAGCAAGCATCATAGCACTTGGATCCGGATCTCCAGCTACTATTGCAGCTCCAAGACCTATAGCATACATCCAGCAGCTGCCTATGAAATATCCTGCAAAACTTCCTATTATCCCGTCTGTTTTTCTCTTTGCATTTCTAGTATAGTCAGCAATTAATGGTAACCAAGAAAGAGGCATTATTACATTTAGCTCCATTGCAGTTCCGAATGTTATGTCTCCAGTAGGAATTTTAGTAAATAATTCGTTGTTTTTAAAGATAATAGTACTTAATGCTATAGTTAATACAAATAGAAGAGACACGGCAAAAAGATTAAGTTTTTTCCACCCCTTGCTGCCTATTACTATCCATAAACATATAAGCCCGCCTATTACTAGACTCCAAACAGTCATATTGTCAAATGACCATAGTATTTTAGTTATCTGGTTTACTGATCTCGCCCCCGATATTATCATTACCGAAGTCCACCCTATAAGCTGCAATACATTTAGAATAGAGAATAGGTAGGAACCATATAACCCAAACGATATTCTAGTAGACATTATAGATGGAAGCTTTTCTTCTGCACCTATTATCCCACCTAATATTAGAATAGCTGTACCAATTAAGTGGCCAACTAAAATTGCAATCAATCCATTTTTAAATCCAATTGGAGCTAGTAATCCGCCAGTTAGAATTTCTGCTATAGATATTGATGCACCAAACCAAAGCATAAAAAAACTTATTAGAGAAAAATTATTGTTTTCTGCATTATTCACTTATTACACCAGCCTTTTTATATAGTGTATAAAAATGATTTGTAGGTCCAACACCTTTTCCTAGAGATAAAGAATGCTTTATTGCAGTAGTTATATAATCCTTAGCATTAGCAACTGATTCTTCTATTGTAAAGCCTTTGGCAAGGTTAGAAGCAATAGCTGATGATAAAGTACATCCAGTACCATGAGTATTTTTTGTATTTATTCTTTCTGATTTGAAATATATAAATTTGCTCCCATTATAAAGTACATCAGTTGCGTCATCTTCCATATGACCACCCTTTATAAGAACATTTTTTGCTCCTAGTGAATGTATTTTTACTGCCGCCTCTTCCATTTGCTTTAAGCTGTTTATACTCACTCCAGATATAACCTCGGCTTCAGGAATATTTGGCGTAGCTATTATAGCTAAAGGTAAAAGCTCCCTTATAAGAGTTTCTTTTGCCTCTGGCACAAGCAAATCATATCCACTTTTTGATATCATAACAGGATCTAATACGATATTTTCAGGAGAATATTGCTTTAGCTTACCTGATATGGCTTTTATGGTTTCTATTTGTGATACCATGCCTATCTTTAAAGCATCAACTCTTATGTCATCGAATATTGCGTCAATCTGCTTTTCTATCATATCTACTGAAATATCCTGTACTCCAAAAACTCCTTGTGTGTTTTGAGCTGTAATAGCAGTAATTACGCTCATTCCAAAAACCCCATGTGCAGAAAAGGTTTTTAGATCTGCCTGTATTCCAGCTCCACCACTGCTATCTGAACCAGCTATAGTTAATACATTTTTCATATATAAGCACCCCTATTTACTGTTTTTTAATAACTTACTTGAAACTAATACTTTTAATAATCCATTGCCAATTATGGTGCCGCCAATAGTGCTAACCATGAAGGGCAATACAAAGAAGAAAATAGCCACATCCTTTCCCATAATCAGCTTCGCAACTGGATATGCAACTAGTCCGCCTAAAAGCCCAGTTCCCAATACTTCACCTAATGAAGCCATTATCTGTTTCCCGGTCTTCTTATATAAAACTCCTGCTAAAAATGCGCCTATCATGCTGCCTGGAAAAGCTAATAAAGAGCCTGTTCCAAGTATATTTCTAAGTAGAGAAGTTACAAATGCATTAGCAACTGCATACCAAGGTCCTAGAATTACAGCTGATAGTATATTAATGGTGTGTTGTATGGGAAAACACTTTGCAACGCCTATAGGAATATAAAATATATGACCTGTTAATGTTCCAATGGCTATAAGAAAAGCACATAGGGTAAGCTTTCTCGTTGACATGAACATCCCTCCTTTCAAAATCTACGTACTAGAGGATGTTTGAGATAAAATAAAAAAAGCATAAATCCCAAAATAAGGACTTATGCTTAATACATAACACAAGTAAATATAACTTCCCTACGCTGGCATTATCCAGATCAGGTTAAGGGTCAAAGACTTTATCGAGTCTTAATCTCAGCTGGTCTCTCCAGCCCCCCTAGTACTTAATCTTATATTTAATTTCAAAACAATGTTATCATATATATTATAATTATTCAATATAAAAGGAGTAGTTTTCTTTTTACAATAAATCACAAAACAATTTAAAGCTTCAAAACCTGTCCATGCTAAAACTGCTTAATAATATTCGCCATCTCTATAGCAGTAACAGCTGCATCATATCCCTTATTTCCAGCTTTTGTGCCTGCTCTCTCTATTGCCTGTTCAATAGTATCTGTTGTCAGCACTCCGAATATTACAGGGATTTCAGTTTCTAATGATACATTAGCAATACCTTTTGATACCTCACTTGATACATAGTCAAAGTGTGGTGTAGAACCTCTTATAACGGCACCAAGGCATATTACCCCGTCATATTTTTGCGTTTTAGCCATTTTCTTAGCAACAATCGGTATTTCAAATGCTCCAGGCACCCAGGTAATTTCGATATTATCCTCTTCTGCACCATGTCTCTTTAAAGCATCAATAGCTCCAGCTAAAAGCTTTCCGCCAATAAACTCATTAAATCTCCCTACAACAATGCCAAACTTTAATCCTTGTGCAATTAAATTTCCTTCGAATGTTCTCATATTATTTTTCCTCCCTAAAATTTAACATATGTCCAAGCTTTGCTTTCTTTGTTTTTAAATAATACTCATTTCTTTCATTGCACTTCATCTGTATAGGTACTCTATCTACAATTTCTATGCCATAACCTGATAGTCCCTTAATTTTTCTAGGATTATTAGTCATAAGCTTTATTTTCTTTGCTCCTAAATCAGCTAATATCTGAGCTCCTATTCCATAATCTCTCATGTCCTCTGGAAAACCAAGAGCAAGGTTTGCCTCTACTGTGTCCATTCCTTTATCCTGAAGTGAATAAGCTCTTATTTTGTTAATAAGGCCAATTCCTCTCCCTTCTTGACGCATATACAGTAGAATCCCTCTTCCTTCTTCTTCGATTTTCTTCATAGCTGAAGCAAATTGCTCACCACAATCACATCTTAAAGATCCAAAAGCATCACCAGTAAGACATTCTGAGTGGACTCTGACTAAAACTGGCTCACCATCCGCAACATCACCTTTGACTAAAGCAACATGATGTTCACCATTTAATGTATTTTCATAGCCAATGATTTTAAATTCACCATACCTTGTTGGCATATTTGCTTCTGCTGCCCTTTTTATATATACTTCCCTTTTTCGTCGAAAGGCTATTAAATCAGCAATCTTTATTATTTTCAAATCATGTTTTTTACAATATTCCATTAACTGAGGTACTCTTGCCATTGTTCCATCTTCATTCATAATCTCGCATATAACTCCTGCTGGGTACAAGCCAGATAAGGATGCTAAATCAACTGCGGCCTCCGTATGGCCCGCCCTCTTTAAAACTCCGCCTTTCTTAGCCTGTAGCGGAAAGATATGTCCTGGTTTCTTAAAGTCTTTTTCCGTTGCTTTAGAATCAAGAAATTTCTTAATGGTTAAAGCTCTTTCATGTGCAGATATTCCTGTTGTAGTTTCTGCAGCATCAATAGATACTGTAAAGGCTGTTTCATGAGAATCTGTATTCCTTTCTACCATTTGACCAATATTAAGTTCTCTAAGCCTTTCTTCTATAATAGGCATACAGATTAACCCTCTTCCATGCTTAGCCATGAAGTTAATTGATTCAGGACTAACCTTTTCGGCTGCCATTAACAAATCACCTTCGTTTTCTCTATCTTCATCATCTACAACTACTATTATTTTTCCATTTTTAATATCTTCTAAAGCTTCTTCTATGGTATTAAATTTATACATTTTTCATCCTCCTTTTGCTTCTATGCAAACCCATGCTTGCTTAGAAAATTCATGTCTATTCCTTGTTTAACAGGTGCTTGTTCTTTAGATAAAAGCAGCTTTTCAATATATTTGCCTACCATATCACACTCTAAATTGACAATGGCTCCTACCTTTTTTCTAAGCAGTGTTGTAACTTCCTTAGTATGTGGAATTATGGAAACCTTAAATACACTTTCATCTACATAGGCAACAGTTAAACTTATTCCGTCTATTGTGATTGAACCCTTTTGAACTATATATCTTAATATCTCTGGAGAAGTGGATATTGTTACCCATACTGCATTATCTTCATTTTCATAATTTGATATGGTTCCCATACCATCTATGTGCCCGCTAACTAGGTGACCTCCTAATCTATCTCCAACGCTTAGAGCCCTTTCAAGATTAATTTCATCTCCTGGAGATAAGATATGCAGGTTGCTTCTTCTCATAGTTTCTGCCATAACATCTACTGTAAAGCTATTAGGTGTAATTTCCGTAACTGTGAGGCATACACCATTTGTACTTATGCTATCTCCTAGCTTGGTTTCTCCTAGAACCCTATTTGCCTTAATAATAATTTTTGCAGACTTCGTTGATTTGACTATGGACTGAACCTTGCCTATTTCTTCTACTATTCCAGTAAACATATTGCTTACCACTCTCCCCGTAAATAACCTTCAATCATTATGTCATCACCAAATTTATGAATCTCAATATTATTTAATCTTATAGCATCCTTCATTAAATTCCTTCCCTCCCCTCCAATTGGAGTCTTAGCTTCTCTTCCTCCAATAAGTTTAGGCGCTATAAAAGCATTTACTTTATCAATGATACCTGAATCTATAGCTGAGTAGTTCAATTCACTTCCGCCTTCTAGTAAAACGCTGTCTATTTTTCTTTCTCCTAAAGCTTTCATAAGGAAATTTAAATCCACCCGATTATTGCTTAAGGGAGTTATAATCACCTCAGCGCCTTTGCTTTCAAGCTCTTTAATTTTTTCCTTTGGTGCCAGTTCAGTTGTAGCAATAATTGTTTTTGCATCTGAACTAATATTTAACACATTTGACCCAAGTGGTATTCTTGCATTACTATCTACAATGATTCTTATGGGATCATTGCATTTGCCATCATCTAATCGAGTGTTCAGGTATGGATTATCCTGAAGCACAGTACCTATTCCAACCATTATTGCCGAAACTCGATGCCTTAACCAGTGAACATACTTTCTTGATTCTTCATTTGTTATCCATTTTGAGTCTCCTGTACTTGTGGCTATTTTCCCATCTAAAGTCATGGCAGTCTTTAGT
>CAZUFW010000064.1:0-688 GCA_964619895.1 uncultured Clostridia bacterium | reverse complement strand
TGGAAGCTTTGTAGTTATATACTTTAAAAATATTTCATTAAGCTTTCTGCTTTTTTCTTCCAAAACTCCAGTAACAACCTCTATTCCACTATCTCTTAAAATTTTTATACCTTTTCCTGCTACTTCAGGATTTGGATCTCCAAGAGCTATAACAACCTTTTTCAGTCCTTTTTCCACAATAGCATTGGCACAGGGTGGAGTCTTGCCATAGTGTGAACAGGGCTCAAGAGTAACATACATAGTTGCACCTTCTACATCCTCAGTGGCATTTTTAAATGCATTTATCTCTGCATGATGACTTCCATAAACTTCATGATATCCTTCTCCTATAATTTTTCCGTCTTTCACTATAACAGCTCCCACAAGGGGATTAGGATTTGTATATCCAGCACCTTTTTTAGCTAGTTCCAAAGCTCTCTCCATATACTTTTTATCCATATTGTCAACACCTCTAAGTATATTGTTACCAACAAGCAAAAAACTCTTGCTATTTTGAAAAATAAAAAAGCCCTGAATATTATTCAGGGCCTATAAGCAACTACATATATACAATCTTGTATCAGCTCCAAAATATGGCTGATAACTATAGACTGCTTTTCTAATCTTCTTCCATCCAGACTTTACTGTCGGCCTCGGAGTTTCACCGAATCTGCCTTACGGCTCGCGGGCTTTACCGCCGGTAGGGAAT
>CAZUFW010000063.1:0-16141 GCA_964619895.1 uncultured Clostridia bacterium | reverse complement strand
AATGGGAACTAGTAAATTAGGATTTAAAGATTTTGATGCATTAAAAATGTTAATTCAAGATTTAAAGGTTGTTGTAGTTCCTAAAAATTCACCATACAATACTTTTGAAGAATTAGTAGCTGACATTAAAGCAAATCCCGGGAAAATTAAAATGTCTTATTCAGGTCCTGGTGCAAGTGGTCATATTCAAGGACTTTTATTTAAGGAGTTAGGATTAGATGTATCAATGACACCATATGGCGGTGGAAATCCAGCAATGATTGCAACTCTAAGTGGAGAAGTAGAATTTACTTTTGGAAACTATGGTACAGTAAAAGACTACCTAGAGGTAGGCGACTTAAGAGCACTAGCTGTATATGACAAGGAAAAGTCTGCTGCATTACCAGATGTTCCACCGATTACAGATGTGCTTCCTGACGCAGCTTCATACTTGCCATTATATTTCCCTAACTGTTTGTTAGTTAAAAAGGGAACTCCTAATGACGTGAAAAATGTTTTAATTGATGCAGCTAACAAGGCTCTTCAAGAGCCAGAGTGGCAAGAATTCGTTAAATCTCAATCATATACAACTTTAGACAATTTAACAGTAGAAGAAATAGATGAATACTGGGCTAAATTTACTTCAATTACTTCATGGCTTTTATATGACGCAGGTGCAGCTCAACATAGTCCTGAAGAATTTGGAATTGAAAGATTTACAGAATAATTACTTATCTAAAATAGTTTTAAGTCTCCCTCTTCTCCTAGAAGAGGGAGAAAATTATTTAGCTAATGAAACTACATAAGTATAGATGTCATTATTTAAAGTTATTAACTACCTATTAAAAATATTATTAGGGAGGGATTACTATTAAAAGGGATTCAATTCTAAAAAACAATGAAATTATAGAAGGATTGCTGCTTTCTTTAATAAGTATTTTCTTTATAAAGGAATCTTATTTTCTACACAATAATCAATCTTGGGCTCTATCCCCTGCATTGTTCCCTTTAATTATTACAGTACTATCATTATTATTTTCAATATCATTGTTAATTAAGGGTATTAAAATGTCTAATGCTAAAACAGAATCTGATCGTGTAGAAAATTGGAAACAACTTTTACTTATTATTTTACTATCCTTTATATATTTACTTATTCTTCCGAAGCTTCATTTTGTCGTGGCTACTATTATTTATTTACTTTTGTTTTTATGGATCTTAGGTGAAAGAAAATGGTGGTTATTAGTATCAATGTCTGTTGTGACTCCATTACTTATACAATATTTGTTCGGGAATTTACTAGATGTCTTTCTCCCATAAATTTAGAAGAAAGGAAAGGAGCTGAATAGTTTGATTAAAGATATTATTTCTATTATAGACCTGAATTTTATTATGTTAGTAGTTATAGGCTCAGTAGCTGGACTCTTTGTAGGAGCTATGCCAGGTCTTTCAGTAACTATGGCCACAGCTTTGCTAGTATCTGTTACGTTTACTTGGGATGTAAATAATGCTATGGCCCTTATCATGGGAGTATTTACAGTTGGAGTTTACTCAGGAGCAGTTACAGCAATTTTAATAAATATTCCAGGTGCGCCTTCTTCAGTAGCAACTACTCTAGATGGGTACCCTATGGCTAAAAAAGGTAGAGCTTTATTAGCACTTAAAACAGCAGCTTATTATTCGTTTTTAGGAACTTTAATTGGACTACTTATATTAGCAGTTAGTGCAAAACAAGTTGCTAAGCTTGCATTAGCATTTTCACCAATAGATTATTTCCTTTTAGCCCTTTTTGGATTAACTACTGTAGGTTCTTTGACTTCAAAGAATTTCACAAAAGGCATGATAAGTGCCTTAATAGGAGTTTTTATTAGTACAATTGGAATGGACCCTATTATGGGAATAGGTAGGTTTACATTTGGAAATGTAAATTTACAAAGAGGTATTTCAATAATTCCAGCATTGATTGGACTTTTCGGACTTTCAGAGATATTATACCAGGTTGGTCAGAAATCAGTAGAGTTAAAAGCTCTATCAGTTTCTAAAGAAAAGATACCTTTAAAGGAAACTCTAAGTTACTGGGCATTAGGTATACGTTCATCTTTGATAGGAGTATTCATAGGTGCTCTTCCAGGAGCAGGAGGTCCTGTAGCATCTCTTCTTGCATATGACCAGGCTAAAAAAACTACTAAAAACCCTAAGGTACCATTTGGAGAAGGAGCTGTTGAAGGGGTCGTAGCTAGTGAAGCAGCTAATAATGGATGTATAGGAGGAGCGTTAATACCTATGCTAACGTTAGCTGTTCCAGGAGATGCAGTTACAGCAGTGATATTATCAGCATTTTATGTTCATGGACTAAGACCAGGGCCTTTACTATTTAGTGAAACTCCTGAAATGTTTAGTGTTATACTTGCAGGTGGATTTATAGGCTGTTTAATGATTTTAGTTTTAGGATTAACAGTAGCTCCACTACTGGCTAAGGTTGCTACTATTGAACAAAGACACTTATTCCCTATAGTTTCAGTTTTATGTATTATAGGCTCATATGCAGCTAGTACAAACACTTTTGATATATTGCTAATGCTAATCTTTGGAATTGCTGGAGTTGTTATGAGAAGAAGAAACTATGCAGTAGCACCTATGGTTTTAGGTTTAGTATTAGGAGGAATAATGGATTCTAATTTTAGAAGAGCAATGTCACTTATAAGCTCATCTCAAAATGTAATTAGTGATTTATTCTTTAAGCCTATTACTATTGTGTTAACTATAGCAGTTGTATTTTCTATACTTTCAAACTTTATTTCAATAGATAAAATTAAGAACTCTCTTTTTAAGAAAGAAAAAGTTGTATAGAAACTATCATACCTTTAGAGTAGCAAGAACTAAAGAATATACAAACAGGAGGTAACTTAATGAAAGCATATGTTTCAAAGAAAAATCTTTCTGGTTCAATATCAGTTCCAGGTTCCAAGAGCCATACAATAAGAGCAGTAACTATAGCAACCTTAGCTGAAGGAAAATCAATTATTAAAAATCCTCTTCCAAGTGCAGATGGGGTTGCAGCTTTAAAGGCAGCTGAATTATTTGGTTCTAAATATACTATTGAAGAGAATAGATGGATTGTTGAAGGAGTTGGCTCTAATCTTAAAGTTCCAAATGATATTGTAGATATTGATAATTCTGGCACAGCTTTGTATTTCATGACAGCTTTAGCTTCATTATTACCTGAATGGAGTGTACTTTCAGGCGATGAGCAAATAAGAAAAAGACCAATACGTAAGCTACTAGAGGCTTTAGAAATGCTAGGTGCAACAGCTTTTACAACTAGAAGTGAAATAGATGCTCCTCCAGCAGCTATAAAAGGACCTATTAAGGGAGGAACTACAAAACTTGATGGTAGGTTATCTCAATTTGTATCTTCTATTTTAATGGTGGCACCAATGGTTGATGGAGGTGTTAGGATAGAAGTTGAAGCTCCTAAAGAAACTCCATATATTGATTTGACTATTGACTGGATGGAAAAAACAGGCATAAGCTTAGAATACGATAAAGAAAGCTACAAATATTTTGAAGTAAAAGGACCTCAAAAATATAAGCCATTTGATCTTACTATACCAAGCGATTGGTCAGGAGTAGCATTTCCTTTATGTGCTGGAGTTTTAACTGATTCAGAATTAACTATTAAGGACCTTAGTTTAGAAGACAAACAAGGAGACGCAAAAATAGTTGATATATTAATTGAAATGGGGGCAGACATTACAATTAATAAAAATGAAAACAGCATTACGGTTAAAGGTGGAAAAGAGCTTAAAGGAATAACAGTTAATTTATCTAATATGCCAGACTCTCTTCCAATGCTATCAGTTGTAGCTGCCTATGCAAAGGGAGTTACAAGATTTGAAGGAGTAGGAATTGCACGAGCAAAAGAAACAGACCGTGTAGCAGTAATGAAAGAAGCACTTACTAAAATGGGTGTGAAAATTGAAGACGATATGGATTCTATGACAATCTATGGCGGACAACCTCTACAGGGAACAACAGTAGAAAGCTATCATGACCATAGAAATGCAATGGCATTATCTGTTGCAGGCTTAATCGCAGAAGGCGAAACTATTGTCAATGATGTAGAATGTGTTAAAGTATCCTTCCCAAATTTCTATGAAGCAATGAATAACGTAGGTGCGAGATACATACTTAAATAAAAAAATAGACAAATGAAAATAATAAAACTGGGAATCTAATATATTAGCCTTATATTAGATTCCTAGTTTTTATATATTTTAGATTTCTAAATAGCTAGTTTTCTGGTTAAAATAAAGGCGAATATTGTGGGAAAACTGGATGTTTTAAATTCAAAACCCCTGATTTTTCAGGGGTTTAAGAATGAGACTATTCTTCTTTTTCAAACATATCCTTTTCTGCACCGCATACTGGGCATACCCAGTCATCTGGTAATTCTGCAAAAGGTGTTCCTGGAGCTATTCCGTTGTCTGGATCTCCTTCTGCTGGATCATAAACATACCCGCATGGCATACATACATATCTGTCCATAATAATCCCCTTTCATCTAAGTTTTATGTACAATTTCATGATACCCCAAAAAGCGGTATCTAAACCAAATTTGTATGATTATTATATAATATTCTAACAAAAAATCATACTATTTATTTTTGAAATTCCAATAAGGAAAGTATTGTTGTATAATATGATTGTGTCACAAAAGATTATGCTATAAACCAACATTTTATTCTGATTAAATAAATTTTTTCTGGGTAAAATCATAGTGAAAATAAATAATTTATTATATATAGATAGAAGGGATTTGCCTTGAATTTTAGAATAAATCAGACAATAAAAAGTGATCTATACAATGTAAAAATAACAATGGAAGATATAATAAAACAGCTTTGCAAAATAATAAAGGACGAGTCCCTATTATTTGATATAAGGCTTATATTAAATGAACTCATAGTAAATAGCGTATTACATGGGAATAATTGCGATACAAACAAATTAATAAGATTACTTCTAGAGATATATGATGGACGTATTAAAATTGAAATAGTCGATGAAGGCTGTGGATTTATATATGATAAGAACGATTATAATCCACTAGAACTTAAATGCTGTGGCAGAGGCCTTGTCATAGTAGACGGACTTAGTGATGAATTTTATGTAGATAAAAATAAAGTAATTTCCATAAAGTACATTTAAGCTCTCCAAAAGGAGGGCTTTTTTCATAAAATTTGACTAAAAAACCAAAGGAATGTAATATAGTATTGATAAATTAAATCAATTAAAATTAAAGGATGTGACGGATTTGGAAAAGAGACAGCAGGTATTAGAACTATATTACATTAGAGCCATTGCAGCCTTTGGTATATTTACAATACATGCAACTGGTGGTTTTGCCTTATTCTCAGAATTTAATAGCAATGCTATGCACATTGGGATGTTTTTAAATCAATTTTTTAGATTTGGTACACCTGTGTTTATGATGGTTTCCGGATTTGTGCTTTTTTACAACTATAGGATACCAGAAGAATTTGATCCAGCTAGGTTTTATAAAAAGAAGGTTAAATTCTTAATTATTCCTTATATATTATGGTCAATAGGATATATATTATTTTCTAACTATATGTACAATGTTCCTATAGATTTTAATAGGCCTTTGACACTTGTTAAAAATATATTACTAGGAAATACATTTTCACATTTATATTTTATTTTTCTAATAGTTCAGTTTTATATTATTTTTCCTGTTTTAATTAGATATTTGTCAAAAAGCATGATGAATAAGCCATTAAAAGTGTTTACATATATCGGTGTTCTCCAAGCCGGAATACTTACATATGAGTTTTACTTTAGGAAACCTACTGCAATAAAGATAATTAATTTTATAAACACGTATTACTGGAAATCGTTTTTAGGGTGGTTCTTCTACTTTATACTTGGTGGAATCATAGCTTATAACTATGAAAAAGTAGTTGAATTTATTGATAAAAGAATAAAATTAGTGATATCTGCATATATTGTATCCTTAGTATTATTTTTAGGAGAGGTGTATCTTAATATTTATATGACTCAAGGCAGAGATTATTTTGAAAGATACGGCTCAATAAGACCAATGAATATGATATATGGAGTTATGACTTTTGCCGTTTTAGTATGGATAACTAGGAGAATTAAAGATAAAAATAATTCTTTAGTGAAATTGATTAAATCATTTGGCACATATTCATTAGGTGTATATTTTTCCCATCCAATGGTATTGGAATATATTAAAATTAAGCTAATGACTTATTTTCCAAATCATATTGGATATAGCAGAGTAAGCTCTATAATTATAATTGTAGGATTAGGTTGGACATTAACCATGTCTCTATGTTACTTCTTTGCATTATTTAATTGGAGATGGCTGTTTATAGGCAAGGTACCCAAGCTATTTATTAACAAAGAAAAAACTGCAAAAGCAGCGTAACCCTAAGCTCCTTGCTAGAATATTAGCTGGGAGCCTTTTTATACTTTATAATAGTAGGTTATTGAAGAACAATGGAAGAATTGATAATATTAAATTAGGTGTTAACTGTATGGTGTTCGAAATTAGAAAAGAAGGTGAATCATGAAGAAAAAAAGTAAAAATTATATAATTATTTCATCTATTATAGCCTGCATTATGCTCTATTTTATTGAGCAAGTATTGGTTATGAGCTACTTAGTAAAAACTCTATGTAAAATAATTCTCTTCACAGCCCTGCCCTATATTTATATTTCTTTAATAAGAAAATCCTCAGTATCAAATAGAATTAGGATTAATAAAAAGGATTTATATTTAGGAATAGGGTTAGGCATGGTTTGTTTTATAGTTCTTATTACTGTTTATTTTTTTCTAAAGGATGTAATAGATTTAAATACTATTGCTAATGAGCTGCAAACTAAATCTAAGGTGAGTCCAACTAATTTTCTTTTGGTGGCTTTTTATATAACCTTTGTTAATTCATTCTTAGAGGAGTTCTTTTTTAGAGGGTTTATTTTTTTGAATTTAAATGAACTAGGTTTTAAAGAGCTGGCATATATTTTCTCATCAGTTTTATTTGCTTTATACCATATAGGTATTTTTAAAAACTGGTTTAATCCTTGGCTAATAATGTTAGCTATACTAGGACTTGTTTCAGTAGGTTTTATTTTTAACTATATAGATACAAAGTCCAAGAATTTTATAAATTCGTGGATAGTTCATATATTAGCTGATGCAGCTATTATGCTGATTGGGATGAGAATGTTTGGGATACTATAGATTTGTAATACATGACCACAAAAATAGACTGCAAAAAGATTGCAGTCTATTTTTTTATACCAAGAAAGAAACAAAAAGACAATGATAAATGGGTTTTATTAATAAGCAATTAAAACCTTAACATAAACTTAAGAATATATTAAGGAAGTTTTTATATATGAAATATGACAAGATGGTACAATAATATTAAACTATATAGTTTAGATTTGAAAATAAGGTAATTGCTTATATACAAATAGGAATCAGGGGGATTTACTGAAGAGATGCCTTGTTTAATTAGTGAGGTGATAAAACTGAGTTTTACAAAAAAAATAAAAAAGCTAAGATTAGATAATAAATTGTCACAGGAACAATTTGCAAACAGAATAGGAGTTTCAAAGAAGAGGATTGTCCAATGGGAATTAGGTCAATCCTATCCAGAAGTACAAGATTATATTGCGATCGGTGATGCATTTCATGTTGATATAGATTATTTGCTTAATGATGGATATGGTTATACTACAAATGTACGAAATAGAAGGAGAAAAAAGAGAAAGGCAAAAAGAAGACTTAAACTATTACGCTTAGTGTTATTAACTTTTTTTCTCTTTATTTGTTATAAAGGTTGCACAAAAATATGGTTGTATTATACAAATTTAAATGACAATATAAATATAGAGAAAAGGAATGGAAATATAAGTTATACTGAAATGCACAGACAGTATATCGCACAACTTTCTCAAATGAAGGGAGATTCGAAGAAAATAAATTATATTATTGATAATATTAATGAATATCCTATAGAAGTACTAGATTTATTAGTTAAAAATCCTGAAACAATTGATTTTGTTTCGGATTATTTGAATCGCCAAAATTATGACGAAAATATAGAAGTTTTAGCTGACTTTAAAAAAGGGAAAATTCCATTATTTTTGCAATGGGATAAAAGATGGGGTTATAGACAATATGGTGATAATATAATTGCAATAAATGGATGTGGACCAGTCTGTTTGTCTATGGTTGCAGTTGGACTAACAGGTGATACTACATTAAATCCTAAAGTAATATCAGATTATAGTGAAAAGAAAGGTTATTTTGAAAATGAAGTAGGAACGAGTTGGCTTTTAATGTCTGAAGGGGCAAAGCGTTTTGGATTAAGGTCGTCAGAAATAATTTTAGATGAAGCGGCAATTACAAAAGAATTAAAAAATGGAAGACCTATTATAGCTTCTGTAGGACCAGGTGATTTTACAACTAAGGGTCATTTTATAGTATTAAAAGGTATGAATTCAGAAGGGAAAGTTCTAATTCATGATCCTAATAGCATGGAAAGAAGCAATAAAGAATGGGATTTAAAACTTGTAATGGGTCAAGTACGAAATTTATGGTCATTCTCTAAAGCTAAGTAAGGATTTATAACTTATTACTGTTGATTTACACGATAAATAGGTTTCATAATAAATATTGATGATCTAATAATTATATATTAAAGAAACCATTATTTTAAGACTAGGATGATTTTTATGATAAAAGATAAATTTATGACGAGAATACAAAAGCATAATGAAAGCATTGAGAAATATAATAAAACATCTAACTTATTAAGTACTGCTAGGGTTATAACTTTTTCTGCAATTATATATTTCATATATGCTGTTATCAAAACTAATTATGATAAAATTTACTTATTAACAGGTTGTATATTGTCTATATTATTTATTTGTTTAATAGTATATCATAATACAATTAAAGATAAACTAAAGTTTTTTAAAGGGATTGTAGATATAAATAATAAATATCTAGCTAGAATTGATGGAAGCTGGATTGATTTTAATGATACTGGAGAAGAATTTATAAATAGGGAGCATAGATACTCCTTTGACTTGGACATAGTGGGAGAAGGTTCTTTGTTTCAACTTATTAATACAACTAATACTTGGAATGGAAGGGCAAGATTAGCTAATACTTTATTGCAAACTCAGTACAATGAGGAGGAAATAGCCTTAAGACAACAAGCAATAAAAGAATTAAGTGAAAAGCTAGATTTTTGTCAGAGCATAGAGTACATATCAGGTAAATATAAAGAAGAGCTTCAAAATCCAAAAAAACTAATTGAATATGCTGAAAGTGAAGAAACTTTAATAAAGTCTAAAAGAATTAAGCAGTTAATTCATATTATGCCAATAATCTTCACTCCACTATCTTTTTCAATTGTAATATTTAAAATTGAAAATATGTATATACTATCTGTAGCATTAATTCTCTTTCAATATATAATGTGGCTAATAGGCTTTTCAAAAAACAGTAGAATTTTAAGCTCAGTAGGGGGCTTCAAATATAATTTAGAAACTTATAAAAACATATTAGCGTTGATAGAAAAAGAGAGTTTTAAATCTAAAAAACTAAATGATATAAAAAAAGTATTGTTTAATGAAAAATATTCATCTATATTAGCAATAAAAGAATTAGATAAAATTTCAGAAAAAATTAATCTAAGACACAGTCCCTTACCGTATTTTATATTGAATGGGTTATTATTATGGGATTATGAATGTATTTTCTCATTAGAACATTGGAAAAGCAAGTATGGATTAGAAGTTATGAAATGGATTGAAGCCATAGGAGAAATAGAATCTCTTATGAGTTTAAGTGTTTTGCTACAAATAAATGATAATATTTCTTTCCCAACTATTGACAATTCTAAGTTAAGTGTAAGGGCTACATCTCTAGGTCATCCTTTAATAAATAGTGAAAAGAGAGTACTTAATAATGTAAGTTTAGATGACAATATTTTTATTATCACTGGATCAAATATGTCCGGCAAAACTACCTTTTTAAGAACCTTAGGAATTAACCTAGTATTAGCATATAGTGGTGCACCTGTATATGCCTCTAAAATGTCATGTGCAATATTGGGTATATTTACATGTATGAGAGTGACAGATGACTTAAAGAACGGCATATCAACTTTCTATGCAGAGCTTCTTAGGATTAAAGATATAATTAATTATGCAGAAAAGGATAAAAAGCTGATTTTTCTTATTGATGAAATTTTTAGAGGAACGAATTCCAAAGATAGAATATTAGGCGCTAAAAATGTTTTGGCAAATCTTAATGAATTAGGAGTAATAGGGGCTATAACAACACATGATTTAGAGCTATGTACGTTAGATAAACATAATCGTATTAAGAATTATAATTTTTCTGAACGGTATAGAGACAATAAAATATATTTTGATTATAAAATTAGGGAAGGTAAGTCAACATCAACGAATGCAAAATATTTAATGAAATTAGTAGGTATTAAAATATTAGAGGACTAGAGAGGTCCTCCTTAACTTTATCTAGAGGTGATTTTATGAAAAGGGTAATCAGCAGTTCTCTATTTTTTATTACCGTATTATTTCTGACTAGCTGTAAACCAGTTAAAAATAATATGGATTTATCAGAGTCCATTAATATACCATCTGAAACCAATTCAGTTAAAATCACTAGTCATATAGTTTCAGATGGCATTACTATTAAAGCTAGATATTTGCCTTTGGAGGGATTTACACGAGTAGAAGTAGAGAAAGGCAGCTTTGGAGAATTCTTGAGAAATCAAAAATTAAAACCTTATGGGGAAAAGGTTTTATACTATGATGGCAGGGAAAAGCCTCCAAGAGGAGTCTACGATAGTGTAATAGATGTTGAGATTGGGAATAGAGACCTTCATCAATGTGCTGATGCTATTATGCTTTTACGTGGGGAGTACTTGTATTCAATTGAAGCTTATGATGAAATAAATTTTAACTTCGTATCTGGTTTTAAAGCTGAGTATAAAAAATGGATGGAAGGTTATCGAATCAAAGTAGAAGGAAATAATGTAAGCTATTATAAAGCGACCGAGCCATCTAATACATACGAAGATTTTAGAAAGTTTATGGATATTGTATTTGCCTATTCAGGAACCTTATCCTTAGAAAAGGAGCTTCATAGCGTTGATGTGAAGAACATGGAAATAGGCGATGTATTTATAATTGGCGGAAGCCCAGGCCACGCTGTTATTGTCGTTGATATGGCAGTAAACAATGATAGTGAAAAAATATTTATGCTGGCTCAATCCTATATGCCAGCTCAGCAAACACAAATACTTATTAATCCTTCAGACGAAAATATTAGTCCTTGGTATTCTCTAAAAGATTGCGAAAAATTAATAACGCCTGAATGGGTATTTGAATTGAATCAGTTAAGAAGATCTAAATAATTTCCAGTGAAATTATTTGTTTTCATAATTATGGAACTTTTTTAAAATTGACACGTCTTAATTGTAATCAATAAATACATGGGAGGGTTTATTTTGAAAAGGAGTATAAGTCTAATTTTAACACTATTAATGCTAATCACTTTTGTCATGCCAGTTAGTGCTCTTGAAGGGTACGATAAAGAACTGGAAAATGCTATTAAAAAAGCAAAGTCTCTATTTAGTATTACTAATAATCTTGATAAGTTCGAATATTACATCAACAGTTATTCTTCGACAGTGGAATATTATCTAAGATGGTATGATAGTACAGAAAAATTAGGAGGCGTAGAAGTAACTATTGATTCAGATGGAATGGTGAAAAGCTACTATAGGTACAACTATAATATAGAAAGAGACCAAAACACTCTTCCTAAGCTCAGCAAAGAAAAAGGATTAGATATTGCAAATAGCTTCTTGAAAAAGGTGGCTCCTGAGCTATTTGATAAAGTAAAGCATGTAGACCGTAGCCAACCTTTAAATGTTTATGACAGAGCATATTACTATGATTTTTATAGAATAGAAAACGATGTGCCTTTTTATCAAAATAATATATCTGTAAGCGTTGATAACATGACAGAGGAAGTACAGAGCTATAACTGCTATTGGGATAAAAATCTTAAATTTGATGATAAAGATGGTGTAATTGGGCTGGAAAATGGTAAAAAAGCTTATGCTGATAAAATAGGTTTAAAACTAGTATATAAGCTTGAATACAGTGATAGAGAATATAAGCCATATTTAGTTTACACAAGCTTATCTAATAATAAAGCTATTGACGCAAAAACAGGAGAACCTTTAAACATTTATTATTCTATAATATATGCAGATGAAAGAGGTCTTACAAAGGAAATGACAGCAGATAGTACTTCAAATGAAGTAAATCTTTCACCTGAAGAACAAGACGCAGTATCAAAGGCTAAAGATATAATCACTAAGGAAGATGCAGAAA
This sequence comes from uncultured Clostridia bacterium, assembly GCA_964619895.1. Classification (GTDB taxonomy): domain Bacteria; phylum Bacillota; class Clostridia; order Tissierellales; family Proteiniboraceae; genus Proteiniborus. The sequence continues at coordinate 3,655 of CAZUFW010000063.1, read as the reverse complement.
AAACTGCAAGGCAGATTTTAAAAATAGGTAATGAGTATAAGCTAAATAGTATAAACCTATATACAGAATGGTATAACAAAAATGATTTCATATGGAATATGCATTTTGGAAATAAAGAAGATAGTAGTATTAGTATATCTATAGATGCAAAAAACAAAGAACTTAAAAACTTTTATAAATACATTTCTTATTCAGAAAAAGAGGCTGTAAAGTACGATAGAGAACAGCTACAAAAGAAAGCTGAAGAATTTATTAAGAAAGTACAAGGAGACAAATTTAATTCAATAGAGCTTATGGAAATAGAGGAACCAATAGCTAGACCTTTATCAGAAGAAAAGCCTAGACAGCATTATTTTTCGTACATTAGAAAAATAGGCAATGCTTATTTCCAAGGAAATGGATTTAATCTAAATATGGATGCAGTAACAGGTGAAATCACAAGCTATGATTATAATTGGTATAAAGGACAGCTTCCATCAGCAGACAAAGCTATTAATTTAGATAAAGCTTATGAAATTCTATACAATAGAATAGGCATGGAACTACAATATGTTAAAGACGACAATGTACCATATGATGAGCAGGAAAAACAGCAAAGTGCTAAGTTAGTCTATGCTATTAAAAAAGATAAACCACTAAACATAGATGCTTTTTCAGGCGAATTATTGTATGGCTTAGGAAGACCGTATAAAGAAAATACTGTTTCTCAATACAGTGATATAGAAGATAGCTATGCAAAAATGCAAATAGAAACATTAGCAAAGTATGGAATATCACTTCCTGGTGATAAATTTAATCCTAAAGAAAATATAAAACAAAAGGATTTTCTATACTTGATATTAAAGGCAAAAAGCTACTATTATGATATTTCTTATGAGGATAAAGATTTTATCGAAAAGCTATATAAATATTTAGTTAATGAGAATATAGTAAAAGCAAATGAAAAATCACCTGAAGCAGTGTTAACAAGAGAAGAAGCTGCAAAGTTTATTGTAAGAGTTTTAGGATATGATAAGGTAGCAGACATAAAAGATATTTACAAACTAAGCTTTAAGGATGCTAATAAAGTTAATCAAGAGCTTACAGGATACGTTGCAATAGCTACAGGTTTAGGATTAGTAGAGGGAGATAATGACAACTTTAATCCTAAGGCTAATATGACTAGAGAACAAGCAGCAGTGGTGATATATAATTTATTAAATACAAAATAAGGAGACGGTATTAACGGTGGCTTAAAATTAGATTCTAAAGTTTCAACTGCATCAATAGAAATGTCTAGTATAATTTCCCACCGATTTTAGGCCAGTTTAAGTTCACCATAAATAGAAAAGGTAGAAATATTGCTATTAAAGCAGTAATTCTACCTTTTCCTTATTGTATTGCGCCGTAGGGGTAAGCTAAAAGCTAGGAAAATGCATGTTTATCAAAAGATTTTTAATTATTGACATATATAAATAATAAGGTTACAATATATCTAACCTTATTAGGTATCGGAGGAGATGAATTGAGTTATTCAAGCGAGATTTTAAGAGGAAATACAGAAACCATTATTTTAGCCATTCTTACGGAAAAGGATTCTTATGGTTATGAAATTATGAAAACAATTATAGATCGTGGAAAAGGTTTATTAGATATTAAAGATGCTACAGTTTATACTGCTTTTAAGCGTATGGAAAAAGATAAATTAATTATAAGTTATTGGGGAGATGAAGAAAGTGGTGCAAGGCGGAAATATTATAGAATTACCCCCGAAGGTAGGGAAGTATATATTCAGAAAGTTAATGAATGGAAAGAGATAAATATTATTTTAAATAATTTAATCGGGGGTGGGTTATAATGGAGACAAAGTTGAGAAAATATGTAAATAGAAAGTTTCTTCTATACCCAAAAACAAATGAGATTGTGGAGGTTCGTGAGGAGCTATATTCCATAATGCTAGATAAATATAATGATTGTTTAGATATGGGGATAACCCAGGATGAATGTTATAAGAAAGCAATTGAGATGATGGCCGATTATAAGGAGGCAATTAGAGAGGTTGAGAAGGTAATGTAAAATAATCTGTGCTTTTGTGAAAAATAATGCTCTTTTCTGGCAAGAAATGTATAATGTTGAGGTTATGCTTCTGGCTACTAAAATGGGTATCCCGATAATTGATATTCGTTCTGCCTTTTTGAAATACAATAATTATAATGATTTTTTGTGCTCTGATGGTATCCATCCCAATAATGATGGATATGAGCTAATTTACAAGACCATTGGGGAACAGTATATAAATCAATAAAAAATAATAATTACTATCGCTTGAGGAGTGTTGAATATGCTTGATTTTATTTTAACTTGTTGTTCTACAGCAGATATGTCCCATGAATACTTTCAAAAAAGAAATATCCCTTTTGTATCCTTTCATTTTAATATGGATGGGCAAGAATACCCCGATGATCTTGGTCAAACCATGTCTTTTGAAGAATTCTATAGCAGAATTGAAGGTGGTGCAATGCCAACTACTTCCCAAGTAAATGTGGGACAGTTTATAGATTTTTTTGAACCCTATCTAAGGGATTCAAAGGATATATTACACATTTCCCTTTCTACAGGTTTATCAGGAGTCTACAATTCAGCATGTATAGCAAGGGAAGAACTATTATCCAGGTATCCAGAACGGAAAATTATGATTGTAGATTCCCTAGGTGCTTCTTCGGGTTATGGATTACTTACTGATTTAGCTGCAGATATGCGAGACAATGGTGCAACCATTGAAGATGTTTACACATGGGTTGAGGAAAATAAGTTAAGTGTTCATCATTGGTTTTTTTCCACAGATCTAACTCATTATAAACGTGGTGGCCGTATATCAGCCACATCTGCAGTTGTGGGGAAACTATTGAATATATGTCCCTTATTAAATATGAGTTACGATGGGAAACTGATTCCCCGTGGAAAAATTCGTGGAAAAAAACAAGTAATTGCAGAAATAGTTGAGAAAATGAAAATACATGCAGAAAATGGACTGGAGTATTCAGGCAAATGTTTCATATCTAACTCTGCATGCTATGATGATGCACGAAAAGTAGCTGATTTAATTGAAGAAAACTTCCCTAATTTAAAAGGGCCAGTAATGATTAATAGTGTAGGTACTGTAATAGGTTCCCATACAGGTACTGGCACAGTTGCACTCTTTTTCTTAGGTAATAAACGGGTAGATTAATTCTAAAAAAAAATAACACTTGATATTTCCAAAAGGGCTAAATCATCTATAAATATCATTGACAAAAAACTATTCTTGAAATATACTAAAAATTGATTAGAAAACTTAATAGTTTCAGGGTGCTTCTATAAGAAGTTAAAAGGGAAAGAGGTGTAATTCCTCTACAGCCCCCGCTACTGTATACAGGGATGAAATCTTCTGTTATCCACTAGGAAACTGGGAAGGAGAAGAGAGTAAAGTGATCTGTGAGTCAGGAAACCTGCCATGAAACCAGCAACTAACTGTTCCGGAGGGGAGCATGTTAACTTCATTGTATGAAATTAACACATAGGGCACCCTATGTGTTTTTTTATGACCTAACCCGATTTTCTGAATGCTTTTATCAGAAAATCAAGGAAGCTCAGAAAGCAAGTTTCTGAGTACTACAATTACACCAAATCGAAGATT
>CAZUFW010000062.1:0-16546 GCA_964619895.1 uncultured Clostridia bacterium | reverse complement strand
GGTTTTCATGATATTCAGATATTAGCCTGTAGATTTGACAAAGTTTATTTTTGGATCCAACATCATCTGCAAATTCAATAGCCTTTTCATAGAAATTCAAGGTTTTTCTAGATGACTTTACTAGGTGAAGCTGGGCAATATTTAGCAATACATCTATTACATAGTACTTGTTATTTATATCTTTAAGCCTTTCAAAAGATCTGAAGTAATATTCTTCAGCCCTTTTAATATCTCCTATTTCAAAATAAACCTTTCCAATTCTGTTTTCAATCTCGCCTAGACTAACCATGTCATTGCTATCAACAAGTATATCATAGCTTTTGTAATATACCTTAAGGGCTGTCTCAAATTCTCCTTTATCAAAGTGAATTTTACCTATATTACTCAATATGGCGGCATGGTTTAAAGAAAAGTCATTTTTAACAACAATATCAATAGCCTTTTCATAATACTCCATAGCCTTATCATATATACCTGACTCCCTATATAGTTCTCCAATATTGTTCAGAACCACGCTTAGTAAAAAATCATCCCTATTAAGCTCTAGCATGTCTTCTACTTTAACGAAATATTTTAAAGCTTCTTCATATAATGAGCTATAAAAATATGCAATTCCTATGAGATTCAATGCCTTTATCTGACCAGCAATATGATCTTTAGCTTCAAATATTGAAAGTGCTCTGAAGGAACAATCAAGCATACTGCTTCTATCTGACTTTATTCTGTACGCAAAGCCCATACCAATAAGAGCATACCCCTCTTCCACTCCTAGGTTGTTAGCTTTGGCTAGAGCATAAGCCTCCTCACTTATTTCCAGAGACTTGTCCGGATTTACGGATGCTATGGTTTTCGCATGATGTAGTTTGTTATATATTTCATCTGATATTGTTTTATTCATTATGATCAAATCCTTATTCACCATGTTTCTGGTATTTTTTATAACCTAATTATATTATAGTTTACATCATTTTTCCACTTAAAACTTTAGGATCTCTTAACGAAGATTTGGTTGTTTTGAGAATGTGAGAAAACTAATATCTGCGGCTGACGACTTATCCTGTATGATTGTTCATCCTTTAATTTGTAGCTTCCTTATTAAGTTTTTAATCCAAATTAGCAGATGTACCCCATAATCAAGGGAGAACACAGAATATATAGATTTCCTAATTTAATGTTATACCCATAAGAACATATCATTTCTGCATACTAGAGCACATCCTTTACTCGCTTAGCATAAGATGATATAAAGTCTGCGAAAGGAAAGAACAATATGTACAAAACATATCCTTATTACGTTAACGCTCCAATGTATGGCTTATCCCCTTGTAACATTTGTAAAATCTACTTATGCCCTTACTGCTTTTATAGACCAATGTATAATCCGAACCTCTCGAGACAATTAACTAATTATGGAAATGATGAGGATACAAATATAATGAACTTTATTTCAACCTTGAATAAAAGAAGTTTTATTGTTCAAGAAGGAAAATTAAGCTATATAGACATAATAAAGCTGTGCAGTGAAGGTAAGGCTGACTCTGCCTTAGGCAACAATGTAGGTGCTCCATATGCAGCCTGCTTGCTTCCGCCGGCCCCAAATCAGGATCCATCAGAAGGACAGGAGCCTCCAATAGGATATAATCCTGACAGCCCAAATAATTATCCAGCTAGTATAGATTATATAGCCCCTGGAGTTAACACTAAGCTGCGTCCTGACGAGGCAGTTGTATTAATTGGAAGGACACCTCCTCCTGTATTGTATTATTGCTTCCGAAGTTATGTCGGATTTGTTGAAAATAAACCAGAAAAGGACTACAGCAAATATATTACTGCTGGTGATGATTATACTGGCTTTTACCACATGATCTTTGCCAGTTTAGGTGACCAATTAAATAATTATAACCTCTGGACCGATAATACTCCAAAAGGAGAGCCCGGAAACCCTTTTAACAGTTCTACAATAATCGTTAGCACTGCTGACAGGAACATAAACAAACAAATCCGTGATGCTCTAGGTACAGCTGGGTATAGCCCGGACATTATGAATGATGACAATATCCCTATAGAGCTTGTTAACATGGGACTGGAAAAGGGAAAGGATACCTTCATATATATGATGAGATTTGCATTATGGGCTGAGCGAAATATTGGCGACAAATATCTTAATAATATTGATAAATTTATTAAGGTATTTCGCATTACACCTAAAATCCCCCTCACTAATATAAATCCATGGCCGGTACCAACACTTAAAATCAGAGAAACAGGCATTAATGAGTACCAGATTGTCCCTAACTCCAGGCATGATTTTGATCATCTCCGAAATGAGATTATTAAAAAATATGGAGATACAGAGTATGATCATGTGGATCTGGATTTAACTATCGGGATTCCTGATAATTATAACGCTATATTGCGAGATATTAATGTTTATGGAGATAATAGAGATGCTGTATATTTTAAAACAGAAGACTTCCAATTAACAAGTGATGATGATTTTGTTATAGTATATGGCATTAATCACGAGCGAACCGGAAAAGCAATATATTCCAATGCAAGTTTTTACGGGGCAGAGCTGTTTAATGGAGTTGCTGGGGCCTTTAGTACAGTTCAATTTCCGCATACTGCCGACCAGTTTTTCCCTAAAGGGTATGAAAGCGCGGGGTACTATTATGTATATAAAATGGCAAGAAAAGCTGATGAAGACAATGTTGTTATCATCCCTTACAGCACAGGCAATCCTCTAGGAAAAGCATACGGAGTTGATAATAATCAAGACGCTCGCATTATCTTTAGAGTTTATTTAGATAAAATAGCTATGGTTGGTCCATACATTTTTGATATCATCTGGGATCGCGTAATCCTTTTTACAAAAAAGAAAGAACTTGAACATAATAAAAGCAATTAATATAGAAAAAATAAAGTTTACCATAGAAAAGGGGCCGTTGCCCAATGAATGAATAAAATTTCATTGGGCTTCACCCCTTTTAATGTTTTATTTTATGGTGGAGGCGGTGGGCATGTTCTCCAATAGTTTCCTAATGGCACTGACTATATCTTGAGCTTTATTAAAAGCTCCCTGGCATGTTATGGAAGTATATTTCGGTATTAGCATAGATTGTGCTTTAGCCTTTAACACAGGGGGACGGCAGGCTGTGAAAAAACCGATAAAATCTCCATTGACTTTATTGAAAGTAGAACTATTTATTTAAAAAAGCACTGATTTTCTATGCGTAATCCCAAAATAAAGTCGTTTCTAACCCAAAAGTGGGGGTGGAATATACGCCCAATTGAATTTTCACAAAATCTGCCGTCCCCTCCCCCGTGCTTTTTGGTTTCTTTTTAATTCATTATCTATAATTAATATCATAAAGATTGCCTACATGATCAAAATCCATAGTGTTGCTCTCATATAAGAAATGTACTCCATCTATCCATTCACCATTATAATCTCTCTGCAAAAATGTTTCAACTAACTCATTACTTGTAATAGTTCCGCCACATGAACCTTGAAAATAGTGAGGTATCCAAGCCTTTCCTACAATTTTATCAAGACTATCTACGCCCTTATTTAATACTGATTCTTCTAAATTAACTATTGCAACTCTTTTATCACCTATTTCTATTATTTCTAAAACTTCTATAGGTAAACCACCGAAACAATATTGAGATACTTTATTTGCAACTATATCTAATTTTTCTTCCATTGATATGTTTTTAGGTATTGCCATATAAAACTTTATTTCTTTCTCATAGGTATTCGTATTTGCTGTATATATTGGTAAAATTAAATTTTCATCTGTGTAATCTTTATTATCTTTTAAATTAATGATTTCAACTTGTTCTTTTACTAGATAGTTCGTCCTAACAATCTCATTTTGTAAATAAACTATTTTATTATTTTGTATATCATTTTCTTCTGTGATTTCTTCTAAATTTTTTTCTAAGTTTAATATCCTATCTAGCAAGTCATTCTCGGTTTTTAATGCAGTGTTATCTGTACTTTTATCCTGTCTATAAAATGCAAAAGTTGCTATACTAACAGTTAAAGCTATCAATGCTAATGATAATATTATAACTTGAACTTTTTTATCCATGTAATCCCCTCTTTTTAACAACACAGAAGAACCATTCCCATGTGATGCGGATTATTATCTACATTTTTAACATATATAGCTTTAAGCAATTTTTCTATAACTAGATGCCTCATAAATAAACTCCAGTGATAATCTTTAATTTTGAATAAGTTTAACATTGTATTATAATCTCTATTTGCAGTTTAGACCCAATAATTAATCAAAGTTTCTTTATCCATAATCTCACCTGCTTTATATCATGAACTTGTGTATATTATACCATAATTTACAACTTAATGAATATACTTAATTCTAACTTCTAAAGCACAAATGTTGGAAAACAATTACTTGACACTATAGATTTACTGACTATACTTGCATTATGTATCTAACCAATATATAACGATTTTAAAGAACGTATGTTCCGTTTAGTGCATAGGAGGTATGGATATGCTTGAAACCGAAAAAGCTTACATAGCAAGAATAATTGATGGTGAAGGAAATATTATGCTTACAAAATTTCATAATAACCAATATCATTCTCCATGTATTTCTATTTCTTCTACTGATATGGAATTATTAGAATGGATAAAAGAAACTACTGGAATAGGAAGAATAATAAATAAAAAAAATTATAATAAAGAAAAGCATAAGCCTTCATATACATATAGAGTTATTTATGATGACGCTTTAGATTTACTAAATGATATTGAGCCCTACCTCGTTATTAAACGTAAAAAACAAAGAGCTCAATTAATTCTTGAAAAGTATAAACAATTAACTCCACGAAATGGAAGATATTCTAATGAGCAAAAACTACAGAAGCAAAAGTTTTACGAAGAATTCATGGCATTATAAAAAGCCTTGACTAGATATTAAATCTAATCAAGGCTTTTTCTTTTTTTGTGGAGGCGGTGGGACATGTTATCCAATAGTTTCCTAATGGCACTGACTATATCTTGAGCTTTATTAAGCTCCCTGGCGTGTTATGGAAGTTATATAGTAAGGGGACACACACCTGCAGGACGGTCTATCTCTTTGGGGAATGTCCCCATAAACCTCTATTTTAGTCTAGCCTTCCATCCTAGTGCTGCATATCCTAAGACTTAGCAGCCTATAAGTCGATACAGAGCTGTTGGATTTCTCCACATACCCCTCGGTATTAGCATAGCTTTTGCTTTAGCCTTCACCGATAAAGCCAGATTTTCACCTATATAGGACCAAGAGGACAGGAACCTTGGATTCTCCTCCTATGTGTTTATCGTATGGAGAGGATTACCTTCCAATATTCTTTCCACTTCTTCATAGCCTTCTAGAAAGCCAAAATTGTATCGGGCAGGAAGGGCAAAAGCATATTTGTTGTTACTTCCTAGCTTTTTGGGTCCTACAGGTGCAGCACCTATATGGAATTTATCCTGCTGCAGTTGAGCCCATTGTTCTAAAGTAAAGACCATGATCGGGATATCCTGCCGTGGGTGTTCCACTGTCCAGAGAGGATGTCTGATAATGATTTCAGGCCCTGTTTGAATCACCCTTCCGCTTATATCCCGCCCCTCCCATCCACTAGCTACAATCTTATATCCTCGCCAACTCTCAGGTAGAGAGAAACTAAAACCATAGTTGTAGTTTCGGTATACCACAGGACTCACTGATGGAATACATATGTTTTGGCCCACCACAATGTTATTTGGATTAGTGATAACAGGATTTGTCGCAAGTATTGCAGATACAGTTACATTATACCTTCGAGCAATGGAGGTTAGGGTATCTCCATACCGCACAGTATAAATCTTCCCAGGACATTTAACTGGTATAGGAAGAGGCATTACCCCTGGCACGCAAATAGATTGGCCTATTATAAGAGCATCAGGGTCTGTGATTTGTGGATTAGCCTTAATTAAATTATTCAAGGAAACCTTATAATGCTGTGCAATCGAATATAGAGTGTCACCACTTCTCACTGTATATATAAACCCGTTGCACGGCTGTTGTTTTATCTCATCTACTTGATTTAATGTCCCCCAGAATAAGCTGCACCTGTGTTGGCATATCATCTTTTCCATAGACCCATAGGGACAATAATACATGCAAAAAGGATAATAATCATACATTATTTTTCCCCCCATTTTTTATCAATCTTCTATAATGCTTGTTGCTCATTTCATTATATGCTAGTAAGAGCAGGAGGCGCTTTGTCTCTTAACAATCTATATTCAGTAAAAAAACAAGGAACTCAATTAATTCTTGAAAAGTACAAACAATTAACTCACAAAATGAAAGATATTCTAACGAACAAAAATTACAGAAACAAAAGTTCTACGAAGAATTCATGGCATTATAAAAGCCTTGACTAGAATAAAATCTAATCAAGGCTTTTATGTTTTGTTTTATGGTGGAGGCGGTGGGAATCGAACCCACGTCCGAAAGCACTTTATAAAGAGCTTCTCCGAGTGCAGTTACTGATTTAGCATTCGCATCATGAGACGCCCAGTAACAGGCTTCTCACTCAACTATCTCCAATTTATCCACTATAGGTCAGAGAGCCCCCTATAGTAGTTCCCTGCTTACTTGACGCCTAGCATCTAACGGGCAGGACCGTTAGAGTAGACGAGCTGCGCTTAGGCAGCTAGTGCGTAATTATCGTTTGCGTTTAATTTAAGTTGCCACTTTTAACGTTGTTTGGCGACAACGACTCGCTACTCTTTACTCCACACCCCCGTCGAAACCTTTTCGCCCCCAGGATGTATTTAGCTATATTTTTCACTCATATGCTTTTGTATTCTTCTCTCTGCATCTTTCTTTGCTATATCTTCTCTTTTATCATATAGCTTCTTACCTTTTGCAACGGCTAATTCTATCTTTACCTTGCCGTATTTAAGGTATGCACTTAACGGTACTAGGGAATACCCCTTTTGAGTAATATAGCCTACAAGCTTTCTTATTTCACTTTTGTGAAGCAATAGTTTTCTTTTTCTTAAAGGATCTACATTGTATATATTTCCTTGTTCATAGGGACTAACATGCATTCCAAGGATGAAAACCTCACCATTTTCTACCATAGCATAGCTTTCTTTAAGGTTCACCCTGCCTTGTCTAAAGGATTTAACCTCTGTACCTGTTAAAGCAATCCCGGCTTCTATTGTATCCTCTATGAAAAAGTCATGCCTAGCTTTTCTGTTTGTTGCTAATGTTTTATTTTGTGTCTTCATACTCATAGGAACCCCACCATAACTATTTTAAGTGCAAATTAAATTATAACAAAAACATATTATTATGTCAACTGAATTTATTGATGCAAAAATAAGTATTTGGGAATGGATGTGTCCATTCCCAACGATAATCATAAGGGCTTGAATTAAATCAAAACAAAATCAATTTGCCTATTTGCTACATCAGTTCCTACTACTTTAATTCTTACTTCATCACCTATTCTATATGTTTTCTTTGTCATTTCTCCTATGAACCTATAGTTTGGCTGGTCGTATTCATAATAATCGTCTATAAGAGTACTTATATGCACTAACCCCTCAATTGTATTACCAAGTTCAACAAATATTCCGAAAGGCATAACTCCAGATATAATTCCTTCATATTCCTGTCCTATTCGGCTTGCCATATATTCTACTTTCTTTAAATCATCAGTTTCTCTAGATGCTTCATCTGCTGTTCTCTCTGTAGTCGAAGATTGTTCTGCAACCCTAGGTAAAATAGCTCTTAGTTTTTCAATTCTTTGATCATTTATTTTATTGTTAATAAATTCTTTAATAATCCTATGAATTTGAAGGTCTGGGTATCTTCTTATAGGTGATGTAAAATGAGTATAGTATGTTGCTGCTAATCCAAAATGCCCTTCGGATTCTGCGCTATATTTAGCCTTTCTCAATGATCTGAGCATTAACGTATTTATAATAGTTTCTTCCCTTGTATTTTCAATTTTCTTAAGCAGTTCTTGAAGCTCTTTAGGATGTATTTCCTGTGTGCCCTTTAAATGATATCCAAAATTATGTATAAACTTATTGAATTCGTTTATCTTCTCCATATCAGGATCTTCATGTATTCTATACAAGAATGGAATATCTGTCCAATACATGTATTCGGCTACAGTTTCATTACTTATAAGCATAAATTCTTCAATAATTCTATTAGCTATTCTTCTGTCATACTTTTTAACTTCTACAGGTCTGCCTTTATCATCTAGAATTATTTTAGCTTCTGGAAAATCAAAATCTATACTTCCTCTCTCTTCTCTCATCCTAGTTAAAATTTTACAGAGTTCTTCTGCTACTTTTAAATCTTGGAGAATATGGGCATATCTTTTCTTCTGTTCTGGATCATCATTTTCGAGCAAATCAGATATATCATCATAAACTAACCTTTCTTTACTTTCTATAACAGTCTCTAGTATCTTATGATCTACAACTTTACCATTACTATTTATCTCCATAAAAATACTTAATGTAAGCCTTGGAACACCAGGATGTAGACTGCATACACCATTAGAAAGTTTTCTTGGCAGCATTGGTATAACTCTATCTACAAGATATACACTTGTTCCTCTTTTTAGTGCTTCTTTATCTAAAGGTGAGTTTTCCCTTACATAATATGTTACGTCTGCTATATGTACTCCTAGTTTGTAGTTTCCATTTTCAAGTTTCTCTATGGAAATGGCATCATCTAAATCTTTGGCGTCTGCTCCATCTATTGTAAATATTATCTTGTCTCTTAAATCTAGTCTTCTCTTAATTTCTTCTTCACGTATTTCTTCTGGTATTCTTTCTGCCTCTGCGTAAACATCTTCTGGAAAATCTTCAGGCAATCCGTATTTTTTTATAATGGCTAATATGTCTGTACCTGTGTCATTTTTATGTCCTAAGACTTCAATTATTTTTCCTTCAGGGTTTCTTCTTTTTTCAGGCCATTTTGTAATTTCTACTATTACCAGTTCATTAGTCTTTGCATTATTTATCTCTGATTTTGGTATAAATATGTCCATATTTATACGTGTATCACTGGGAACTACAAATCCAAAATTTCTGCTATTTTCAAACACTCCAACTATTGTTTTATTTACTCTTTCTAAAAGTCTAATTACTTCTCCTTCTTGCCTTCTTCCTTCGCTGCTTTTTGTAATTAACCTAACAACTACTTTGTCTCCGTGCAATGCTCCATTCATATCTTGTGCTGAAACAAATACGTCTTTAAGATCTTTATTCTCTGGTATCAGAAATCCGAATCCTCTTTGATGGCATTGCAGCCTTCCAACTACTAGATTCATCTTTTCTGGTATGCCATATCTATTTTTATGTGTTTTTATAATTAGACCTTCGTTTTCCATTTCATCTAATAGTTTAAAAAAATCTTTATAATCTAATGCTTCAATTTCAAAGGCTTGCGCAAGCTCTTCCCTAAGCATAGGCTTATAGGCCTGCTTTTCCATAAATTCCACTATCTTTTCTTTAGTGTTCATAATACTCCTCCATTTTATTAAAGTCCCAATACATCATTAATTTGCCTCATTGACTCAAGTCCTATACTAATAAATTCTTCTAAAGTAAGGTCAATTTCGCTACATGCTTTAATTTGCTCTCTATTGGCTCCCTTTGCAAATGTCTTTTCATAAAACCTATTTATCACAAATTGTGTGTCAATTGCATGAAGTTTTTTAGCTGGAGATATTAATGCAGAAGCCACGATAAGGCCAGTTAATGGGTCTGTGCAAAATAGTGCCTTATCTATTAAAGCTTTTCTCTCTAGTCCATGTACTTCATTATGTGCTTTTACAGCATAAACAATATCTACATCATAACCTAACTCTTCTAGCATAGCTCCTCCAACTAAACTATGTCTTTCTGGATCATCTGCTGTTGTATCATAGTCTATATCATGAACTAGTCCAGCTATACCCCATTTTTCTTTATCTTCACCAAATTTCTCTGCAAGACCTATCATTACTGCTTCTGTAGCATACATATGTTTTAATAGGTTCTTGTTTTTTATATTTTCCTTTACATGTTTTAAAGCGTTCTCTCTATTCAAGTCATTTCTCTCCTTTTGTTATTGTTTGAAAATTGCCTTTGTAAATTCCCGTCAAATTATCTTATTCCATATTATAGCATAATTTATGAATTATAGTTATGAATTCTTTATTTCTTCTAAAAAATATTATATAATATTTCATGAGTCGAAATAATTAATAGAAGGTGTCAAAAATGGCCGAAAGTTCTATGTCTCTTGAAGTAAACCTTAATTATAATAAAAGAGTTAATATTATAAACGGAGTATTGGCTACTATAGCTGCAAATCTAGTGAATCCCTATTATTCAAAGTTTGCAGAAAGATTAGGGGCTACTGATTACCAAATAGCTTATCTAACATCCCTTCCCCATTTTGTTAGTATATTGGCCTTTATACCAGGCGCAATATTAATTGAATCCTTAAGCAACAAACAAAAAACTATAGCCAATATTATGCTATTACAGAAAGTTTTCTTTCTACTTATAGCTTTTATACCTTTTTTAAATGTTAGCCAGGCTAGTCTGTTTGTACTAATGATAGGATTGATGAATTTACCTGGTGCTATAGGAAATATGGGGTATCAGGCAAGTATGGGAGATGTTTTTTGTATAAAAGAACGAGGAGAGGCCATGGGACTTAGAAACAGATACTCCTCTATTGTTGGAATAGTAGTAACTTTTATATCGGGTAAATTGCTTACATCAATGCCTAATACTAATGAAGACACAATAATGCTATATCAGGTATTTTTTATTATAGCTTTTTTAGTATCTATGGCTGAAGTTATTTATTTCTTCAAATTTAAAGGATTCGTGATTCAAAGTAAAAAGGAATTTACATATTTAGAAGAATTAAAACTAGTTCTAAAGGAAATCCATAAAAACAAAAAATTTCTTTTATTTATGTTTGCATCTTTGTTTTTTCATATTGGTTGGGTGGGTGCACAACCTCTTTTTAACATATATACTATAAAAATATTGCATGCCAATGAATCTTGGCTTTCAGCTATATCAATAGCTAGCGGTATATCATCTGTATTAGCATATACTAAATGGGCAAGTTTTGCAGATAAAAATGGTAACAATGTGGCTTTAAGTTTAGCTATTATAGGCATGGGAATAACTCCACTGTTGTACGCTCTAAGTAAACATATTTTTATGCTAGTTATATTTAATGTGATTATAGGTATATCGGTAGCTGGTACAGTTCTATTAATGTTCAATATACTTCTAGAGGTAACACCAGATGAAAATAGAACTATTTATATAGCAATCTACAACACTTTAATAGCCATTATATCAGGTATTTCTCCTATACTAGGAGTTAAGCTTATGGATATGACAAATATCACTATTGCTTTAATTGCAGTGGCTATAATAAGGCTTACATCTAGTATATTTTTCTATAGAATGTCCGGAAAGAAGAGCTAAAGGTATGGAAACACAATAGAAATACACGCTCACGGTTTCGGATATGAATAATTCTAAAGCTTACTCCAATAAAAAATCCTATAACTTGCAAACTCGCTTCGCTCAAACATGCAAGTTACTTAACGGATTTTTTATTTACGTTCACTAAGAATTATAGTCATATCCTGCAAATGTTCGCTTAGTATTTCTATTGTGTTTCCTAGAAGTAAATTAGAAAAAAAGGACATGATTATTTTTAAAATCATGTCTTTTTTTATTATTTATATTTTCTTTAATTTGCTTCCGCCGTATTCTATTCTCTTAAACAAATCTACATCATATGAATACATATTCTCATTTTTTTCTTTATGTGCAGCTAAGGCAATATCTATAAGTTCACTTATTAAATCCTTGAAAGATATTCCCATAGGCTCCCATAAGTAATAAGCAACTGAGCCTGGAAGTGTATTTATTTCATTGACAAACACAGTTCCTTCTTGATCTAATAGAAAATCAATTCTCGCATTTCCTCTACAATCTATGGCCATGAAAGCTTTTTTTGCAGTTTCTTGTATTAATTTTGTTTTCTCTTCTGGAAGGTCAGCAGGTATATTTCTTCCTCCACTCTTTGAGCCTTTGGAATTGCTGCTAATATATTTATCCTCATAGGTAAGCAAATCTTTCCATCCAACTGGTTCTTCACATAATGATGCTTTAACATCATCATTATATCCCATAACAGCACAGTTAATTTCTCTAGGATTTTCTACGCTTTTTTCTATTATTATTTTCCTGTCATATCTTATGGCTATTTCAATTGCCTCAATTAATTTTTCTCTATCTTTTGCCTTTGTGATACCAACGCTTGAACCAAGATTTGCAGGTTTTACAAAAACAGGATATCCAAGTTTTTGTTCTACATCATTTATTACTGCTTCTTTATCAGTAAGCCATTTTTTTCTAAAAAACCATGTATAGTCTACTATAGGTAAACCATGAGCTCTATATACATCTTTCATTGTCACTTTATCCATACCAACAGCCGATGATAAAACTCCTGCTCCTGTATATGGAATGTCTATTAACTCAAGTAGTCCTTGGACTGTCCCATCTTCTGCATTTGTACCATGAAGTGCTGTAAATACAACATCAACATTTTCCGAAAGTTTTTTACCTAAAAAGCCAATAGTTTCTGGATGTGAATATAATTTGTTATCATTATATACTGGTGTCATGATTATTTCTTTTAGATTCTTTAGATTATCATTTTTAAAATTTTCAAAATCCATTAAGGATTCACCAGTTAACCATTTACCTTCTTTGCTTATATATATAGGTACTACTTCGTATTTTGTTTTGTCAATGTTCTCTATTACTTGCATACCTGTAATGACAGAAACTTCATGCTCTACGCTTCTGCCACCAAAGACTACACCTACTCTTTTTTTCATAAAAATCCCCCATTCCTTAATATTAACTAACCTACAATGGAAAAATCTAAAGAAATGTCACTCTGAGTATAATTATACTCCAGAATGACATAATGGTTCATATTATTCATTATAAGTGTCAGGCAAATCATTTTCAAACAATACTACATCTTTAGGTTTTACAATTTGCTGCAGTACTGCTGTAGCTTCATTTAAACTGCTTACAACAAATATATTTTTTTCATTAAATTCTTTTTCTAATATTCCTTCATATATAGGTCTAGTTCTATTTTTACCAACTAGTATTACATAATCACATGCTTCTGCTATATATCTTCCAAATTGTCTATTGGCTTCTTCTTCTTCTTCTCCTAGTTCTATCATTCCAGGAGTAACTATAATTTTCTTTCCTTCCTTGAATTGGCTAATGACATCTAAGGCTGCCTTTGAACTAACTGGATTTGAATTAAATGCATCATCTATTATTATTACACCAGTACCTGGATTTATTAATTGTAGTCTGTGAGGCACTGGTTCTACTTTTTTAATTCCTCTTGCAATTTCATCAAATGTTAGCCCAAGAGCTACACCTATAGCAGCGCCTGCTAGTAGGTTTCCAATATTGTGTTCTCCTAATAATTTTGTTTCACATTTTATAGAGTTCCCTTTTTTATCTTTTAAAATAAATGTAGAACCTATCTCTGATGCTTCAATGTCTGTAGCATATATATCTAGTAATTCTGTATTTTCAGTACCATAGAGTATTTTTTCCTTAAATGTTTTATCTGCAAGCTTTCTTACATATTGATTGTCATAATTGAATATGGCAATCCCATCTGGAGGAAGTGCTTCTATTAGTTCGTACTTTGTTTTCATTATATTATCTATATTAATAAAGGTATCTAAGTGAGTTGGTCCTATTGAAGTAATAGCTCCTATTTTAGGACCTGCTAGTTCTGCCATTTCCTTAATATCTCCTATGTTTCTAGCACCCATTTCTACTACAAAGGCTTCATATTCATCGTTTAAAGTATTATTAATAACTTTACTTACTCCCATTGGAGTATTATAGCTTTCTGGAGTTTTTAAAACATTATATTTTTCTTCTAGTATCTTTGCAGTGATAAATTTAGTGCTAGTCTTTCCATAACTTCCTGTTATTCCAACTATTTTTAAATCTTCAAAGCTTCTAACTTTATCACGAGCCATATCAAAAAAATGTTTGTTTATGGCTTTTTCTATAGGTTCTACAAGGATATTAGCTATATATAATGTATATGGAACTAAATAATATAAAGCTGCACCAATCAAAAGCAAAACTGAGTAATATTCTAAAAAGTTTGGTGTAAATAAGCCATATATGACTATTAAAACTATTAAAAACAGTAAATTTACAATGTACTGAGAAGCTAAAAGTCTTTTTGCTCTCTTTGTATAAACTAAATCTTTTTTAACATTCTCTTTTTTAAAATTAGTTGAAACAATAATTAATGCGGACCAGATAATTATATATAATAGGTTTAACAGATGTTGTCCTGATGCAATAACTACTACTCCGAGAATAGCAGCAATAATCATGAGAATATTAATCTTAAAAGAAAATACCCTATATTTAAATTCTTTTATCCACTTTAAATAATTTCCGTTTTTATATCCTTCAAGCTGTATCATATGTAGCATAAATCTACTTCTATAAAAGAAAGATACATTCCAGATGATAATACTTACTATAGCAAATATTATCATAAGGCTATTGTTTTCTAACATCAAATTCACTCCCCTAAGTAATAACAATTTTGTCTAGAGCCACTTATAGCTTTTTTACGTGATAATTTAGTTCATGATTTACTAATTTGTCATGTCCTTCTCTAAAAAACTATCTACAACAGCTTTAAATCTAAGAAATTGATCAAGATAAGAGTAATGCCCTGCATTCTCAAGTATTACCAATCCACTATCTTTTATTTCTTTTTCCATTATTTCTCCCATATAAATGGGAGTTGCATCATCATCTCTTCCCCATATTAAAAGAGTTGATGCTTTTATATCCTTTAACAAAGGTCTCAAGTCTTCATTAACTAGCTTTACTAGTATATTTCTCATTATTCCATCTGCGTCTTTATAGTCAGTAGAGCCAAATTTTTTATAAAAACGCTCCATTCTTTCTTTTTTATCCATCCAAAAGAAAAAAACACTATACAATTTTTTTAAGGTTTTAAATGTATAAACTTTAACATAATATTTCAGTTTTCTCTTCGGTATTAAACCAGCACTATCAATTAATATCATCTTTTTCACTAGCTCAGGGTACTTGTTAGCTAGGACTAATGATACCCTGCCTCCATGTGAATGGCCTATTAATATAACTTCTTCCATCCCCATAGCGCCAATGAACTCTTTAGTAATTCTGGCATAATCATAGGCACCTAAAACGTCATTAGGTTTTTGACTCTTTCCACAGCCAGGAAAATCCATAGCATACACTCTAAAATGGTTTTTTAGGTGATTAAATATAGGCATTATAGTATCAATACTAGCACCCCAACCATGAAGAATCAGTATGTTTTTCCCATGACCCTCACATATGTAATTAATTTCTATGTTCTCAATATTTACTTTCATAAGATATTTACTCCTATAATATTATAATTTGCTATTAGTACTATTAGTTTTATAATTTCTTTGTAAAACACTTTTATCTTTTATAGTTTCTTTGTATACTACTATTATTTTTATAATTTTTATGTAAAGTACTATATGATTATATCAGAACTTCTAATAATATTCCATAGCCTATATTCTATTAGGTTTTAGCTTTTTTTGCCATTTTTTACTTTTAGCTTTGTTATAATTCCATATTAATAGTTAATTTGACTTTTTTCTATATTTTTAAAATAAAAAAGAAGGTAATCCATAGAATCACCTTCTTATAATACTTTTCAATTAAAACATTCCACCAAATTTCAAAAATAAAGGAGCAAATACTAAAGCCACAATTGTCATAAGTTTGATTAATATGTTAATTGAAGGTCCTGATGTATCTTTGAATGGGTCACCAACAGTATCGCCAACTACAGCTGCTTTATGAGCTTCACTTCCTTTACCGCCATGGTTTCCTTCTTCAATATATTTTTTAGCATTATCCCATGCTCCACCTGCGTTTGCCATGAATATTGCCATTAGAACTCCTGTAACTAATGAGCCAGCCAATAGTCCTCCTAATGCTTCTGTACCTAGTATTATTCCTGTAGCTACTGGAGCAACAACTGCTAATAGACCTGGAACTATCATTTCTCTTAAGGCAGCTGATGTACTGATATCAACACATTTTCTATATTCTGGCTTAGCTTTACCTTCCATTAGGCCAGGTATTTCTCTAAATTGTCTTCTAACCTCTTCAATCATACTGAAAGCAGCCTTACCAACAGCCTTCATAGTAATAGCTGAGAATAGGAATGGTAACATACCTCCAATTAATAATCCAGCAATTACTGTTGGTTGAGTTAAGTCAATACTTGAAAGCCCCACTGCTTGTGTATATGATGCGAATAATGCTAATGCTGTAAGTGCAGCTGAACCTATTGCAAATCCTTTTCCAACTGCTGCTGTTGTATTT
>CAZUFW010000061.1:0-18117 GCA_964619895.1 uncultured Clostridia bacterium | reverse complement strand
AACTAGTACCTTAGACTAATTTTTCTATAGTATTATTTCTAGTATTGTAAAAAAATGATATAATGTATAAGATAGAGTTGCAGTCTAAAGGAGTGCTTCATGTGTATGTAAAAAAAATAAAGCTCATAAATTTTAGAAATTACATGAATTTAGATATGGAGCTAAATGAGACATTAAATATTTTTGTGGGAGATAATGCACAGGGTAAAACAAATTTATTAGAGTCTATATATATATGTTCCAATGGAAAATCATACAGGACAAGCAAAGACAGAGAGTTGATTAATTTATTTAAAACTAAAGCATATATAGGCTTAGATGTAAAAAAAGAACAATTTACAAAATCTATTGAAGTAAAATTTGAAAAAGACACAAAAAAACGTATAAGAGTAAATAAAGTCGAGCTAGATAAAGTTTCGGAACTCATAGGTGTATTTAATGTAGTTGTTTTTTCTCCTGAGGATTTAAAATTAGTAAAAGAAGGGCCTAGTGAAAGAAGAAATTTCTTAGATGAAGAAATTTCACAAATAAAGCCTAAATATAAGCATAATTTAGCTAAGTATAATAAAATTCTTATACAAAGAAACAATTTATTAAAGAATCGAATGCATCAAAATAGCTACAATCTATTTGATGTATGGGATACCCAACTTTCTCAAACTGGAGCGGACATCATTGTTGAAAGAATTAAATTCATAGAAAAGCTTGCAATAATATCAAAGGATATCCATAATAAATTAACTGGTAAATTAGAAGAGCTAAGGCTTGAATATACACCTTCATTTCAAATAGATGATTTAAATAAAAACGATATACAGCTGAGACTGAAAAAAATACTTGAAAAGAATATTGAAAAAGATATACAAAAGGGTAGCACTGAATTTGGCCCTCATAGAGATGATTTGGATATTATAATAAATGAAGTATCTGCAAGAACATTTGGTTCACAAGGACAGCAAAGAACAGCAGCTTTATCTTTAAAACTAGCAGAGGTTGAGCTAATAAAATCCGAAATAGGAGAATACCCTGTTCTCTTATTAGATGATGTATTTTCTGAGCTTGATATAAATAGGAGAAAATTTTTAATCTCAACATTTAAAGACATACAGACAATAATCACTTCAACTGATGATATAGATTTAAAAGAATTAAATGATGTAGAAAAAAAAGTATTTTTCATTAAGCAAGGGAAAGTGATGGTGAGGGAGGAGAAATAAGTGTTTCTTCATGTAGGAAAAAATTTAGTAATACCCATTGAGGAACTTATAGCTATAGTAGATGCAGAATCAGCATTGAAATCAGAAGATACAAAAAGCTTCTTAAAGATTGCTGGAGAAGAAGGGTTTATTTATGATATAGCTGAAGGGAAAATTAAGTCTTATATTATTACCGAAAAGGTGGAGAAAGATAAAGATAAATTATCTGATATTAGAAAAAGTATCATATATAGTTCAAACATATCATCAATAACTCTTTTGAAAAGAGCAGGTTTTATTGATAATATAGAGTAAAATTAGAAAAACTAACTATAGGACTAAGCAAAAAATACAATAGATCGGGGGACAGTCAATGCAAGATAATCAAAATAATAACAATTATGGTGTTGAACAGATTAGAGTTCTTGAAGGTCTAGAGGCTGTTAGATTAAGACCAGGAATGTATATAGGCTCAACAGGTCCAAGGGGATTACATCATCTAGTATATGAAGTTGTCGATAACAGTATAGATGAGGCATTAGCTGGAAGATGTGATGTCATTGGAGTAAAAATAAATAATGATGGCTCAGTTACAGTTGTGGACAATGGAATGGGAATACCAGTAGAAACTCACCCTAAGACAGGAAAATCAACTGTTGAAACTGTACTAACAGTACTACATGCTGGGGGTAAATTTGATAGTAACGCTTACAAGGTATCTGGTGGACTTCATGGTGTAGGTGTTTCTGTAGTAAATGCTCTTTCAGAATGGCTTGAAGCTAAAGTAAAAAGAGATGGCAAAGAATACATGCAAAGGTTCGAGAGAGGAGTAGCAGTAACTGAACTTAAAGTAATTGGAGATGCAACAGATTCAGGAACAACCATAACATTTAAACCAGATGATTTGATATTTGAAGATGTTAACTTTAAATATGAAACCTTAGAATACAGATTAAGAGAATTAGCATTTTTAAATAAAGGTATTAAAATAGTATTTGAAGATGAAAGAACAGATAAGAAAAAAGAGTTTCATTATGAGGGTGGTATAAGATCCTTTGTAGAATATTTAAATAAGAACAGGGATCCAGTGCATAGCAATATTATTTACTTTGAAGGAGAAAAAGATGGTTATTCAGTAGAAGTAGCTATGCAGTACACAGATGACTACAATGAAAATGTATTTAGTTATGCAAATAATATAAATACACATGAAGGCGGTACTCATTTAAGTGGATTTAGATCAGCCATTACTAGAGTCATGAATGATTATGCAAGAAAATACAATATTATAAAAGAAAAAGAAGAAAATCTTTCAGGAGAAGATGTAAGAGAAGGTCTAACAGGAGTACTTTCAGTAAAACTAACTGATCCTCAATTTGAAGGGCAAACAAAAACTAAGCTTGGAAACAGCGAAATGAGAGGAATAGTAGATGGTCTAGTAGCAGAATATTTAAATGCATTTTTAGAGGAAAATCCAAAAGATTCAAGAAATATCATTGAAAAATCACTTAGAGCCCAAAGAGCTAGGGAAGCTGCTAGAAAAGCAAGAGAACTGACTAGAAGAAAAAATGTCCTAGAAAATTCAGCACTTCCTGGAAAACTAGCAGATTGTTCAGAGCAAGATCCTAGCAAATGTGAAATATATCTAGTCGAGGGTGATTCTGCGGGAGGTTCAGCAAAACAGGGCCGTGACAGAAAAACTCAAGCTATATTACCTTTAAAGGGTAAGATAATGAATGTTGAGAAGGCAAGACTTGATAAAATGCTAAGCTCAGATGAAATAAAAGCTATGATAACAGCCTTTGGATGTGGAATAGGGCAAGATTTCGATATATCTAAATTAAGATATGGAAGAATAGTTATCATGACGGATGCCGACGTAGATGGTGCTCATATAAGAACTCTATTATTGACATTTTTCTATAGGTATATGAGGCCGTTGGTTGATAATGGTAATATATTCATTGCTCAGCCACCACTATATAAAGTAAAAAAAGGTAAAGTAGAAAAATATGCTTACAATGATAGAGAATTAGAAAATGTATTAAATGAAATAGGAAGAACAGGATATACAATTCAAAGATATAAAGGTCTTGGAGAAATGAACCCAGAACAGCTTTGGGAAACAACAATGAATCCAGATACAAGAATAATGCTTAAAGTAAATATAGAAGATGCAGTTGCAGCAGATGAGATATTTACAACACTTATGGGAGATAAAGTTAAACCAAGAAGAGATTTTATAGAAGAAAATGCAAGATATGTTAGAAATCTTGATGTGTAATTAGGTTTTTAAAAACTGTAAAATATAAATTAAAAGCTGAAAAGGCAAAGTATCGTGTTCTAAAAACAGATACTTTGCCTTTTTTAAATTATATAATATGCTGCTATAATTACATTTTGTTTACATTAAAAACAAAATGTTGAAGGAAAGTGGAAAAAGTTGTAGAAGTAGTATAGCAATTACAGTATTAGTGTTATCTAATATTTTTATAAAAACGGTGTTGATTTATATTCTGATTTAGAGATATAAAAAAAACTAGATAGTTAGACATATGTATATGATAGGTTTACCGACTTGCCGCCTGAGATTAATAAGTATGACATATGGATTCAATAAAAAAATCACTCAATAGGACATGTAATCATATAAAGAGGAAATAATATGCATTTAAGAAATAGAAAGGAAGATAATAAAATGAATATATTCGCAACATGGGGTTTTAAGAATAATCCTTTTAAAACAATGCCATTGCCCCCCAATGATAATGGTTTACTATTATTAGTCGGTCGAAATAATGAATTAAGTAAAATAAAAAGAAGATTAGTAAATACATCAAACATAATAACAATTGAGGGTAATAATGGAGTTGGAAAAACAAGTTTAATAAATGTAGCCTCATATGAATTATATAAAAACTATATTGAAACTGGGGAAGGATCTTTTTTTATTCCATGTGACACATGTTTTCAGCTAGCACCAGATAAAGATATTGAAGATTTTATTGATGAGGTATTATTTGAAATTGCACAAACCTTATTACGTATTGGAAAACAACTTAAAACCCATGGGTATAAACTTGAAGGAAGTAAATCTATTGATAATTGGTTAAATTCGCCTTTAATAGAGACATATAGTGGTAATGTATGGATGTTAGGCGGTGGCAAATCTTCATCGGAAAATACATCATTGGGTTTTCAGAGAAGCGGCTTTAGATTAAAAATTCTTAATTGGATAAAAGATATTTTCCCTTATAGGCAAAATGGGGGAATCATATGTACGATAGATAATATAGAATTGCTTCAAACATCTAGTATGGCAAGAAAACAATTAGAACAATTGAGAGATACCCTATTTGGATATCAGGGGATTAGGTGGGTTCTATGTGGATCATTAGGGATAGTTATGGGGGTAGCATCATCACCAAGATTAGAAGGACGATTATCAGATCCCATAGAAATAAATGGTGTAGATGAGAGATATACTGCTGATATTTTAAAATCTAGAATCAGCCATTATGCCATCAATAAGGAAGACTACTATTTACCACTATTAGAAGACGACTTTGTACACCTATATAACATTCTTAACAAAAATATTAGAAACACTCTTAACTATGCTAATAACTACTGCCTTTGGATTGCTGATGAAAACATTAAACCGCTAGAACAAGAAGATAAGAAAGAAGCCTATAAAAAGTGGTTGGATATAAGAAGTTCTAAAAAACTATTGTCTATTAAACAAGAAATAAGACCTAGAGCAATGGAAGTTTTTAAAAAAAGTATAGAAATGAGGGGCACATTTTCGCCTAGTGATTATGAGTACTTTGGTTTTAAAAATTTTCAAGCTTTTAGACCTCATATAAATCGATTAGAGAATGCGGGACTAGTATCCAGTTCTATAGATGAGTCAGATAAAAGAAGAAAAACAATACAGGTAACACCTGAAGGGTGGTTTCTAAATTATGCACTATCAAAAACTAAGGCATAATTCCTAAATATTTTAAAAAGTATCATCCATCATATAAACCAGCTAATGGTTGTCAAGGGTTTTTTGAAAAAAAGTAGAATATAGTAAAAATAGGCATTTAAAAACCTATAAAAAATAGGTTTTTAAAATGCCGCTACAAGGTAATAATGTATACTAATTAGTAATTTAAATCAAAAGATTTATTGTTTTTTTAAGATACCGTAAATAATTCTTGATAGTTTGTTATAGGTAGCAATAATAGCTACTTTAGAAGGCTTTCTTTCAGCAATCTTTTTATCATAATAAACTCTTAATACAGGAGCATACCCATTAGACCTTCCATAAATTCCAGCACACGTAGCTTGATACAAACCTTTCTAAGATATGTCGACCCACGTTTTGATACTTTGTTATTAGAAGCTCTAAATGTTCCAGACTGATAAACAGATGGATCAAGTCCAGCAAATGCAACAAACTATTTTTCGGTAGGGGATCTAATAATATCACTAATCTTTGAGAGAATAGTAGCGGTCGTCATATTTCCCACACCAGGAATGGATAGAAGAAACTCAAATTCAGTAGAAAGCTTAATCCATTTAATCGTTTGATTCCGTACATCAGTCAATATACCTTGTATGCAAGTTAGTAATTTAATATTCTCATATAAAGCAGTTTAGAGTAGTAACCTGTAACCTCAAGAACTACACTAGGACAAGCACCTGTTTTATTCTCCATTTCAGTTAGTAAAGACAAAAGACTATTTAATTCATTTGGAGAAGGATTAAATCTAAATGGCTTAGTATAGGGATTAGAATTAGAAAGAAAAGTAGCAGCATAACTACTAGATTTAGATACATTAATAGACAAAATTGGATTCTTGAATTTAATGAAGTGTATTATAAAGTTTTAAAGGATTTAATGATTGTAGAAAACAATGGAGAATATGTTCTTAGAGGAAAAACAGGGTGGAGTCAGCATACTAAACCACAAACTGGATGGTTTGTTGGATATATAGAGACATCTAAAGACACATGGTTTTTTGCATGTAATTTAGATATTCATAAAAATTCAGATGCTGACTACAGAAAGGATTTAGTTATTAAGTATTTGCATGAGCTAAGGATTATTGAATAATGTTGGCTTGTGGGTCTTGGATACCCACATTTTTAATCTAATTATAATCAAAGCTTATAATAATAAATAGCCAACTGAGTCCTATCCCTAAGGGATAATTTCTCCAACATAGATGAGATATAGTTTCTAACAGTTCCTTCACTTAAAAATAGCTTATCAGCTATTTCCTTGTTATTTAGGCCTTCAGCTACTAAAAGTAAAATATCAAATTCTCTATCTGTCAAATCTGTATTAACATTTTTCTTACTATGATGCTGAATGCTAGATACTATTTTAGAATCAAAAACGTGGTTCCCTGAACAAACTGCATTAATTGCAGGGATAATGCCTTGAATATTCTGCTTTAGTATGTAACCCTTGCAGCCTAAGAACAATGCTTCAGATATGTATTCATCATCCTGAAAGGTGGTGATAAGTAGAATTTTGGCATTAGAATCTATTTTTAAAATTTCTTTTGAAGCTTCGATACCGTTCATTTCTTCCATTCGTATATCCATAAGTATTAAATCAGGATTATATTCCTCATAAAGTTTAACAGCTTCCATACCATTATGACCTACAGCTAAAACATCTATTCCACTAGCTGTTACAATTGTTTTTAAAGAACTAACTACTAAATGATCATCATCTACGATTACAACATTCATAAAATCACCCCTTCATTAAAGTAAGATGAATTTTAAAGCCATTATCAAACTCATAGTTTAAAAAGCCATTATGTTTATGAGCGATTTCCTCCATGGAAAGAAGCCCTATACCCTTTGAAGAAAGCCTGTCTATTTCATTGTAATCACTGCCATTATCCTTGATTATAATTGAATAGAACTTAGGCTGATTTAATAGCCTGATTTTAAGCTCTGTAGCGTTAGAATGCTTAATACAATTAGTAATGGCCTCTCTAATAACAGATAAAATGTCAAACTTCAGGTCATAGGGGGGATTATCCTCAAGCTGAAATTCAAGTTGAATATTTAAATTAGTTATTTCATCGCATATTGCTTGAATTCTACTTTCTAAATCAAAGGATTCATTATATAGATTATGTATGCTGTTTCTTATATCATTCATTCCATTATTTAAGGTACTTTGAAGTAAATTTAAGCTTTCAGACAAACTGTTATCTGATATTACCTTCAAGGCTTCAACCTGTAAAATGCTGCTGCTTAAGGCATGGCCTATGGAGTCATGTAATTCCCTTGCTATCCTATTTCTTTCTGTAAGTATGGCAATATGTATATTTTTTTCTCTATCAATTTTTAATTGCTCGTTATACTTTTTTAAATAAATGGTATCCTCTTTTAACTCATCTCTTACAGCCTTATTTTGATTTTGAAGATGATTAAAGCTTTTAGTCATAATAGACAAGTAAATGGATATACAGGAAGCAAAAAGGCTTAATAAAGAGAAATCCATTAAAAACAGTGGAATTGAAAGTATTATATATAAACCATAATCTATATATAGATTATATAATATGAGTGGTAAATAATACAAAAATAGTGGGAAAGAAAAAGAAAGAAAAAAGAATATAAAATAAAGAAAAATCCTAGCTTTCTTATGAGAAAACAAATCTAGGGCAAGGGAAAGCATAAGAGCTACTAGGAAATATAACACCAATTCCCCAGTAGGACGAATTTTATATGTATTATATAAGCAAAGGGCTATAATAAATAATTTTTCAATGAATTTCCTCATGATAATCCCCCATTCTTTATAACGAATAGGAAAGTTCTACTTTTGACCTTTATAATAAAAAGAACTTTCCGTCAATGAGTTTCAAGAAAAGCTTCCTTAATTTAGTAATGCTTCAATAGAAGCTTTTCTTATAATCAAATTATACCAATAACTAGTAATATAAACAAATAAATATATGACAAATGTCATATGAGATTTATGATTCTATACACTACAGGAAAATTCCAAAAGCAAATATAATGAAATCAAGATAAGAATGGGAGTGAAGATTATGATGGTAAAGGTTAAAAATCTAGTAAAAAGATATAAGGAGTTAATCGCCTTAGATCATTTTGATATGGAGGTAGAGGAAGGGGAAATATTAGGACTTCTTGGACCTAATGGCTGTGGCAAAACTACTGCCATAAACTGTATTCTTTCATTACTAAGTTTTGACAAAGGTAAGATAGAGATATTCGGAAATACTATGACGCCAAATTCCTATGACATAAAGAAGCAAATAGGAATAGTCCCTCAAGAGGTTTCAGTTTTTGACAATCTAACTGTAGTAGAAAATATAGATTATTTTTGTGGTCTTTATATAGAAGATAAAAACATAAGAAAAAAATATGTAGATGAAGCCATAGATTTTGTAGGATTAAAGGATTATAAAAAATTTCTTCCAAGGAAATTAAGCGGTGGACTAAGAAGAAGATTAAATATTGCCTGTGGAATAGCTCACAAGCCTAGGCTTATATTCCTTGATGAACCAACAGTAGCAGTAGATGCTCAAAGTAGAAACTTCATACTAGATGGTATTAAAAGATTAAATCATGAAGGAAGTACAATTATTTATACTACTCATTATCTGGAAGAGGCAGAACAGCTTTGCAACAGGATTATTATTATGGATAAAGGAAAAAGTCTAGTATCTGGAACTAATGAAGAGCTAAAGGCTATGATAACTACTACTGAAAAAATAGTAATAGGGTTTGGAAATAGCATAGAGAATATTATACAGAAATTAAAATCCCTACCTCATGTAATAGACATAGAGAAAAAGGAAGAGGACTATATAATAAAATTTGAAAATGGTCTAAACAATTTATCTAATCTTATAGATTTTATAAAAGAAAACAATCTAACCTATACTAAGCTTTATAGCCAATTGCCTACCCTAAACGATGTATTCTTGGAATTAACAGGGAAGGAGCTGAGAGATTAGATGGGAAAAATACTTAGAAATATATTATACCAAGGCAGAAACTTCTATAGAGACAAGAGCTTTATTTTTTGGAGCCTGATTTATCCACTTATTATGGCAATATTCTTCTACACTGCCTTTAGTGGAATTATGAATATGGAATTTAGAAACATTGAAGTGGGGATAGAGGAAGAAAACCCTATTAGGTCCATACTTGATAATATTGACATACTGAATATTCATATAATACCTGAAAAAGATAGTGTTGATAAGCTTAACAATGGGGAAATTGAAGGATTTATAGATGATAATTTGAATTTATCTGTTAAGAGATCAGGAATCAATCAAACTATAATCAAAGAAATACTTGACCAAGTAAAACAAATGGTTGAATTAAATGTACCATTTCAAAAATTTGATTTTCAAACAAACTATATAGTAGATAGAAATCAAAGGGCAGATTCTATAATTATAATATTCTATTCATTAATAGGAATGGTTTCTGTCTATGGAGTGTTCCCAGGTATAGAAATAGCTACTATTATTCAAGCAAATCTAAGCAATGTAGCTAAAAGGATGAATATATCTCCATTAAGGAAAAGTGAGTTTTTATTTTCAGGTATAATAATATCTTTATTTTTAAATTTAGCTTCCAATACACTACTACTATTATTTGTACATTATGTACTTAAGATAAAGCTATTAACCGACATAGGACCTTCTGCCCTCTTAATATTTGCAGGTAATTTATTTGGTATAACCTTAGGGATATTAATAGGAGTATCCAATAAGTTAAAGCTAAATGCAAAGATTATATTAAGTATTGGTATTACATTAGTTCTTTCATTTTTCGCAGGAATGATGAATCCTGATATAAAGGTAATGGTCGATAAAAGCTTTCCTATAATAGGCAAATTAAATCCTATTTCCATAATAACAAATAATCTGTATAGGATAAATCTATTAGGCAATACAAATGGGGTAGATATAGGAATTTATACTTTGCTTGGGTGGATTATAGTACTAAATCTTATATCCTATAGATTTTTAAGGAGGAAGACCTATGACAGTATTTAAGTATTTTACTAAAATAGCCTTAAGAAATAAGGGAGCCATTCTATCCTACACAATTATTTTCTTTATACTTTCCATAATTAATGGCAATACAAATTTTAAAAAGGAAACCACCTTTATTGAAAAGAGGCTGGAGATAGGGATTGTAGACAATAGCAATAGTGAGTTGTCTAGAGAATTAGTAAAATTTCTAGGGAAAAAGAATAATATAATATCTATAACATCAGACGAAAAACATATTAGGGAACAGATATTCTTAGGAATAGCAGATGCAGTTCTAATAATTCCACAGGATTTTGAGGAGAAAATAATTAATAAAGAAAGGGCTATAGAATTATATAGAGATGATAGAAAGGCAGAATCCTATCAAGTTGAAAACCAAATAAATAAATTTATTTCCTTTGCTAAGGCTACTTATGAGGATAATAAATATGACTTATCTATAGTGAATAAAGCTTTAGATAAGAGCATAGAAGTAAGCCTAGTAGCGACAGACGAAAAAGATATAAATCAAAAAATAGATACCTGGTTTAGAGCATACTTTAACTTTACCAGCTATATAATACTTGCAGTATACATTTCTGTAATAGGCTTTGTAATGACGGATTTTACATCGGAGGAAATTGAAAATAGGAGAAAAGTATCAGCTATAAAGTTTTTAAAATTTAACAGGGAAATGTATTTAGGTCAACTAGCTATAGCAGCCTTTATAACATCTATATTCATGCTAGGTTGCATTGTACTAAAGGGAAAATATATAGGAGAAGTAGATTTTACAAAATATGTAGTCAATACCATAGTATTTTCCTTTGCGGCTCTATGTCTTGTGTTTTTAATCAACAACATAACTAGCAATAAATTTGTATTAAGTGGAGTGAGTACAGTATTATCCCTTGGTACCTCCTTTATATCTGGAGTAATGGTACCACAGGAGTTTTTAGGGGAAAATGTATTAAGGATTGCAAAATTCTTTCCCACATATTATTTTGTCAAAATAAATGATATGAATATAAACTCTCTCTTAGATGTTAAATACGAGCTATCTATGCAACTATTGTTTGCTACAGCGTTTTTTGTTGTAGGTCTATATTTCTCTAAGGTTAAACTTAGGAATCAGTGAAAAGGTTGACACAAAATTAGTGACTTCCAAGGTGAAGACTAGAAGGAAATGAATCTATTGAAATAAAACAAAAAATAACCTTGATAGATGGATAAATGTCAAGGTTATTTTTTTGTTTTATGAGGATAATTTTGGGAATAAATCAATTAAGTTGGATTATTTATATTAGTATAGCATCAATAGTATGATTTTAAACAAACAAAACCACGGGGGTGATTTTTTGGCGTTTATCAATACTAAAAAATATTTTACTCCGCAAAAGATGATGAGAACAGTAATCTTATCTTTAATTCTCCTAATAGTATCATCAATATATTTTTTTGGATGGAGATCCTTTATGCTTCTTTTGTGGGTAACACTTTTTGGAGTAGCAACAGAATGGATTTTTGAGAAAAAATATGGAAAGAAGATTTCAGAAGCAATTTTTGTTACATGCATACTTTATGTACTCACTCTTCCAGCAAGAACACCGTTTTGGATAGCAGCCGTAGGTATTATTTTTGGAGTTGTTTTTGGAAAAGAGGTATTTGGTGGATTTGGCAAAAACATCTTTAATCCTGCCTTAGTAGCTAGAGCATTTGTCTATGTATCATTTCCCGAACAATTAACAATACAATGGTCCAAAGCAGCTTTGAGCTTTCCAGGTGGTTTTACTACATATCTTACAGAAAACATAGATACTGTTTCACAAGCTACGCCTATGCTTATATTTCGTGAAACTGGACAAATGATTTCATCACTTAACTTACTTTTCGGAAATGTATCTGGTTCCCTTGGAGAAACTAGTGCTATTTTAATAATACTAGCAGGAGTATATTTAATTTATAAAAAAGTTGCAGCTTGGCAGACAATGGCTGGAGTAGTAATTGGTTTTACTGGGCTAAGCAGTATATTATATTTCTTAGGATTTCCTCAAATACCAAATCCAATTTTCGGTGTTTTATCAGGAGGCTTTTTATTCGGAACAGTTTTCATGGCAACAGATCCAATTTCTTCTCCAAAGACAAAAGAAGGAAAATGGATATATGGTATCTTAATTGGAATAGTGACAGTAATAATACGGGGATATGCACTATTTGCAGGTGGAATGATGTTTGCAATACTAATTGGAAATACTTTTGCTCCAATAATAGATGAGGGAGTTAATTATTATAAAAAATCCAAAAAGGCATCTAAAAACAAAGGAAAAGAGGTGACTGCATGAAAAAGTCATTTATTTTTCCAATACTGTTTATGGTGTTAATTACAGCTTTCTTTACAGCCATACTTGCATTTCTTAACTATAGTACCGCTGATGTAATTGCATTTAATCAAGAAACAGAACTAAGAAAAATACTTTTATACGTTTTCAATATAGAAGTACCTTCTCAAGAACCTAAAGCAATAGAAGAGGCTTTTAACAAGTATATTAGCGAAGGAAACTTAAATGGACAAAAAGTTTATATAGCCAGAGAAGGGGAGAATATCATAGGGTACGCCTTTCCCATAAGCGGAACAGGTCTTTGGGGGACTGTTGAAGGTTTTGCAGCAGTTTCAGAGGATTTTAGTGAATTATTAGGAATAGATTTTGTATCACATAGCGAGACACCAGGTCTAGGTGGTAGAATTTCTGAAGATTGGTTTAAAGAACAATTTAGGGGATTAAAATTAACAGAAACAAATAGTGGAAACTATATTATCTATAAACCGGCGCCTGGAGGAAATGTAGATGCTATAGCAGGTGCTACCTTAACTTCAAAGTCTGTGAGCAATTTTATGAATGAGGATATATACAATTTCATAAAAGAAAATAAGGGGGGAAAATAAATGGCAGGAGATAGTCCCAAAAAAATATTTATAATGGGTTCATGGAAAGATAATCCAGTATTTAGACAAATCATAGGAATATGTTCTGCTCTAGCAGTTACAAATCTTATGCTTAACTCACTTATAATGGGTCTAGGGTTAATATTTGTTACAGCATTTTCTGAGCTAACTATTTCTATAATTAGAACCTTTACTCCAAAGCATATACGAATGATGGTTCAAGTACTGATAATTTCTGTATTCGTAATTATAGTAGATATTTTTCTAAAGGCTTATTACCCAGAGATGAGTAAAGCCTTAGGTCCATATGTAGGACTTATAATAACAAACTGTATAATAATGGGGCGTTGTGAAGCATATGCTCAAAAAAATCCTCCATTAAGTTCTTTTATTGATGGAATTGCATCAGGGGCAGGATATACATTAGTTCTTTTAACAATAGCCTTTGTTAGAGAACTTTTAGGTTTTGGAACTATATTCGGTATAAGGGTACTAGGTGACTGGTGGACAAATTGGACAATAATGATAATGCCTCCTGGAGCTTTCTTTGTATTAGCAGTAGTTATATGGATAGCGAGAAGCATATCTTCAGAAGAAAAAGAAAAAGAAGGGGAGGTAGTTAAGGCATGATAGAACTTAATCCTTTTGTAATTTTCATTGCATCAATTTTCACAAACAACATGATATTAAGTAATTTTCTTGGAATGTGTTCATTTATAGCTGTATCAAGTGAAATAAAAACATCTCTAGGACTTGGTGAAGCAGTTACATTTGTATTAACATTTACTACAATATTGAATTATTTCATTTATTATAATATTTTAGTGCCTTTGAATTTGGAATATTTGAGGTTTATAGTATTCATTATAACTATAGCAGCCTTTGTACAATTAGTTGAAATGATAGTAGAGAGATATTTGCCAAATTTATATTATGCCCTTGGAATATTTTTACCATTGATTACAGTTAATTGTGCTATACTAGGGGTTTCCTTATTTATGGTAATACGTGAATATACTTTACTTCAATCAATTGGATTTAGTCTAGGCTCTGGTATAGGCTGGACTCTGGCCATAGTTGCACTGGCGGGGATTAGGCAAAGACTTAAAAAAGCAAGTGTCCCTAAAGGATTAGAAGGCCCTGGAATAACAATAATTGTAATAGGTCTGATGGCATTGGCATTCGTAGGATTTTCAGGCATAGTACAAATACAATAAGGGAGGGTAAATATGGAAACTATATTGATTACAACTATTACGATAACGTCTATTACTGGAATACTTGCTTTTTTATTAACCCTCGCTGATCGTACTATTAATAATTATGGAGAAGTTAAAATTACTATAAATGAGGATAAAGAATATATAGTTGAGGGTGGCTCCTCCTTATTATCATCTTTAATGGAACAGCAGATTTTTATACCTTCTGCCTGCGGTGGAAAAGGTACCTGTGGATACTGTAAAGTTAAAGTTCTAGATGGTGGAGGACCTATCCTTCCTACAGAAATTCCATTTCTTACACAAGATGAACTTAAGCAAAATGTAAGACTCTCATGTCAATGTAAGGTAAAGCAGGAGATAAAAATAGAAATACCAGAAGAATTGTTTAATGTAAAAGAGTATGAAGCTACAGTAGAATCAATAGAAGATATGACATTTGTGATTAAAAAACTAAGATTAAGGCTTAAAGAAGGAGAAGAAATTAATTTTAAGCCAGGACAATATATACAGTTAAAAGCTCCTATATATAAAGGGAATGATGAAGAAGTTTATAGAGCCTATTCCATAGCATCATTACCATCTCATAAAGACTATATAGATTTAATAATTGGATATGTTCCTAATGGTAAGGCAACTACCTATGTTCATAAATTACTTAAAGAAGGAGACAAAGTTTACTTTAACGGACCATATGGGGAATTTTGCTATCAAGAAGATAGTCAAAGAGAAATGGTAATGGTAGCTGTAGGTACAGGTATAGCACCTATTCTATCTATACTTCATTATTTGAAGGATAATAATATAAATAGAAAAGCTACATTTTATTTTGGAGCTAAAACACCAGATGATTTATTCTTACTAGATGAACTTAAAAATTTTGAGAATACATTACCAGATTTTAAATTTATACCTACTCTTTCAAGAATTACTGAAGAGCATAACTGGACTGGAGAAAAGGGAAGAGTAAATGTAGCTTTGGAAAAATATATACTAGATGGTGAAAACAAAGAAGCTTATCTATGTGGAAATCCTCCAATGATAGATACTGTAGTTTCTGCTTTACAGAAAATTGGAATACCAGAAGAGCATATATACTTTGATAAGTTTTAAACTGTGGGTCTAAACTCACAGTTTTTTTATGACCTAACCCGATTTTCTGAATGTTTTTATCAGAAAATCGATGGTAGGTCAAACGCAACGAGCACCAAATTTATGTGAACGATAGCGAACAAATAAATTTGTGTTTCGAAACTGGGGCAAATGACTTGATTAATTCATACACTTTAGTATAAAATAACATAAATCAAGAAAATCCTACCCTCTCATTTCAAATATTTGATTTTTATATGTAAAAAGTTTATAATTAAAATAGTAACATATGGTTAAAAGGACTATTCTTAGGAGGAATATAATGAGTAACGAAGAACGTAACATTTTGCCCATAAACATAGAAGATGAAATGAAAACATCCTATTTGGATTATGCAATGAGTGTAATAGTAAGCAGGGCTTTACCAGATGTACGTGATGGATTAAAGCCAGTACACAGAAGAATACTTTATTCTATGAATGAACTTGGACTTGCGCCTGATAAACCACATAGAAAATCTGCACGTATTGTAGGGGA
Organism: uncultured Clostridia bacterium; assembly: GCA_964619895.1. Classification (GTDB taxonomy): domain Bacteria; phylum Bacillota; class Clostridia; order Tissierellales; family Proteiniboraceae; genus Proteiniborus. The sequence continues at coordinate 2,093 of CAZUFW010000061.1, read as the reverse complement.
TACCCTCGGTAAGTACCATCCACACTCAGATACTTCTGTATATGATGCTATGGTAAAACTTGCTCAGGATTTTTCAACAAGATACATGCTAGTTGATGGACATGGAAACTTTGGCTCTGTTGATGGTGATGGAGCTGCAGCAATGCGTTATACAGAGGCTAGAATGTCTAAAATAGCTCTGGAAATGCTTAGAGACATAGGAAAGGACACTATAGACTATAGGCTTAACTTTGACGAAACTTTAAACGAGCCAATAGTATTACCAAGTAGATTTCCAAACCTACTGGTAAATGGTTCTAATGGAATTGCAGTAGGTATGGCAACATCAATACCACCACATAATCTAGCAGAAGTAATAGATGGGGCAATTATGATGATAGATAATCCAGATGTTCAAGTGGATGATCTTTTAGAGTGCATAAAAGGACCTGATTTTCCTACAGGGGCTATAATAACGGGAAAAGAGGGTATTAAATCAGCATATAGAACAGGTAGAGGAAAGGTAATAGTACGAGCTAAGGCTGATATTGAGCAAAATAGTAAGGGAAGAACATCTATTATTATTACTGAGATTCCGTATCAAGTAAATAAAGCTAGACTTATAGAAAAAATTGCAGAACTTGTAAGAGATAAAAATCTTGAAGGAATTTCCGACTTAAGAGATGAATCAGATAGAAATGGTATGAGAATTGTAATAGAAGTTAAAAGAGATGCAAATCCAAACATTGTATTGAATAATTTATATAAGCATACTCAGCTTCAAGACACATTTAGCATAATAATGATAGCAATAGTAAATAATGAACCAAAGCTATTAAACTTAAAGCAAATGCTAAGACATTATCTTGATCATCAAAAAGAAGTTATTGTAAGAAGAACTCAATTTGATTTAAATAAAGCAGAAGAAAGAGCACACATATTAGAAGGCTTAAGAATAGCATTAGACAACATAGATGCTGTAATAGCTCTTATTAGAGGTTCAAGGACAGTACAGGATGCTAAAGAAGGCTTGATGAATAATTTTGGATTAACTGAAAAACAAGCTCAGGCAATATTAGATATGCGTCTTCAAAGGCTTACTGGATTAGAAAGAGATAAAATAGAGGAAGAATATGCAGCTCTCATAATAGAAATAAATAGATTAAAAGAGATTCTTGCTAATGAAAGACTTGTATATCAAATTATAAAAGAAGAACTTACAGAGATAAAAGAAAATTACAAAGATGAGAGAAGAACTGAGATAAGACCTTCAGCTGAAGAAATAGATATAGAAGATATGATTCAGGAAGAAAATGTAGTTATTACATTGACTCGTTTTGGTTATGTAAAGAGAATGCCTGAAGACACATATAAGGCTCAAAAAAGAGGTGGCAAGGGTATAACAGGACTTACAACTAGAGAAGAAGATTTTGTTGAACATCTTTTTGTTACATCAACACATGACAATATATTATTCTTCACAAATCAAGGAAGAGTATATAGCTTAAAAGCATATGAGATACCAGAGGCTAAGAGACAAGCGAAGGGTACTGCTATTATCAATCTTTTACAACTAAATCCAGGGGAAAATATTTCTGCAATAATACCTATAAAAGATTTTAATCCTGATGATTTTCTTGTTCTTGTCACACAAAATGGTATTATTAAGAAAACAAAATTAGACCAATTTGAAAACATAAGAAAAAGTGGGTTAATAGCCATTAGCCTAAGAGAAGATGACGAGCTAATAAGTGTAAGAAGAACAGATGGGAAAAGTGACATAATACTAGTAACTTCAAGTGGGATGTCAATAAGGTTTAGCGAAAATGATGTAAGAGATATGGGCAGATCTGCAATGGGAGTTAAGGCAATAAACTTAAATGAAGGTGACAAACTAGTTGGAATGGGAACAGTTGAAGATGGTAAGGATTTACTTGTTATAAGTGAATCTGGATACGGAAAGAGAACATCCCTTGATGAATATAGAGTTCAGTCAAGAGGTGGAAAAGGTATAAAGACTTATCAAATAAAAGACAGAACTGGAAAACTAATTAGTGCAAAAATAGTTGAAAAAGACGATGAGATTATGATGATAAGCCTATCAGGTGTTATAA
>CAZUFW010000060.1:2075-18375 GCA_964619895.1 uncultured Clostridia bacterium | reverse complement strand
GATTTCTAAAATATCTTTATTATAAGAAAAAAATTGATAGGGCTAGATTATTTGTATTATTTGTTATACCTGAGTATAGAAGAAAAGGAGTCCCTTCAGCTATTTATTTAAATCTATACAATGCAGCTAAAAAGAAGGGATATAAATACGGAGAGGGCTCCACAGTATGGGAATACAACAAGATTATGCAGAGGGATATTGAAAAACTTGGTGGCAAGGTATATAAGACCTATAGAATTTATAAAAAGGATTTATAACATTTTATTATTATATAATAAAAAAGCGGCCAAGTGCCGCTTTTTTATAGGGAACAGTGCCCTCACCGTTCCGTAATTATTTATTAAGCACTTCTTTAAGTTTTTCTACAAATAATTTATTTTGCTCCATAGTTCCTATACTAACTCTTATCCAGTTTCCAGCCATAGGTCTTATGATAACTCCTCTTTTTTGAAGCTCAACAAACACTTCATTTCCATTTCTCTCAACATTAACAAATATATGATTAGTTTCAGATGGCGCATATTTTAGATTCATTTTATTGAATTCTTCATATAGGTAATTTTTACCTTCAACATTCATTTCATATGTTTTCTTTAAGAATTCTTCATCATTTAAAGCTGCAATTGCTGCAACTTGTGCCAAAGTATTTACGTTAAAAGGCCCTCTTACCTTGTTAATGTTTGCAATTATTTCTTCGCTTGCCAAAGTATAGCCTACCCTTAAAGCTGCAAGCCCATAGATTTTAGAAAAAGTTCTTAGAATAATAATATTTGGATATTTATCAAGTAATGGAAGACTATTTTTTGGATAATCATCTCTAGTTACAAACTCGTTATATGCTTCATCATAAACTACGATTATATCTTTAGGTACTTTATCTAGAAAATCAATCAATGCTTTTTCTGTAAACATTGTTCCTGTAGGGTTATTTGGATTACAAAGCCAAATTAATCTTGTCTTTTCCGTTATAGCATTAAGCATGCCTTCTAGGTCATAAGTCCAGTCTACTAAAGGTACTATAATGGGTTTTGCTCCCATCATCGCTGTAGTAGATATGTATCTTGGGAAAGTAACATCAGCCATTATTACTTCGTCGTCTTTTTTAAAGAAGGTTTTAGCAAGTAGGTCTACCATTTCATCTGAACCACTGCTCAAAATAATTTTATCAACGCTAAGATTCAACTTTTTAGAAAGTGCTTCTTTTAATAATGTACAGTTTCCGTCTGGATATAAGGCTAGGTTATCTAAAGCATTTTTTATTGCTTCTATTGCTTTAGGCGAGCAACCAAGCGGATTTTCATTTGATGCAAGTTTTATTACGTCTTGCAGTCCATACTCTCTTTTTACGTCGTCGATTGGTCTCCCTGGCTTATAAGGACTTAAATTAGCAAGTTCTTCTCTAAAACGTATTGACAAATTTGACTCCCCCTTTTATATAGATTGAAAGTTTTATTTGAATATTATTATAACATAATACCAAAAAGTTCTTTTACATATTTCATTTTGTTAACAAATAAGCATTAAATAATACTTTTTAGAATAAAAAAACAAAAAATGGGGATATTTTCTATATAAATATAATAATTAGTAAATGATATTTAAAAATAATAAAAGAAGGTATTTAAAAATATGTGTAGAATATTAAATATTAACAATTGTCTGAAAAAAGTCAAAATTATAATCATGCAAGGGGGAAGTTAGATGAAGGAATATCAAACTGACAAAATAAGAAACGTAGCCTTTTTAGGTCATGGAAGTTGTGGTAAAACTACATTAACAGAAGCCATACTATTTGCAGCAGGAGTAACTAAAAGAAAAGGTAGAATAGAAGATGGAAATACTGCTTCCGATTATGACAAAGAGGAGATAGCAAGACAATTTTCTATAGGAAATTCTATAATTCCAATAGAGTGGAAAGACTCAAAATACAACATACTAGATACTCCAGGTTATTTTGATTTTGTAGGAGAAGTAAATAGCGCTTTAAGAGTAGCTTCAGGTGCAGTTATTATTGCAGATGCTTCAGCAGGTATAGAAGTAGGTCTTGAGAAAGCTTGGAGCTATACAGAGAAAGCTAAGACACCTAAAATTTTATTTTTAAACAAGATGGATAAAGAAAATATTAACTATGACAAAGTAATTAACGATCTTAGAGAAAAGTTTGGGAACAAAATAGTGCCTTTTGCAGTACCAATAGGTGAATCTGAATCCTTTAAAGGATTTGTTAATATAGTTGATTTATCAGGCAGAATATACAATGGAAAAGATTGTGTAGATGCACCTGTTCCAGAGGGCATGGATGATATAATAACACCTCTTAGAGATATGCTTATGGAATCAGTAGCAGAAGCTGACGAAGTGTTAATGGAAAAATATTTCGAAGGTGAAGCTTTTACAGCAGATGAGATTCATGCTGGACTTAGAAAAGGTGTGCTGAATTGTGACTTAGTGCCAGTTGTTATTGGTTCCGCTCAAAACAATATTGGTGTGCATACTCTTCTTGACATGATAAATGTGTATTTACCTTCACCAAGTGATATTGATGTTTATGAGGGAGTTAAACCTGATACTACGGACAAAATACAAAGAAAAATAAGCAAGAGCGAACCGTTTTCCGCATTCGTATTTAAGACTATAGTAGACCCCTTTGTAGGCAAGATTTCGTTATTTAATGTATGTTCAGGAAAATTAGTAAAAGATATGGATGTTTTAAATGCAAATAAAGATGAAATTGAAAGAATAGGCAGCTTATTCCTATTAAGAGGTAAAACTCAAATAGAAGTAGCAGAATTAACTGCTGGAGATATCGGTGCTACAGCAAAGCTTCAATTTACAGAAACAGGGGATACTATTTGCGATAAAAATAACCCTATACAGTATGAAAAAGTAAAATATCCTGAGCCATGTCTGTTCTTAGCTGTAGAACCAAAGGCAAAAGGTGACGAAGAAAAAATAGGTTCATCACTTACTAGGATGACTGAAGAAGATCCAACATTCGTAGTTCAAAGAAATACAGAAACAAAACAGTTGCTAATAGGCGGTCAAGGAAACATGCAGCTTGCTGTTATTACTAACAAGCTTAAGAATATTTTTGGTGTTGAAGTAGAGCTTAAGGATCCAAAAGTTCCTTATAGAGAAACAATAAAAGGTACTTCAAGTGTTCAAGGAAAACACAAAAAACAATCTGGTGGTGCAGGACAATACGGTGATGTTCATATAAGATTCGAGCCTTCACAATTAGATTTTGAATTTGATGAAGAGATTTTTGGTGGTTCAGTACCTAGACAATATATCCCGGCAGTAGAAAAAGGACTAAGAGATTCTATTGAAAAAGGAGTATTAGCTGGATACCCAGTTGTTAATTTAAAAGCAGTATTATTTGATGGTTCATACCATCCTGTTGACTCAAATGAAATGGCTTTCAAAATAGCTGCATCCCTTGCATTTAAAAAAGGTGTTGAGCAGGCAAAGCCAGTATTATTAGAGCCTATAGTGAAAGTCGAAATACTTATCCCTGAGGAATACATGGGAGACATTATGGGAGATATGAACAAGAGAAGAGGTAGAATATTAGGTATGGAGCAGCAAGAAGATGGAAATCAACTTGTAGCAGCTGAAGCTCCACAAACAGAAATGTTTAAATACGCAATAGATTTAAGATCAATGACTCAGGCAAGAGGAAGCTTTAGAATGGAGTTTGCTAGATATGAAGAAGTACCTCAACATATTGCAGAAAAAATAATTGCAGAGGCAAAGGCCGAAAGAGAATAGATAAGAGATTAAAGGAGTACTAGAAATAGTACTCCTTTCTTATGACCTAACCCGATTTTCTGAAAGCTTTTATCAGAAAATCGAAGGTAGGTCAAATGCAACGAGCACCAAATTTATGTGAGCGACAGCGAACAAATAAATTTGAGTTGCGAGACTGCTTATGACCTAACCCGATTCTTTCGAATGCTTTCCCGATTCTTTCTTTTTAAGCTTTGAAATGAATAATAAAAATAACTCTTGAAAAAAATTATATAAGATATAAAATATAACTAAAGACAAAGAAAGTCAAAGTCAGATAAGGAGTGAAGAAATGTCAAAGCTAAGCAATTTAATTGAAGACTTTATTAAGAAACTTTTAGAGGATGCCAACAACGGCGTTATAGAAATACAAAGAAATGAATTGGCACAATTTTTCGACTGTGCACCTTCTCAGATAAACTATGTTCTGACAACAAGATTTTCTTCAGACAGGGGATATTATATTGAGAGTAGAAGAGGTGGAGGAGGGTATATAAAAATTATTAAAGTAAATATTAATAGGGATAAATATATCCAAAACCTCATATTAAACATAATAGGAGATTCTATTACTAAGACAAAGGCATATGGAATAATCGAAAGTTTTCTAGAAGAAGATATTATTACTGAAAGAGAATATAACATTATGAAGGTTGTCCTTGCAGATAGGACTTTGGATAGTGTAAATTGCGATAAAAATGTAGTTAGAGCAGATATATTAAAAAATATGCTGCTTGTATTTTTGAAATAGGGTATTGGAGGGGAGACTATGCTTTGTGAAGAATGCGGAAAAAATCAAGCCACTGTTCATATGAAAAAAATAATAAATAACCATATGACTGAATCACATTTATGTGAAGAATGTGCAAAGAAAAACAATAACTTTGGCTTTGATACATCATTTTCTATACAAAATATTTTAGCTGGACTTATTGATAATTCCTATGACAGTCCTGTAAAAATAGAACATATTAAATCTTTAACATGCGATAATTGTGGATTAACCTACGGGAAATTTAGACAAATAGGAAAGCTTGGATGCAGCAGTTGTTATGATTCTTTTAGAGAAAAACTAGTTCCTTTGCTTAGAAAGATACATGGACACGATTCTCATGTTGGAAAGATTCCTAAAAAGGCTGGTAAGGATGTCAGCACAAAGAAAATGATTGATGAACTTAAATCTGAACTTAATTTAGCTGTAAATAAAGAAGAATTTGAAAAAGCTGCTCAAATCAGAGATGAAATAAAAAATCTTCAAGCAAAACTTGAAAGGAGCAGTGACTAATATGACTAATTGGTTAGAGGGAGAAGGCAAAGAAAAAGATATTGTATTAAGCAGCAGAATAAGACTTGCTAGAAACATCGAAGATATTAAGTTTCCTCATTTAATGACAGTGCCAGATGCAAAACGGGTTATAAAAATAGTAGAGGATGCAATAATTAATAATGAGAATACAGATACTAGTTTTGAACTATTTGAAATTGAAAAGTTATCTCAGCTAGAAAGAAATATCTTTGTAGAAAAACATATTATAAGTCCAAGTTTGCTAGAAAAACCTACATTAAGTGCTTTTTTACTTAGAAAAGATGAGAAGGCTACAATAATGGTAAATGAAGAGGATCATATAAGGATGCAAGTACTACTACCAGGGTTTAATCTTGAAGAAGGATGGGAAATAAGTAACAATATAGACGACTTATTAGAATCTCATACAAGGTACGCTTTTGATGAAAGATTTGGCTATTTGACATGTTGCCCTACAAATGTAGGAACTGGGCTTAGGGCTTCTGTAATGCTACATTTGCCCGGGCTTGTGTTGACAGGATACATCAATCAGGTTTTGCAAGCTGTAAGTCAAATAGGACTAACAGTAAGGGGTCTTTATGGTGAAGGCAGCAGTGCTTTAGGGAATATTTTTCAAATATCCAATCAGACTACCTTAGGAGAAAGTGAAGAAGATATAATACAGAAACTTAGGAGCATAGTCCTTCAAATTATTACAAAAGAAAGGCACGCAATGCTAGGATTGTTAAATAATAAGAAAATAGAAATAGAAGATAAGGTTTACAGATCTCTTGGAATATTACAGAATTCTAGGATAATTTCCTCGAAAGAGAGTATGGAGTTATTATCTAATGTACGCATGGGTATAAACATGAACTTGATAAAAGATATAGATTTGAATACCGTTAATAATTTAATGATAGAAACCCAGCCTGCAAACATACAAAATCAATCAGAACACGAATTGACAGTTGCTGAAAGAGATGTAAAGAGATCTGAGTTAATTAGAGAAAAGATGAAGATTTAGGAGGGATACGATGTCCATGTTTGGTAGATTTACTGAAAGAGCACAAAAAGCCATTTATCTTGCTCAAGAGGAAGCAAAACAGTTATTACACAATTATGTAGGTACAGAGCACTTGCTGTTAGGATTAATTAGAGAAGGCGATGGAATAGCAGCAAATATTCTTAAAAATAATGGTGCAGATCTTGACACTATACGAAACTATATTATCAATATAATTGGCTATGGTGAAAAGGGCGGAGAAATTCAAGGCTATACACCTAGAACCAAGAGGGTTTTTGAGCTAAGCTTAGCTGAGGCAAGGGAGTTAGGGCATAATTATATAGGTACAGAGCATCTTCTTCTTGGGATCATAAAAGAATCAGAGGGTGTTGCAGCAGTTATACTTAAAGGAATGGGTATTGAACTGGATAAAGTAAGGGAAGAGGTAATTAATATGTTAAATAATAACTATAATAGACAAGGGCAAGGCAGTAACCCTAATAGAACAGGTAATACCCCTACTTTAGATAAGTTTGGCAGAGACCTTACTGCTCTAGCTAGTGAAGAAAAATTAGATCCTGTAATAGGTAGGGACAAAGAAATAGAGAGAGTAATACAAGTATTAAGTAGAAGAACTAAGAACAATCCATGTTTAATAGGAGAACCTGGCGTAGGAAAGACTGCAATAGCCGAGGGACTCGCACAGCAGATTATTAATGGTGAGATACCAGAATTATTGAAAGATAAAAGGGTAGTCACACTTGATTTAGCTTCAATGGTAGCAGGGGCTAAATATAGAGGAGAATTTGAAGAGAGATTAAAGAAGGTAATGGAGGAAATAAGAGGGGCTAAAAATGTAATATTATTTATTGACGAAATGCATACAATAATTGGCGCTGGAGGAGCAGAAGGGGCTATAGATGCCTCGAACATATTAAAACCTGCACTAGCAAGAGGAGAAATCCAAGCCATAGGAGCAACTACTATTGATGAATATAGAAAACATATTGAAAAAGATACGGCACTAGAAAGAAGATTTCAACCAGTTATGGTAGAAGAACCGACCGTTGAAGATACAATAAAAATCTTAGAAGGTTTAAGAGATAAATATGAGGCTCACCATAGAGTTAAGATAACTGATGAAGCTATAAAAGCTGCGGCAGAGCTTTCTACAAGATATATTACTGATAGATTCTTGCCGGATAAAGCAATAGATCTTATTGACGAAGCAGCGTCTAGAGTAAGAATAAAAACAATAACAGCTCCACCTGATTTAAATCAATTAGAGTCTAAGCTTGAGGAATTGTCTCAAGAAAAGGAAGCGGCCATAAGTACACAAGACTATGAAAAAGCTGCTAAAATAAGGGACGAGGAAAAAAGAATAAGAGAAGAGCTTAAAACAAAGCAAGAGGGATGGAAACAGCAGAAACAATCGGTTTCAAGCGAAGTTGGTTACGATGAAATTGCTCACGTAGTATCTATATGGACTGGAATTCCTGTTAAAAAACTAACTGTTGAAGAATCCGAAAAGCTTCTTAACCTAGAGGAGATACTTCATAAAAAGGTAATTGGGCAGGAACAGGCTGTAGCAGCACTATCAAGTGCTGTTAGAAGAGCTAGAGTTGGACTCAAAGATCCAAGTAAGCCTATAGGTACATTTATATTTGTAGGACCTACTGGAGTAGGAAAGACATATCTTGCTAAATCTTTAGCAGAAGCATTGTTTGGCGATGAGGATGCAGTTATTAGAATTGATATGTCAGAATATATGGAAAAGCACTCAGTATCTAAGCTAATAGGCTCACCTCCTGGATATGTTGGCTATGATGAGGGCGGACAGCTTACAGAAAAGGTTAGAAGAAGGCCTTATTCAGTTATATTATTTGACGAAATAGAAAAAGCTCATCCAGATGTATTTAATGTTTTACTTCAGCTTTTAGATGATGGAAGATTAACTGACTCTAAAGGAAGAGTAGTGGATTTTAAAAATACTGTAGTTATTATGACATCAAATGTAGGAGCTACTACTTTAAGAAAACAAAAAACTTTAGGTTTTGCTGCTCCTACAGATGTAGAAAAGGCTGAATATGAAAAAATGAAGGATAATATAACAGATGAGCTTAAAAGAACCTTCAGGCCTGAGTTCCTTAATAGAATAGATGAAGTTATTGTTTTTCATCCTCTTAACGAAGAGCATATTAAGAAAATAGTTGGCATAATGGTAAAAGATTTAGAGAAGAGACTTGAAAGACTAAATATTCATATTAAGATAACTGAAAAAGCAAGGGATTATATAAGCAAGGAAGGTTTTGACCCTTCATTCGGTGCTAGGCCCCTTGAAAGAGCTATTAGAAAGCTAATAGAAGATCAGCTTTCCGAGGAAATGCTTAAAGGTAATGTAAGCAAGAATGATGTAATACTAATTGACTATGATGGTGAAAAGCTAACTTTCAATAAAGAATAGTAAGGATTTTTTCCTTACTATTTTTTATGACCTAACCCAATTTTATGAACGTTTTTATCAGAAAAATTAAGGAAGCTCAGAAAGCAAGTTCCTGAGTACTACAATTACACCAACCTTAGTTTTGTTTCTATAATTAGGAGTGTCCGTAAGGACCAAATCAAAGATTTGGGTAATTGCAGCATAGCTCAAACGCAACGAGCACCCACCCTGCTTTAGGTTTATGATCGGTGTGTCTGTTAGGACCAAATTCATGTGATCGATAGCGAGCGAATGAATTTGTGTTGCGAGACTGCGGCGAAAATCATGGCGAAAAAGTTAAAAATCTGATAATATTTTCATATGCAATAAACACATTATATATAATAAAATGTAAAAAGTGGCATAATAAAAATAAGAATGATAGACAAATTAGGGGGATAGCTGCTATGGCTAAGCTTAAGGTAAAATACATATGCCAAGAGTGTGGATACGAAGCTCATAAATGGTTAGGAAAATGTCCAGGATGTAATGAATGGAACTCTTTCGTTGAAGAGGTTGTTGACAAAGCTTCTAAAGTGCCCACTATAAATGTAGAAAATAAAATAGAGAAAATTGTAGACATTAAGACCGATGATGAGTATAGAACTACAACGGGACTTGAAGAACTTGACAGAGTTTTAGGCGGCGGTTTAGTTAAAGGCTCGCTGATCCTAGTGGGTGGAGACCCTGGTATTGGAAAATCTACTTTACTTATACAAGTAGCAAATAACATTTCAAGAATGGGACTTAAGGTATTATATGTATCAGCAGAGGAGTCTGCAAGACAGATTAAGCTAAGGTCAGATAGGCTTAGTGTGCAGGCAAAGGAATTATATTTATTATCTGAAACTAATATGGATATAGTAATGGGTGCAATTGAGAACTTAAAACCTGACTTGTTAATAATAGATTCAATTCAGACTGTCTATAATCCAAATTTAGAATCTGCTCCTGGAAGTGTAAGTCAAGTTAGAGAAGTTACTGGCACATTAATGAGACTAGCAAAAACTAGAGATATGGCAACATTTATTGTAGGCCATGTAACAAAAGAAGGTTCCATAGCAGGGCCAAGGGTTCTTGAACATATGGTAGATACAGTACTATATTTCGAGGGAGAAAGGCACCATACTTATAGAGTTTTGAGAGGAGTTAAAAACAGATTTGGCTCAACAAATGAAATAGGAATATTTGAGATGAGAGATATAGGTCTTGTTCAAGTCAAAAATCCCTCAGAAATGCTTTTAGAAGGCAGACCTTTACATACGGCAGGTACAATAGTAGTTCCAAGCATGGAAGGTACACGACCTATGCTAGTGGAGGTTCAGGCACTAGTAAGCCATACTGCATTTGGTATGCCAAGAAGAGTAGCTACAGGGATAGATTATAATAGGGTAGTACTTATGCTTGCAGTATTAGAAAAAAAAGCTGGACTAGAAATGCAAAGCTATGATGCCTATATCAATATAGTTGGAGGCATTCAGATAAAAGAACCGGCCCTAGATTTAGGCATAGTATGTGCATTGGCATCAAGCTTTAAGGATAGTGCAATAGATTCTAAAACCATAGCAATAGGTGAAGTAGGATTGACAGGAGAACTGAGGACTGTTAGTTTCATAGAGAAAAGATTAAAGGAAGCAAGCAAACTTGGTTTTAAGACAGCTGTTATTCCTAAATCTAATCTTAAGGGATTAGATAGTATTGAAGATATAAAGATTGTAGGAGTTACAAATATCATCGACGCTTTAGATATTGTATTGGGAGGATAGCATTTTAGATGAGAGATGAAGTTATCAAAAAAGACTTAATGGCAGAATCGTTAAAAATAGTAGCGCCAGGAACCACTCTTAGAGATGGGTTAGAGAATATTGTTAGAGCAAAGACAGGTGCTCTAATAGTTGTTGGTGATAGAGAAGGGGTAATGAACATTGTTGATGGTGGATTTAGAATTAACAGTGAAATTACGCCTGCAAATCTGTATGAACTGGCAAAAATGGATGGGGCAATTATTTTAAGCAATGACAGTAAAAAAATTCTTGTTGCAAATGCACAGCTAGTACCTGATCCTTCTATTGCTTCTAAAGAGACAGGAACAAGGCATAGAACCGCAGAAAGAGTAGCCAAACAGACTGGAGAGCTGGTAATATCTATTTCCCAAAGAAGAAATGTGATTTCATTATATAAAGGCAATTATAAATATGTATTAAAAGATGTAAGTGAGATATTAAATAAAGCAAATCAAGCAATACAGACACTTGAAAAATACAAAGTAGTATTAAATCAGGCAATGATAAATTTAAGTGCATTAGAATTTGAAAACCTATCTACAGTATTTGATGCAACTAAAGTGCTCCAGAGAACTGAGATGGTTATGAGGATAGGAGCAGAGATTGAAAGATATATTTTAGAATTAGGGAATGAAGGCAGATTGATTCAAATGCAGCTAGAAGAATTAACTAACGATGTAGAAGAAGATGGAATTAATATTGTAAAGGACTATTATGTTAATAAAGAAAACTTTAGTGTTGAAACTATAATTAATCAGTTAAAGGCGTTAAATTCAGAGGAATTATTGGATTTATCTATAATAGCAAAGCTTCTCGGGTACGACGAAGGAATAAATGCTTTAGACTTAACAATTTCACCTAAGGGGTATAGGATATTAAGTAAAATACCTAGGATACCTTCAAGTGTATTGGAAAATACAATACAGATGTTTGGGTCACTAGAACGGATACTAAAGGCTTCAATTTCTCAACTAGATGCAGTTGAAGGGATAGGAGAGGTGAGAGCACGGTCTATTAAAGAAGGACTTAGGAGATTACAAGAGCAGTCTATGGTAGATAGACATATATAAATAACAAACCACATTCTCTAGCACATGAATGTGGTTTGTTATTTATAACCAAATTATAGCAAATTATAAAAACCTAAAGTTTTCAATTTGTCTAGTTCCTTTAAAATGATATCATCTAAATTAAAATCAAAAGAATTACACAACGAAGCTATGTAGAACATATGGTTTCCTATTTCTTCTTCTATTTTCTCCTTACAATTATCACAAAGCTTTCCCTCAATATGACTTTTTAAAGAATCCTTGATTTCTATAAAAGAATCCTGACTATAGTCTTGTCTAGTAGCATTTATTGAGATACATCCACAGGATGTTGCAGATTTAACAACAGCTCTGTTAATCCTAGAATTTGATTCTTCTAGCTTTGTTACTATATCTAAAATACTCTTATGCCTTATTAAAACATCGGAAACAGTTTTTTGAAGTTTATTGCAACTCTTATGATTATCCATTAAATCACCTCTATTTTATGTGCATTTCTATTACATTAATTATACTTTTATAAATGGGATTTTGTCAATTCAAAATTAGGTTGACAATCTTTTAATGATTGTGGTAAAATTATAAATTTGACATTCTGTGGTTAATATTGTATACTATAAATTAGGATGGTATTGTTTACTGACAGATTTTAACTAGCTAATGGATAAAATAGAAATAAACTAAGATTCAAATTAGCTGTATTTTAATTTTCAGCTAAACTTAGGGTCATGCTATCTATAAGCTATGCACTGAGGGCAGATCACCCTATCCTAGCTAAGTTCCACTTCATTTTGGGAGGTGTGCTGTATGTTCAATATAGGTGACAAGATTGTTTACCCAATGCACGGAGCAGGAGTAATTATTGCAATAGAGGAAAAAGAGATATTAGGTAAAAAGAGAAAGTATTATATAATGAAAATGCCGATGGGTGATATGAAAGTTATGGTACCCATAGACAGCATTGAAGATATTGGAATTAGAGAAGTAATAAACGATAAAGAAATTGAGCAAGTTCTTGCTGTGTTAGGTGACAACAAAACTAAGATGCCGCAGAATTGGAACAGAAGATATAGAGCTAATATGGATAAGATTAAGAGCGGAGACATCTACGAGATTGCAAGTGTAGTGAGAAACCTTATAATAAGAGATAGGGAAAAAGGTTTATCTACAGGAGAGAGAAAGATGCTTAGTAATGCAAAACAAATGCTAGTAAGCGAAATAGTACTTGCAAAGAACATAGACCAGTTCGAAGCCGAAGACCTAATTGATAATATTGTAAGGTAGGCGTCTTTTTATATAGACGCTTGCTTTTTTTATAACCCATAGGAAAGTTCTCGCTTAATCTTAATTTATTATAAAGAACTTTTCGTCAATGGGTTTCAAAAAAGGCTACCTCTAATGCTTCGTTAGAAGTTTTTCTTATAACGAATAGGAAAGTTCTACTATAGCATTTTTTAAAAGAACTTTCCGTTAATGAGTTTCAAGAAAAACTTCCTTGATTTAATAATGCTTTGTTAGAAGTTTTTCTTATAATGGGTAAAAAAGTCTAAGTTTGTTAAACATAAAACATGACTTTAAGAGCATTTAAAAAAAGACTTATTTAATTTAAAATGTGTTTATAGAGGAATTCTATACTATTTTTTAAGGATTCTATGAAAAGTTTGTCCTAATAATATTACATTTTTATGACAAAATGCAGATAAATGTATTTATTAATGAAATTTGTGGTAAATTAGTTATAGTATGTTTATATTGTGGTAATAACTATAGTAGGAGGTGAAATGAAAATGACTGATAAAGCAAAAATAGTTATTAAAATTATCAGACTTTTTTTAACAATTCTTGGTATATCTTTAGGTATAGGACTAATGGCACTCTTAGAGGCTTTAAAGCTGCTGGGTTTTTTAGAAGGCTTAAGAATAATGCTTTATGGCTATATAGGGGTAGGGTTAATTTTTGGTATTATATTTTTTATTCTTTCTCCTAAAATAATGAAACTTGGGAAAAAAATAATTTCTATTGTAGAAGGTGAAATACAGAAAATACCCGCTTCTGATATAATTCTTGGGGTAGTGGGGCTTGTTCTAGGACTTTTAATTGCTAACCTTCTAAGTCCTTTGTTTCATTTGATTCCTTTTGTTGGTCCTGTATTATCAATACTTTTTTACATTTTATTTGGGTATTTTGGAATAGTTGTTCCCACAAGGAAAAAAGAAGACTTTACTAGTGCATTAAGCTCTTTGAAAAAGAGTGGAGGGAAGGAAAAAGCATCTAAAGGGGGAAGTCCAGTATTACCCAAGATATTAGATACTAGCGTCATAATTGATGGAAGAATAGCAGATATATGCAAGACAGGTTTTGTAGAGGGACCACTAGTTATACCTGAATTTGTCTTGGAGGAACTTCAAAGAATAGCTGATTCATCAGATTCTCTTAAAAGAAATAGGGGACGACGAGGATTAGATATTCTAAATAAGATACAGAAGGAACTGGAAATAGAAGTTATTATACATGAAAAAGATTTTGAGGATATTGCAGAAGTAGATACTAAGCTTTTAAAACTGGCACAATTTATTAAAGGAAAAGTAGTTACTAATGACTATAATCTTAATAAAGTAGCAGAATTCCATGGAGTTGAAGTATTGAATATAAATGAATTGGCAAATGCTATTAAGCCAGTTGTTCTTCCTGGAGAAGAGATGATGGTTCAAGTAATAAAAGATGGAAAAGAATCAGGTCAAGGAGTAGCATACTTAGATGATGGCACTATGATAGTAGTAGATGGTGGCAAAAAACACATTGGCGATACTATAGGAGTGCTAGTAACAAGTGTTTTACAGACTGCAGCAGGTAGGATGATATTTGCAAAGCCTAAGTCAATGACTGATAAAGCAGTATAATAAGTAAATATTATTATAAATTGAAACCCAGCATATGATATGCTGGGTTTTTTCAGATGTGTTCGAGGGAATATTCTATTGTATTTCTGCGCAGTATGCTATAATATCATAGAGGTGATAAAATTGGCTTATAATGGAAGATATATATCTGTAGTACTAGCTGCATCAGGCATGGGAAAAAGAATGAATTCAAATATAAATAAACAATATCTCCTATTAAAAGAAAAACCTATTCTAGCTTATACTATAGAAAAATTTGACAACAATGAATACATAGATGAAATAGTCGTAGTAGCAAGGGAAGAAGAAAAAGAATATTGCATTAGAGAAGTAGTAAAGAAATATGATTTCAGAAAAGTAACTAATGTGGTAGGAGGTGGAGCTGAAAGGCAGGATTCGGTATATAAAGGACTTTTGGCAGTAAACAGTTTATGTAGTATTGTTCTAATACATGACGGAGTAAGACCTTTCATAAGAAATAAAGATATTTTTAATAGTATTGATGGAGTAATTAAATACAATGCTTGTGTAATAGGAACACCAGTAAAAGATACTATAAAGATGGTTGATATGGATAAGGATATAATAGACACACCAAATCGGAACAATCTATGGTCTGTTCAGACTCCTCAATCTTTCTCATATAAGTTGATATTGAAGGCTTATGAGGAAGCTATACAAAAGAAACTTATTGCTACTGATGATAGTATGTTGGTTGAGAAACTAGGATATAAGGTGAAGATGATAGAAGGCTCTTATTCCAATATAAAAATTACCACACCTGAAGACTTAAAATTTGCAGAACTGCTGTTATCATAATTGTAGGGAATGACAACTCGTCATCCCGTCATAATATAATAACTATAAAACATAAAGGAGATGATTAGTATGGAAAGAACATTTGTTATCATAAAGCCAGATGGTGTTAAAAGAGGATTAATTGGTGAGGTTATTAGTAGATATGAAAGAAAAGATTTGAAAATTGTAGAATGTAAGATGCTAAATGCAGATAGGGCTACCCTTGAAGAACATTACATAGAGCATAAAGAAAAGCCTTTTTATGAAGAATTAATTTCCTATATGATGCAGGGAAGCATTCTAGCTATGATAGTAGAAGGCAACAATGCAATCAAATTAGTTAGAAATATAAACGGAAAAACTAATCCAGCTGAAGCAGAGCCAGGAACAATTAGGGGAGATTTTGCAAATAAAATGACTGAAAATATTGTCCATGCATCAGATTCACTAGAATCTGCTGAGAGGGAAATATCAATTTGGTTTTAGTTTAAAAGGAGCTGAAGCATAATGAGAATAGGAATAGGCTACGATGTGCATAGACTAGTTGAAGGAAGAAAGCTAATAATAGGAGGAGTAGAGATCGCTCATGAAAATGGATTGTTAGGCCACTCTGATGCTGATGTCCTAGTACATGTAATAATGGATAGTATTATAGGTGCATTAGCATTAGGTGATATAGGTAAGCATTTCCCAGATACTGACGAATCATATAAAGACATAAATAGTATGAAGCTACTTGAGAAGACATATGAATTAATGGTGGATTCTGGGTATATAATTGGTAATATTGATTGCGTAGTGGCAGCTCAAAGGCCTAAACTAGCTCCCTATATAGAAACCATGAGAGAAAACATTGCTGCTGTACTTAATACTTCAAGAGATAATATAAATGTAAAAGCAACCACTACAGAAAAATTAGGATTTGAAGGACGAGAGGAAGGGATATCTGCACAGGCAGTATGTCTATTAGTAAAAGAATCTATTTAACAGTTTTAAAAGGAGGGAATTCCTTGATAAAGGTTAAAAATTTAGCTAAAAAATATAAAGAAGTAGAGGCAGTTGAAGGAGTATCTTTTAAAGTAGAGGTAGGGACAGTTTTTGGGCTGCTTGGCGAAAATGGAGCAGGCAAAACTACTACACTAAGAATGTTAGCCACTATGATAAAGCCAACTTCAGGAACAGCCTTAATTGATGGACTCGATTTAAT
>CAZUFW010000060.1:0-2065 GCA_964619895.1 uncultured Clostridia bacterium | reverse complement strand
ATTCAAGAGCCTGATAATGTAAGAGGAAAAATAGGAATCTTATTTGGTGGAGATACTGGACTATATGATAGATTAACTGCAAGAGAAAACATAGAATATTTTGGGCTGCTTAATGGTATGAGCAAATCAGATATAAAGAGAAGAACCGAGGAGTTATCTAAAAAACTAGATATGGAAGAATATATAGATAGAAGAGTGGGTAAATTCTCAAAAGGTATGAAGCAAAAAGTTTCTATAGCAAGAAGTATAATTCATGATCCAAAGATAATGCTGCTTGACGAACCTACAACTGGCCTAGATGTTACATCGGTAAGAATAGTACATGATTTTATTTTAGACCAGAAAAAAGAAGGGAAGACAATTATATTTTCTAGTCACTCAATGCGTGAAGTAGAGAAACTATGTGATGTGGTAGGAATAATAAACAAAGGGAAGTTAATCCAAATATCTACTTTAGATGAACTAAAGAACAAGTTTAACAATGAAAATCTAGAAGATATATTTGTAGAATTGGTAGGTGAGAAAAGTGAATATTAACTACACCATGATTGTACTAAAAAAAGAGCTTAAGGATACCTTTAGAGATAAGAAAACAATATTTTCAAGTATTATAATCCCAATATTGATTTTCCCAATATTGGCATTTGCTATGAGGCTTGGAACTTCTGAAATAATAAATGATGGGAATAAACCCATAGAAATAGCATTAATAAATAATGGCGAAACAAAATTAGAAGAGTATTTCAAAGAGACTGGTCAAATAAATATAATAGACACAGATGATCCTGAAAAAGCGTTAGAAGATTTAAATGTAAAAGCAATAGTTAAGGTTGAAAAAGGCTTTGATGATAAAATAGAAAGTGGAACTATGGGAAATGTAGAAATAATTTATGACCAATCAAGCTCAAAGTCAGATATGGCTACTTCAAGACTTACTAGTATTATTGACGACTATTCAAAAGCTATTACAAATCAAAGACTTAAGGCTATTGGTATAAATCTTGAAGACTTAAAAGCAGTATCTATAAAAAGTACTTCTGTTTCTAAAGATGGTGGAATTGGTTTAATGATTTTCTCTATGATTTTTCCTATGTTGATAACAATATATTCTGCTGTAAGTGGTATAGCAACAGCTACTGACTTAGGAGCAGGAGAAAAAGAAAGACAAACACTAGAACCCCTCCTAACTACAAAGGCCAGCAGATTATCCATACTTGGAGGGAAATATATAGCGGTGTTTATAGCAGGAGTTATTGGGACTGTTGCATCTTTAATAGGTTTCTTTATAGCATCATTGATGAATCCAGATTTTTTAGGAACAGGTGTAGCATTACCTCTAAATGCTATATTAACAATAGGACTATTCTGTGTAGGACTTAATTTAATATTTAGTGGATTAGAGCTTACTATAAGCTTCTATGCAAGAAACTTTAAAGAAGCACAGACATATTTAGCCCCATTATCGATAATACTATTGATACCTGCATATGCTACTATGTATTTAGATGGAAAAGCAGTACCAGAAGTATATTTCCATATTCCAATAATAAACACTATAGCAATCATTAAAGAAGCTTTAGTTCAAATTATCAATCCAATTCATATACTAATAGTATTAGGTTGGACACTAGTGTATATATTTGCTTCACTATTCTTAACAGTAAATATGTTTAAAAAGGAATCAGTAATCTTTAGGGCATAAGAACAAAAATAATTGACAAAATAATTATTTTTTAGTAATATAAGCTTTAATCGATACAAGATAATATTAAAAAGCATCGAAGGGAAATAGTAGATATTTAAGGTCTACAGAGAAGAAATCCTAGGCTGAGAGATTTCTAACCCAATGAATATTGAACCCATCCCAGAGCTTCTAGACAGAATATAGTAAGTCTAGACGGTTTTTTACCGTTATTTATTTCGAGTGGACTATTATTTTATTAGTCTATTAGGGTGGTACCGCGGATATAACCTTCGTCCCTTTGTGGGGATGGAGGTTTTTTTTATAACCTAACCCGATTTTCTGAATGCTTTTAGACCAATTTTTAAGGAGGAGTGATATATA
>CAZUFW010000059.1:15658-19426 GCA_964619895.1 uncultured Clostridia bacterium | reverse complement strand
GGTAGCAATAGCTTTTATGGTAAGTTTAGCTATTTCATAGCCTTCGTCAGCTGATTTTATTGCAACATTATTTTCGAAGGCTTCTTTTATAGCCTTTTCTAAGTCTATGTTGTCATGTTCTTTATATTCTATATTATCTGTTAACTTTACTTTCGAACCTAATTTTAAGCCTATTGTGTTACAAAAACTCATTTTCTGTAACTCATATCCCATAATAGCAGCATCATATCCTGATTGTGCCTGAGATACTGCAAGTTCTACTGATAGAAGCTGTTGCCTTGAAATAGTCCCAAGTTCAAACATCTTCTCACTTTGTTTATATTGTTTTTTAGTTAATTCTAAGCATTCATTAGCTATTTCTAATTCTTTTTCTACCTGTAATAAATCAAAATATGCTTTTTCTACGTCGTATTTTATTTGATTTTCTTTTATTTGTTTGTTCCATTTGTATATATCGTTACTTAATTTCAATTGTTTTTGAGGTACTTTAAGTTTTTGAAGCTGGACGTTTACATGTGCTGACGAATCCATATCTGGCGTTAAACTTAATGGCAAATCATCAATCATTTTTATTTTGTCATCAAGATCATTTATTCTATCTAAGTTCAATTGATATTCTAGCTGTCCCTTCTTTAAAATTATGTCTTGCATTTTCATATCTCTACTATTTTGTAAAGAATACTTTATAGCATTATCTAAGCTTAAATAAAGTGTGTCATCGTTGGTATTGTCCTGCTGAGAATAACCAATTCCCGTAAAAGTAAATAAAACAAACATAGCAAATACTATCGAAGCAAGTTTTCTCATTATAACCATCCTCCTAAATTTAAATATACAATGAATTGTATTTATATAATTTATAATATAATGCAAATACTCTAAAGGTTATAATAGTTAGACTAATAAAAAATAAAAAATACTTCACATTAGCCCTATCTGCTAATATAAACTACTTTTTATTTTTTAGGCTACCTATGAGTAATTAAAAAGAGAAGAAGGAGAAAATTCTCCTTCTTTCTTTTTTTAAAACTTTATCAGTATTATCTATCTTTGAAAGAATAGAGCCTTGATTTGGCCTTCTTTTAATGCATAGAATACTTGATCGCCTTTTTCAATATCTGTTGAGTCAGCTAACTTGTATTCAGCTTCTCCATCTTCAATAGTAACTTTGTAAACTAAAACATCGCTAGCAACTCTGATTACTTCACCAGTCTTTAATGTTAAATATTTTGCTGTCGCACTCTCAGCTATATTTTTACCAGTAGTGAATGTTCCTAACGCTGCACCATTTAACTTTCCGTAAACAGCACTTGCAACAACTTTAGCTTTTCCATCATCTGCAGAAAGTATTTCATAAACTGCTGCATCACCAGCTTCAGCTACATCATCTGCATCTTGTTCTACTAAATAAGTTACTTTGCCTTCGCTAGTTTGAAGATCATATTCATATTTTCCAGAACCTACTCTATATACGCCTAATACAAATCCTACATATTGAGTTTTAGATTCTGTAGCAAAAGCTACGCCATCATTATCAGTTATTACTATAACGCTTGGAGTTAAACTTCCAGCTTTAAATGTGATCTCTTTACTATCAAATGTAGTACCTTTTATATTTTTCCATGTTAACAATTTGATATCATCAAGTTTTGTTGCATCAAATATCGTTGCTTCATCAGCATATACGTTATAACTGCTTCCATCATTCTTAGCTACTATATAGTTTCCTTTACTATTAAATTCGCTTGATGTATATGTCTTTGTTTCTGGAACTATAGCTTTAGTTATTACATCTTTATCATTAACTGTAACTTTTACAAAATCGTTAACTTTTAGTGCGCCATAATCTGCAGCTTTCATACTAACGTCATATGTCACAGTCTTAAGCTCTCCATCTACAACTTTTACTAATCTTAGTTTTTGGTCGAAATCATTTATTTTAGCGATGAAGCCATAGAATGATGTTCCTTTTTCTTCTACGTCTCCTCTGACATAAGCAACTTCTCCTACGTTATTTAAATATGCTACTACTTCTTTCTTAAGAAGATCTGCTACTGTTGCTTCATATTTTTCTCCATCATCTTTAGATGCATAATTTGTTGAAGCTAAATCATAGTATTCTCCATCTATTCTTACTTCATCAGCATTTGCTCTTTCTAATTCACCTTCTACAGTCTTGTCAGTAGCTACGATGATATATCTCTTAGCAGCAAATTCTTCGTATTGGAAGAACATATCTTTTGCTAAATCATCATATTTAGCAAGTTTTCCGTTGATTACAACGATTATTTCTTTTGCTTCATCTAAATCTCTTACTCTCTTAGTAGTAGTTCCTCTTACATACTCTAAAACTTTAGAATCAGCACTCTTAACTAATCCAGCATCTCCATCTAAGTCGTATGCTTTTACTGCTACTATTTCATTATCATTGTTTAATACAACTTTTACGAATTGATCTTTAATTGCACTTGTCTTAGCAATTGTTGTATTTTTATTAACTCTAAATTCTTTGTTTGCATTTGTAAGTTTGATTGCTGTTAATTCTGTACCTTCAGTCTTAACATCTGCAACAAAATCATATTTTACATCTGAGTTAATAGTTAATGTTACTACTTTTCCAGATTTAATCCAAAGAGTAACTACTAGTTTGTCTAAACCATCTACTGTGATATTATCTGCTACTTTATATGTTTTTCCTTTAACAACAACTTCTTTGTAGTTTTTATCTACTGATTCGACTTGGCCATCAACTCTAGTTAAACCAAGTTTCCCTAATAAAATTTGGCTTGGATCTTTTTCAAATAACTCTAAGCTTCCAAATCCTTTTTGAACAAGCATTGGAGTTTCAAGAGCGTTGTCTAGTAATATAGCAACTATTCCTCTTGGAGCTGGTAAATTTAACATTGCGTTAGTACCATCAGTTATACCTTCTTCATTAGCATATGAAAGATAACCGATTGGATATCCACCTCTTTTTTCAGCTGCTGGTTGGTATCCTAATGCACACATTACCATCTTAACTGCTTCTTCATATTTTACTGGAGCTGCAGGGTCAAATGTTCCGTTTCCTCTACCATTAACGATACCTAATTTGTTAGCTAGTGCGATATATCCTGATGCCCAATGTGTTGCTGGAACGTCAGTAAATACGCTAACTCCTGTTGAAGCTTTTGCTGAAGCATCTAAGCCTAAAACTCTAACTATAGCTGCAGCAAATTCTGCTCTTGTTATTGTGTTTTCTGGTTTAAATGAACCATCTGGGTAGCCAGTTAATACTTCTAGAGCCATAAGTCTAGCAACTGCGTCTTCGTATTCTGTACCAGCTACATCGCTAGCTGGTGCTGCGAAAGCGAAGCTGAAGCTACCAAGTACTAACGTAAGTACTAGTACTAATGATAAAACTTTCTTCATTATAAAAAACCTCCCTATAATATAATTAATTTTTTTCTTTTGAAGGAATTTAAAGCTTTTATCAGATTGTAATTCCTTCTCAAACCAATCTGATTTATAATTGTAGAATTAGGCAATATGTATATTACCTGCATTCTATTCCTAATTATAGCACTAACATATTTGCCAGTCAATTAGACAAGTATGTTTGTAATGAAAATGTAATATTGGGCATTTGTTAACTCACTACTACAATAGTAATTATATAACATAAATACTGAAATTAACATTACAGTTATATTACATTTGCTTTACAGTTTGAAGAGAGATCCTTCGCTTCGCTCAGGATGACACAATGTGGTGCTCAGGATGACAGTT
>CAZUFW010000059.1:11144-15648 GCA_964619895.1 uncultured Clostridia bacterium | reverse complement strand
CAGTTTTATGCTCCCGTGATGACAATTTTACAAGCCATTGATGTTAGTTTTTGATGCCTTTATGAACTCCCTAAAAAGTGGATGACTTCTAGTAGGTCTTGACTTAAACTCAGGATGAAACTGTACTGCTACGAACCATGGGTGATCTTTTAACTCTACTATCTCTACTAGTCTCTCATCTGGTGATACTCCACTTATAATGAGTCCATGCTCTAGCATCTTGTCTCTAAACTCATTGTTAAATTCATATCTATGTCTGTGTCTTTCATATATGAGTTCTTCTCCGTATGCTTCTATAGCCTTTGTACCTTCTTTGAGTTTACATGGATATAGTCCAAGTCTCATAGTACCTCCTAGGCTGTCTATGTCTCTTTGCTCTGGCATAAGGTCTATAACTGGGTAAGGGGTATCCTCTATTAGCTCTGAGCTATGGGCACCTTTTAGTCCTACTACATTCCTTGCAAATTCCACTACTGACATTTGCATACCTAAACATATGCCTAAGAATGGTATCTTGTTCTCTCTTGCATATCTAATAGCGCAAAGTTTCCCTTCTACTCCTCTGTCTCCAAATCCACCTGGTACTAATATACCATCTGCTGTTTTAAGAAATTTACCACAGTTATCTTCGTCTATACCTTCTGATTGTACCCAATCTATAGATATATCTACTTCATTTGCTATGCCTGCATGTCTTAGGGCTTCTGCTACTGATAGATAAGCATCTTTTAGCTCTACATATTTACCTACTAATGCTATGTTGACTTTTCCTTTTGGGTTTTTAACCTTGTGTAGCATATCTGTCCATTCTTTAAGATCTGGCTCACCACATTCTAGTCCTAAATGTTCTATGGCTAGGTTTGGTAGCCCTTCTTCTTCTAATAGCATAGGTACTTCATAAAGTGTTTCTGCATCCATGTTTTGTATTACATGAGCTGAATCCATATCGCAGAATAGTGCTATTTTATCTTTCATTTCTTGTGATATAGGATGTTCAGTTCTGCATACTAGTACATCAGGACGGATACCTATACTCATAAGTTCTTTTACGCTATGTTGAGTAGGCTTAGTCTTTAGTTCTCCTGCTTTTGATAAGTATGGTACTAATGTAACATGAATGTACATTACATTTTCTTTTCCTATATCATATTTTATCTGTCTAATAGCTTCAAGGAATGGCAGGCTCTCTATGTCTCCTACTGTTCCTCCGATTTCTGTAATAACTACATCTACGTCTTTTTCTTTTGCTACTCTGAATACTCTTTCTTTTATTTCGTTTGTTATGTGAGGTATGACTTGTACTGTCCTCCCTAGATATTCACCTTTTCTTTCTTTGTTGAGTACCGACCAGTATATCTTTCCTGTAGTTACATTTGAGTATTTGCTTAGGTTAATGTCTATAAATCTTTCATAGTGACCTAAGTCTAAGTCTGTCTCTGCTCCATCGTCTGTTACAAATACTTCTCCGTGCTGGTAAGGGCTCATGGTGCCTGGATCTACATTTATATATGGATCGAATTTTTGGATACTAACTTTTATTCCTCTTGCTTTTAATAATTGTCCTAATGCTGCTGCTGTGATTCCTTTTCCTAGTGAGGATACTACTCCTCCTGTTACGAAAATGTACTTGGTGGACATTGTGCTTTACCTCCTTTATCTTAACCGTTTCCGATAAGTTATTAAATAACTATAGTATTTTATCTTAAGAGTATGTGTATGTCAATGTTTAAAAAAGAGAGATCCTTCGTGATTCTTCGTTTCGCTCAGAATGACAATCAGTTACTTTAGTACTTCTATAGCCTTTTTAAGCTGTAGGTCTTCTTCTGTTTTATTCTCGACTATTATGTCTGGTTCTATACCTACTTTATTTACTGGGTTTTTGTTTGCTGTGAGGTATTCTGCTATTGTTAATTTTATGCCACCACCATTAACCAATGGAATGATTGACTGAACTGTACCTTTTCCAAAGGTAGTAGTACCTATTATAGTGCCTACCCCTGTGTCTTTGATAGCTCCTGCAAATATCTCTGATGCACTGGCACTACCTTTGTTGACTAATACTGCAAGCTTGAAATTTATTTCATCATTATATGAATTATGTGTTTCTATTTCTCCGTTTGAATATTTTATATGAACTATAGGTCCTCTAGGCACTAGAAATCTAAGTACATTAACTACTTCGTTTAAGCTTCCACCTGGATTATTACGTACATCAAATATTACTTTATCTACTTTCTTTACATTAAACTCACCTAATGCTTTAAGTACATTTTCTAATGTATGGCTGTTGAACTCTGTTATCTTTATGTAGCCTATATTGTCTTTAAGTATTTGATATTCTATAGGGTTTATCTTTATGAGTTCTCTAACTATGTTAAAGTAAAGAACCTTAGGCTCTCCTTCTCTCACGATGCCTAGTCTAACTTTAGTTTTCGGCTCTCCTCTCATCATGTCTGAGGCTTGCTTTGCTGTAAAACCTTTTATATCAACGTCATTTACTGATACTATAGTGTCCCCTGGTTTTATACCTGCTTTAAAGCCTGGTGTATCGTTTATTGGTGTCACTACTGTTATGTATCCGTTTTTCTCTGTTATGTGAAGTCCTATGCCTCCAAAGTCTCCTGTTACTGCTTCATTAAGTTCTTCAAATTCTTCTTTAGTATAATAGTTGCTGTAATCGTCAAGATTGTAGAATAGTCCCTTCATAGCCCCTTCCATGAGCTGTTTTTCAGTTACATCATATGCATAGTTAGCTTTTACGAACTTTAATAGCCTACCTAAAAACTCAAGTTCTTGTTGAAGGTCTATCTCCTGTTGCTGCTGTACGCCTTCTCCTTGGCTAAAGGCTAGTGTGCTAGGTACTGATATGATAAGTGTAAATACTAGTATAAAGAGTATTCCTTTTTTGAATATGTTTTTGGTGTTCATTTGCTATCTCTCCTTTGGTTAATGTAATTCAAATATATTAATACGACATGAGACTCTTCGCTATCGCTCAGAGCAACACTTTATGACGGCAAAAAATATGTTGTTATTTTTGCTTAAGTGGTGAGCTGGAACCTGCTATCTCGAAGGTATAGCTTCCACTGTCTAGCAACTTTCTATCTATTTCTATGGTAATGCTCTTATATGATATAACTTGAAGTGTTATAGTATTTGGTGCAGGAGCTTTTGTATCTACATAAATCCTATATTTACCAGGAGCATATTTTTCCACTCTATTCACTGTTAGATTGTATCCTGATGTAGGGAATTCTTTTGTAATAGTTACTAGAATCTTTCCGCTGCTTTGTTTTGTTGTCACTAGGTTATTTGTACCTCTGCCTGACCATTTTTCTTCTACTACTGTGAAAGGTATATTTCTATCTCTTTCGTCTATCTCACCTTTTAGTCTTTGCAAGAATACTATGCTTTCTATGGCAGCAATATCTTCTTCTGGTCTAAATGTGCTGTCTCCGTAGCCTTTAACTATGCCTATCATACTAGCTTTGGAAACATATTTTTTATATTCATCGTCTAGACCAAGCATATCTTTAAAAGGCATAAAGCTAGTGTCAGCTAGTTGTATTTCTCTTGAAAGCTCTAGGGTTTTTATAATATACTTTACTGCTTCTTTCCTAGTTAGCTTACCTTCTATACTGCCGTCTTTCTCTAATATTTGCTTGCTTTTGAGATGTGTTACTGCATTTTCAATATTAGTTTTTTCAGAATTTTTGTCTATACTTTCTTTTTGGTGTTTATTGAGTATGGTATAAAGTGATAGCATAAAATATTTCTTATCTAGAGTGTTGTTTAAGTCTGATACTTTTGTGTCTTCTTTTAATAAGTACTTGAAGTGGTCTTGTATAAATTGTTTGTCTATGATGCTCTCTGCCCAATGCCCCTTGAAGTTTAGGTCTATATCTGCAAATGTAGTTAGTGAGCTTAGGAAGAGGGCTATTATTAAAACAATAGCAATATTTTTTCTCATACATATTCCCTCCCAATTATATTATATCATTGGAGAGATAAACTAATATTTCATTAATATTACAAATTCAGAATATAAATAAAAGACTTATAGCTATATAAAAGCAAAACTCCTAGTCTTGTGGACCAGGAGTTTTTTAAAAATTAGATTCTATCTAAAACTTTAAGCAATCTATAAATCATTGCAGCAGCTTCTGCTCTAGTTGCTATGCCTTGTGGTACAAATGTGGTTTCTGTTCTTCCTTTGATTATTCCATTATTGAATGCTATAGCAACTCCTTCTTTAGCACTTTCTGCTATCTGTTCAAAGTCTTCAAATGTTAGCAAAACTCCTACTGCCTTAGAAGCATCCGCAAGCCTTATTGTGTTAGCTATCATGACTGCCATTTCTTCTCTAGTTATTGCTATATCTGGTCTAAATTCTGTTTCTTTAGCTGTAACTATACCAGCTTTAAGAGCTGCTTCGATATATCCTGTAAACCATTTGTCAGCTGTGTCTGTAAATGTTCCAGTATATTCTTCTTGCTCTAAGCCT
>CAZUFW010000059.1:0-11134 GCA_964619895.1 uncultured Clostridia bacterium | reverse complement strand
AAAGACTAACTAATATTTTTGCAAACTGTGCCTTAGTTATTGTATCTTGAGGAGCATAGTTTATTCCATCAATTCCATCTACTATCTTTCTAGATGCCATTGCTTCTATTTCGTGCTTTGCCCAGTGAGTTGAAATATCGTTAAACGTTCTTGTGGACATCATTACTGTATACTTACTAAAGCTATTTAGTTCAACCTCTACAACTTTCTTTGACTTGTCAACTTTGCCACCTATATATTCCCACGTACTTGTTTTTTCATTTAGTCTATATACGCCTAGAAGCTCTTCACCTAAACCGCTTATCTTTGATTTATCATACTTGATTCTAACTTTAACAGGTTTGTTAAACTTACTAATGGATGAAGTTAGGTCATAAACACTAGCTATTCTCTTTAGATTTTCTGTAGATTTTGGTTCTGATATTTCCTTATCTTTTAATACTTTGGCTATTACTTCAGCTTTCTTATCAAATGTCTTTTCTTCAATTATTAGCTCTATATTACCCTCTTTGTCTTTTAATGTAGCCCCATTAGTTGGTACTTCTGCCTTGATAGCTGGTTGTTCTTCTTGTGGCTTTGGTTGGCTGCTACTACTTGAACCACCAGTGCCTCCATCTGGATTATTATTTCCACCCTGGCTTTCTTTTACAGTTACTTTTATTTCAATAGTTCCTGACACATTGCCCAATTCGTCAACTGCATTAATTGCTATTTTATTTTCTCCTTTATTCAAGGTTACATCATGACTGAAACTAATCTTAGAGTTATCCTCAGACTCTGCTACAACTTTATTATTAATTCTAACTTTGTATCCACTTAGATTATCCCAAGCTTCTCCTTCTATTTTTATTGTGTATTTATCTACTAGAGATATTTCTTTTTCTAATGGATTAGTTATTTTAATGCTTGGAGCAGTTCTATCTGATAGTGCTGTTATTATTTTGCTGTCTGACCCACCAAAGATATCTTCTGCAAGTATATTTAATTCATTGCTTCCTTCTTTTAGTTTCCAGTTATAGTTAAAAGTGTTTTCCTGTAATGGAATATTTACGTTATTGATTGTTAACGCTACAGGCTGTGCATATACAGCGGCTTGAACTGTACCATTTATATCTATAGATTCTGATGAGGTTAGGATATAGTCACTACAATCAATTTCAATAGTTGGTTCAAAATACTCTATTTCTCCACCATCTATTAAATTAATAATTTTTCCATCTACTTTAACTACACTATTCTCTATATCTAGGTTTGCATTATAAATGATTATATTTTCATTAGCACTTCCCTCATCAATATAATCTACTGCTCTTAAAGTTATAGTATTGTCGCCTTCTTTAAGTCTAACTGTGTACTTAAAGTTTCTAAGTGTATCTTTTTCAGGATTTTTAAGAGAATCTGCCATTACTTTAACTACACTGTCTCCATTAATATAAAGGTTGTAGCCTAGGCCATTATCCCAAGCTTTACCAGTCATAGTCAAGTAAGGTGTATCTGATATTATGAATCCACTTTCGAACCTTACATCTTCTATAGTCGGAGCTGTTTTATCACATATAATTGAATTTGAAAATTCGGTTACTCTGTCTCTTGAGTCATCGCCTTCGGCTCCATTTTTTGCATAATATCTTATATAATATACTCCTTCACCTGGAATATCTAAGTCTACACTAAAGTTAATTTTATCAGAGCCTAGCTGAAGGAAATCGACTATTGCATCATCATCTTCAAAAATAGGTAAATAAGTTTCTCCTTGTCTTTCCAAGCGTATTCTTAAGTCTTGGAGATCTACAGCTTTAACTGTACCTGTTACAAAAACTGTATCATTTGATGTTATCAAAAAGTCTTCTGGACTATCAACGGTTATAATGGGAGCTGCGTCATCAGTTAGATTTGTATTAGTTATGAATATATAATCATAACCAACATTTCCTGCTGCATCAATTCCTACTATCTCAACTATGTTGTACTTAGCTGTTAGATCTATTTCATAACTATCAATATCACCAAATAAGAAGTCCTCTTCTATTATCTCACCGTTAACAAATATTAGATATCCATCTACATATGTTCCTTCTTCAATTGCCTCCCAAGTTAGTGTATATGTCCCATCTTCTCTAGTCTTATCTTCGCTAGTTATGGCTATTTCAGGATCAATAGTATCTAATATAACCGGCATTTCTAGATATTGCCAGTCTGCTTTTGGATAATCAATCACACTATTTACTCTAACAAAATATTTACCATCTGGAGCAACTTCATATTTTCCATTATTGAATAACATTCCGTCCCATTTCCACTCATCTTTTATATAATATGGTGGATAACCATAAGATACATTCCTTTTTCTGATAAATTCATCTGTTCCTACTTTTCGCACTACCTCTCCAGACTCATCTCTAATTTCTATATACATTTCTTTTGCATTTCTTAAAAATGCTAACATTGGGTAAAGCTCATCAAACCATTCATCTTCATTTGGTGAAAAAGCATATGTGGTTTCATCATAAGGGTTGCCCATGAAATATAAGCCCTCTTCACCATATTCCCAACCATTTCTCAATAATGTAGTTCCCATTCCTGCCTCTTCATAATAAGCCTCAAAGGTATAGATAGGATTGTCAATTATTTTTGGTTCATCCCAATGACCGTAGAAGCCAATATATGGTACACTTAATTGAGGGATACTATCATCTTGTGGAGTCAAGTAGATAAAGCCTTCTATAAAAGAATTATAATAAGCTTTGTCAACATTAAGTGTGATTTTCACCTGAACTTCACCATTTGCTGGAACAGTAACAGTTTTAGAGGAAAAAGTTAAATCAGCATCTAATGTATCACTGTCTTCAGCATATTCACTTATAAGTGTATTTATAATGTTATAATAATACAAATAATCCGCCTGTACAGTTCCATCTAGTTCATATGTTACTTCCTCGTCAGTATCATTTTTGAGAGTTAATGTGAACGTGGAATTCTTTCCTATTTCTTTTAAAGAGACTGTAGCATTACCATCATCTCCAGTTACTCTTACAGGAGTACTAATTGCTCTATCAAGCTTCATCATTCCTGAACCTTGAAGTCTTGGCTGATATTCACATCCATCTTCATTGAATACAGGCTCAGCTGTATTTAGCGCAACGGTTTTTGCAATTTTGACAAATTCTCTATTTCCACTTTCTATTCCTTTCTCTTTTAAAGCTTGAGCTATCAATGCCATTCCACCTGCTACGTATGGAGATGACATTGAAGTTCCGCTCATCAACTCGTAGCTGTTTTTACCAACTGATGAATATATTTTTCCACCTGGAGCCATTATTTCAGGCTTAAACTGCAAGTCTGGAGTTGGTCCCCAAGATGAAAAGTCTGTTGGTAATCCTGATGTTGGGTCTAAATCAAATTCTTTTAATGTTACATTTATTGATAATGGACCTTTTTCAAGGGCTTTTTCTAGAGCATTTCCATCAGCTAAACTAATCTTCATAAATGGAATCTCCCAACCACCCTGATCTTTATAAAACTGTCCTGCTCCTTGATCGTAAACGATTATTCCTATAGCTCCTTGAACTGATGCCCATTGTGTCTTGTCACGAAATGAGTATGTTCCTCTTTTTACTAAAACTACTTTTCCTCTTACATCAATACCTTTATAGTCTTCTGGTGCTCCAAGCTTTGAACCTCCTATAGCTACAAGTTCAAGCTCCTCCCCAAGCTTCGCCCAAGCATCTATACCATATCCTGCTATAGCTTTTACATCTTTCGCTTGAATTGTGTGCTCATATAGATACTGAGCATTATTTGAAGCGGCAACTTGAATAGTATCTAGACCTACACCAGGTGAACCAACCATTCCAATATCAGGGTTTTCTGCATATGGATAATAATATGTATCCGATGCATATGCAGAGTTTCCTGCTGATACTGCTACTAATACGCCTGCATCAACTGCATTTGATATAGCTATTTGTTCGGGATCATCTGAAAGCACAAAACCTGCTACAGAACCTAGACTCATATTTATAACATCTGCTCTTTTTTCCACTGCGTGATTAATAGCTGCTACTATATCATCTGTATATGCTCCACTACCATCTAAATCATTTCCAAAAACTTTTTCAGCTATGATTTGAGCTTCTGGAGCTACTCCCAAAAATTCTTTTCCTTTACCCGCTGCTATACCTGCTACATGGACACCATGTTGTGAGCTGCTAAAGTCTCTTACTTCATTGTTCATATCTGCCCAGTTATAGCCCTCTACTACTTTGTTAGTGTATTTTCCTTCTTCTTCCTTGTACTTTGCCTTCTCCATATCTGATGGTGGCTGGAAGTTAGGGTGGTCATAGTTTACTCCAGTATCTACTATAGCTATGACCATACCTTCACCCTTATATCCTCCGAATGCTTCACTCCACACAGTCTCAGCATTTGTAAACTGATGGGCCTTGGTCATATCAGGATAGTATATGTTGGCTATTCTTACTTGCTTAACTCCTGGCAATCTTTCTATTTTTTCAATATCCCCATATCTTACTTCTGCACTAAAACCATTTATTACGGTTGTATAACTATGTCTATATTTTATCCTTACACTGCTGCTTGATATTTTTTCTTTTACATTCCTTTGAACTTTTAAAGCCTCTGATTCAGTTTTTTCTATTTCATTTAATGAAAGTTTTTCAATATCAACGGATTTTTTAGTTGCATATTCTGCTACCGATTGCCCTTCTGTAACTACAATAACTCTTACTATTTCTTCTGAATCATATTTCTCTAACTTTCCATCATCATTTAACTTTCCTCTTCTTTCAAAATACATTTCCCAATCTTCTTTTGAACTTTTATGTTTGATCTCTTCTAGTTTTTTTAACTGAGCTTCTCTAATGATTTTTGATACTAATTCTTTAGATAAAGGCTTAAGCTCTTCATTTCCTAGATTGGTTTGAGCATATCCTGTACTCATGATACTCATAATCATCATGAACACTAAAATTAATGACAAAGCTCTTTTAAATTTCATATTGTTATCCCCCCAAAGTATTTTGTACTAAAGCTGTTAACTACCCTCCTTTCAATATTTGATAAAATTTTTGTGCAAAAAGTATTATTAGAAAGAAATTTTGTGTATTTTTGCGAAACTTGTAAATAATGGAATTTCAGTAACTAAATAGTTTATTCTGCACAAAATATAATTTTCCTTCTTAAAGTAGTTAACTTTTTTCAAATCAAAAAATATTTACTTTGCAAATCTACGCTTGTACTACATAATATGTTTAAGCAAAGAGATAATATTTTATGACAAAAATAAAATTAATCAAGACTTGCCAGACTAAAATGGAAACTAGAACTACTATCTTGTAGGATATAAAAAAAGATTTGAAGATAATACTCAAAAGAGCACAAAAAACCTTGGCGAAACATTCAGCCAAGGTTTTTCTATTATTTATTTGTTCTTTGGATCTTTCGGTTCTTTCGGTTCTTTCGGTTCTTTTGGTTCTTTTGGTTCTTTCGGTGGTTTTGGAGGTTTAGGATCTTTTCCTGGTTTTCCAGGATCTGTTGAGGTGTTAGGCTCTACAGTTAATCTTCCTTCTGTCACCTCAGAAACTGTGTTTCCTGCTTCATCGGTGAATTCAATCTCTATATATGCATTTGCTACTGCAAATCCTTCTGGAGCTACCCATGTTCCTACATAGTATCCTTCTTCCACTTCTTCCATTGCTATACCTGTTTGACTGGATGCTAATGCGCTTGGTAGGACTATTCTGAAGTATGCTTTACCTTTAGCTTCGCTTCTAAAGCTCACTTGTAAAGTTTCACCTGCTTTTATTACGATATCTTCCATCGGTTGAATATCAAATAAAATTGGTGCATCTAAGTCTACGTAGACAGCTCTTGTTACTGTTGTTTTATTTCCTGCTAAGTCATAAGCTGTAGTTAATATAATATTTTCTCCACTATCAACTAGGATTTTAGTTGAGAAGTTTCCTTCTTCGTTTATTTGCACTTCCTCATTGTTTACAGTTAGTCTATGGAAATATTCATCAAAAGCATTACCTATTATATGAACTACTTCCTTATTTATTACTATCCTGTCTTCTGGTGATTCTATATTTAATACAGGTGCAACTTGGTCTTTTATAACTGTTATAGATTTAGAAGTCTCCGTTTCTTTTTCATCTATAACAGCTGTCACTGTTAGTATGTTTACTTCCTCATTTAATTCAATCTTTTTGTTAAATACTTTGTTTATAGACTGAGTTTCTGCTACCTTTTGTCCATTAAGATAGAAATTAACCTTACAGTCTGCATTGGTATTACCTTCGACTACTATAGAATCCTGATTTGTGTATGAGAGCTCTGATAGATTTGTGATTTGTGGAGCATCTAATGAATATTCCATTATTGCTCTCATCATCAATCCACCATCTACATCTTCGTCAGCTATTTTGATAAATTCTCCGCTTACATGTAGATATGACCTTAAGCCATGTGGGCTAGCTTCATCAATACCTACTGCTGGGCTATTTGTTCCAGGTAAATGCTGCATTGTAGCTATAAAGAAATCCCTGTCTGTAGAGAATCCAAATTCTGATAAGTCTATATAGTTCCAAGCTCCCCTCTTGATTGTTACGCGCTTAGGGTCTCCCACCATCTTATCTGGATCGCCATTAGCGTTGGTATCAAATATTGTTATTCCTATTTCACTTCCACCTGGTGTTGGGAATGTATTATCCCAGAAGTAAATATTTGTGCCTTTTACTTTACCAAATTGTGTTGGTGTTACACGTATAGCTAATCCGTTGCCTGCTGAATTTAATACTAAAGCATTTTCTGCGGTTCCATCATCATAGATTATTTCTTCATCATATCCAACAAATCTTTTCAGTCTAATCTCTATTTCATTGTCTTGGTACCCAACTACATCCATTTCTACTTCCTGTGTATGATATCCATCTACTGTTACTCTTAATGTATATCTTCCTTCATATACTTCTGGAATTATGAACTCGCCCTTTTCATCTGATACTACTGGTTGTATACGAGTATCATTTTTCACTCTTATTGTTGCATTTGCAACTGGTTCTTCTGAAGTTCTATCTACTATTCTACCAATGATGCTTCCTTTTGGTATTTCCTCTAATCTGAAGTCTTTTCTTATCACTTCACCATCTTGTAGAAATAGTTCTGCATCTTGAGGATAGTATCCATAAGCTTCAGCTCTCAATGTCCATAGCTCGCCTGGTTTATTAGCTGGATGGGTTAAAATGTACTTTCCATCAAGGAGACTTGTTCTTACACTTCTGCCAGTCTGCAGAATTGTAACTACTGCCTCTACTGGAATTCCGCTTCTACCTTGTAATGTTATCAAACCCTCTTCTTCAGCTACTTTATGTTCTACTTTTTCTCTGTCTTTAAGTTTATATACTGGTATAGTTTCTACTTCTTCAGATTGCTTCTTAGGCGGTAATAGCTGTTCTGAGTATCTTAACTCTATAGAATTCATAGCCTCTTGTTCCTCGTTATGAAGCAATACTACATAGTCTATATACCAACCTTGTCTGTGTACTGAGCCATCTGAATATAAGTTAAATTTAACTTTTATAGTTTCTCCTCTGTATTGAGCAAGCGATATAGCTACATTAGCCCACTGGGTTCCACTTCCAGTAAATCTTCCATCTGTTGCTGGAGTTATATTAACCCATTGAGACCAGCTTTCTCCCTCTTTCTTTGCGATGAATACTTGTCCATAATCGTATCTGTTTTCAGTGTCGAACCAATGTCCAAAATTAAGTTGAGCAGTTCCGTTTTGAGGAATATTCATCTCTGGGGATTCAATCCAGCAGTTGCTACTTGCAGAATAGTTACCTGCTAAATTTGTTGCCCATACTTTAGAACCCATAAATCCTCCCATTGGTCCCGAAGTAGGTATTCCCCATTGCCAACTATTATTGGTTCCACCTGCTATGAAACCACCGTCATCTTCTTCAAAGTAGTAATTATATAAGTATGTTGGAACTTGTTCGACCACTACAGAAACTATCTCAGAATATTCACTTTCATTTCCTGATATATCAAAAGCTGTAACCTTGTAATAATATGTGTTGTTTGCCTCAATAGTAGTGTCCACATAATTCGGTGATAATACATCTGATAGGGCAGTAATTTCACCTTCTAAATTTGTGGAACGATATATTCTATATCCTGCAATATCTGCTTCTGGTGATGTATTCCATCTTAGAGCTGTTCCTAGCATTTGTGATTCTGCTGTTAAGCCTGTAGGAGCAAGTGGAGCCTCTTTATCAGTTGCTACTAATCTAACATCATCTATATACCATCCTTTGTAGACACCACTTGAATCAGTTACATAATTAAATCCTACAAATACTGGCTCCTGTGAACCTATATATTGGGTTAGATTTACCATTATTTCCTTCCATTGCGGATTATCTCTTCCCATATATATAGGACTTACTGGAGTCCAAGTTTCACCATAATCGTTTGTTACATATATTTGCCCCTTATCATAGTTCAATTCTGTTTCATACCAATGATATAATCTCAAGGAAGCAACATCTAAATTGTTATTTCTTAAATCTATTGGTGGTGTTACTAACAAACTTGATGTACTATTTGAGTATGTTCCTCCAAGTTTTGTTCCAAAAAGCTTATTGCCACTATGTGGTGTAGGTGGTGCTACTGGTTCTCCCCATTCCCAATCTCCTGTCATTATCCAGCCTATTGGGAAGTTCTCTAAATCCGTTGCATATTTATCTGGAATTATTCCAAATACAACGTTTACGTTATAATCCGGGGTCACAACTACGTTACCATCATAGTCTCTGACTTTTATCTTGTACACAAGCCCTGGTTCTTCAACTAAATCATAAGGAATCGTTCCATTGTATAATCCTTCTTTATGATCTCCTGATATTTTAGTCATTGGAATTGATATCCAATATGTCTTGCCTGCTTGTCTAATCAATAGTTCTGCTTCTACAACAGCAACATCATCCTTTATAATAGCTTCCACTGGAATATCAGAGCCATAAAATGCTTCTGTTATTGTTTGCTCATGAATGATTTCTGGTTCACCCATGTCTTCTCCATCAATTAGTACGCTACCTTTTATGGTTCCTCTACCTTGGGA
This sequence comes from uncultured Clostridia bacterium, assembly GCA_964619895.1. Classification (GTDB taxonomy): domain Bacteria; phylum Bacillota; class Clostridia; order Tissierellales; family Proteiniboraceae; genus Proteiniborus. Next base: position 1,989 of record CAZUFW010000059.1, on the reverse strand, counting down.
AACTGATGACACTGCGTCAAAGGCATTTACTAGACCGTACCCATATCCATAGTTTGGTGCAGTTGGATAATCATTATCAGTTAATGGCAATGCAGTTTCCATTATTATATTTTCTAGATCATCAACGGATAGTGAAGCATTTGCTGATAATAATAGTGCTGCTGTTCCTGCAATATGAGGCGCTGCCATGGATGTTCCGCTCCAACCGCCTTCGTACCCGCCTGGTACTGACGAACGAACACTTACTCCCGGAGCTGAAATATCAGGTTTTAAGTCGTCTGCATAAGGTCCTGGACCTCTTCTGGAAAAGTCTGCTCTTATATTATTTCTATCTGTAGCCGCTACTGCGAATGCTTCTGGATAGTTTGCAGGTGCACTTACAGATGCAGGTGGTGCAGGCCTTCCTCTTTCATTTCCTGCTGAGAATACTGATAATATACCTGCTGAGCGCCATGATTGCACCATAGGTCTAAACCATTCATCAAGTCCTGGTTCCCCGCCCCATGAGTTATTTATAATGTCTGGAGCCAGTGTTATATCCCCATTTGGTGCAAGCATAAATTGAGCAGCTGCAAGTATATGATTATCTTGTCCTCCAGCCTGAGTAAATGCTCTTGCTGTAATCCATTTAGCTCCTGGTGCTACACCTATTTTATTTGTACCATTTGGGCCCTGTCCTAATATTGTACCCATTACATGGCTACCATGTGGTACTGCTGCTTCATCATAAGGCATACTACGATTACTAACAGCGTCAAACCAGTTTCCTACTGGATTCGGAGTGCTCGGATTATTTGGATCGTAACCTCTCCATCTTGTTTTTAGAGCTTCGTGAGTCCAATCTGTTCCCGTATCAATAATACCCACTACTACTCCAGCTCCATCTATGCCTAGTTGATCCCACACTAGGTTAGCTCCTACCTTTTCAATGTTCCACTCTAGTCCCTCTACATTTATTTCTCCTTTAAAAGTTGCTATATTTGGGAGATCTAGTGGTATCACTTTACTAGCGAATATTTCCTGAACCTCTCCCACATAAGCTATGTTTTTTATAACATCTTCTTTGGCTTTTACGTAAATGGCATTAACTATAAAGTAAGGAGTAAATTCTTCTACGTTTCCATTTTCTACTTCTTGTTTTAAGTATTCTAGTAAGTTATATTGAGTATCTTCGGCTTTGTCTCTTAAGGCATCTACTACTGCGCGTCTCACTTCCATTTTAGCTTTGTATGGAGTTATCCTGGAAGATAGTGTACTGTTAGTTGCTCTAGCTATATTTTCCGTGTCTACTTGATCCTTCATATACACTATGACTTCTGCATATACGTCCTTCGAAAGAGTCTCTATTATTTGAGGCTCTATCTTGTCCATTGCTTTGTCGTGAAGCTCGACTTTAGCTGAACTTAAACCAATTTCCGGCTTAATACTTTGACTCTCTGTTAGTGCAAACGCTCCAAAAGAGTTAAAAAGAATAAGCAAAAATACTAATACAGAAATTCTGATTTTAGCTTTGCCTTTAAATGGATACATCTATCCAATACCCCCTAATTGTTTTTTTATTTAAAAGACACCTCGCCTATATAAAATACACTTTCACCTCCTATGGTTCATATTTGGCTTAGCATCTTTTAGGCATTTGTAAAAAAACATTAACTTAAAAAACAATTACACAATTTAGGGCAATTAAAATAAATTATTTTATGGATAAAACAAGATGTAAAAGAATTGAAATTAAAGATCAGAGTTAAACAATCGATGTACGATTATTAATTATGGAAGTAATTTATGAAGATAACTTATATGCTTGTCTAAATAATATCACGGTTGCCTATTTATGGGAATATGCCACTGGAACTATTTTACTATTATACATAAACATACCATAGCCCTATTAATTACCATATTTTGTCCTATAAAGAAAAGCCCTGGGGAACTAGCCCTCCAAGGCTTTTACTAATTCTTTGTAACTATTTAAATATTTTATTAAGC
>CAZUFW010000058.1:12332-20066 GCA_964619895.1 uncultured Clostridia bacterium | reverse complement strand
AACTTTTAAGTAAAAGCGGGGAATAAGAATGAGTATATACATACTTACGAAAAAATGCAAATATTATCACTTCAAATTCTAGAATACTAATTAGAAAAAATTCTGGAAGATTATTTACCAAATTTCCTTCATAAACATTTTATAGTAACAAATATTAACAAAATCTTAAAAATCAAAAATAAGACAGGCTCATATTTAAGATATAAGGCCTGTATTTTTATATTCTAATGTTTTTATATGACTAAGCACTAAGATTTGCTTAAAATCGATTTTAAACGCTAATATTTGATATATTGGCTTAAAAAATGATTTTTTAAATAAATATTAATGTTTTCAATTGAAAAGCAAAATACTACAGCAATATAAAACATAAATCGCTAATTTTTAAACTTTTATATGGAAATTATATTTAAAAATATAAACTTGAAACTTGCTTAAGCGTATTATATAAAAATATATTAATTTTTTAGAAGGATTTCTCAAAAAAATGTAGAATATTATTATACAAAATGTATATTTTGTATAATAAGGAGTGAAAAAATGGATAATATACCAATAATATTAGAAGATTTCTTAAATTACATAGAAACTATCAAAGGAAAATCAGAAAACACTGTTAAGGAGTACTTTTTCGATTTACGTACCCTATTTAGGTTTTTGAAGCTTAGATATAAGCTAGTTGATAAAAATACACCTTTTGACGAAATTGATATATCCGATATTGATGAAACGATTATTAGAAAAGTTACTTTACAGGACTTATATGCATTTATTTCTTTCGTTGATAAAGATCGTAACAATAAAAATTACGCCAAAGCTCGTAAAGTCGCTAGCATTAGATCCTTTTTTAAATATCTGAACACAAAAATTAAAATTATTGATGAAAATCCTGCATTAGATTTAGAATCACCTAAAACTAGTATTAGGCATCCTGTATATCTTTCTCTTCAAGAAGCAGAAAACTTGTTAGATTCTATTGATGGTTCCTTTAAAGAAAGAGATTATGCCATTATAACACTTTTCTTAAATTGTGGACTAAGATTGTCGGAGCTAGTTAGTATAGACATTGATAGAATTAAAGGCGACACCCTAACTGTTGTAGGTAAAGGTAATAAAGAGCGTACTATTTACTTAAATGAAGCATGCCTACAAGCAATTAATGATTATTTACGAGTAAGACCAACAGAAGGAGTCAAAACTCCAAACGCTTTATTCCTAAGTAATAGGAAAAGCAGAATTAGCAATAAAACTGTTCAATATCTAGTAAAAAAATATATTAATGATGCTGGTTTAGATACAGAAATGTATTCAACTCATAAATTAAGACATACTGCTGCTACTCTTATGTACAAGTATGGTAATGTAGATATTAGAGCCTTACAGCAAATATTAGGACATGAAAATGTATCTACTACTCAAATATATACTCATATCGACGACGAAAGATTAAGAAAAGCAGTTAAGAGCAATCCTCTATCTAAAAAGGTTCGTTCATAGCATCTTCAATCACATTAAAATAGACCCTCTTCTAGGGTCTATTTTAATATTTATCTAATATGTAGGGATTTTAATTATACTACCAACTTTAAGATTAGCTGTTTTCATATCATTTATTTTCATTATCTCATAAACAATTTTTCTAACATCTTGATTATAAGGATTATTTCTTTTAGCTATTTCCCATAATGTATCTCCGGATATTATGGTCATTTCAACATAACTGCTATCATCTGTACCGTAAGCAAAGCTTAACCTTGATATACCATTAAATATAAGCGTTATAATAACAAATACAGTTGATAGAAAAATTGTAAATCTCGTTTTATTGGCTATTCTTAATCGTTTTCTTTTCATAACTATATACCTCCATGAGAACATTTGTTCGTTAATCTTATTATAATAAGAACATATGTTCCTGTCAATAGGTTTTTCAAAAATGTCGAACGAATGTTTGCCATTTAAGAATTAATATGTTATAATAACAGCAAATAGTTTATTGAGGGGTGCCAATATGTACGAGGATCTATCGTCAACACAGTTGAAAATACTTGAATTCATAAAAAAGGAGATTTGTTCTAAAGGCTATCCTCCTGCAGTAAGGGAAATTTGTAAAGCAGTGGAATTAAAGTCAACTTCTACTGTTCATGCCCATCTTGAAAAATTAGAAAAAAAGGGTTATATAAGAAGAGATCCTACTAAACCTAGGGCAATCGAAATATTAGATAGAACTGATAATATTATCCCGTTTCCCAGAAGAGAAATTGTAGATGTCCCTATTGTAGGAAAAGTAACTGCTGGAGAACCTATATTAGCGGTAGAAAATATTGAAGATACATTTCCGTTACCTATTGATTATGTTGAGAATGACTCTGTTTTCATGCTGAAAGTAAGAGGCGAAAGTATGGTTGATGCAGGCATCCTTGATGGTGATCTTGTACTTGTAAAACAACAAGGTACTGCAATCAATGGTGATATAGTAGTTGCTCTATTAGAAGAAGAAGCAACTATTAAGAGGTTCTTTAAAGAAAAAGACTTCATTCGTTTACAACCGGAAAATCAGTTTATGAAGCCAATAATAACTAAAAATGTTAAGATTCTTGGCAAAGTAGCTGGAGTATTTCGAAGAATAAAATAGTTAAAAAGCTGGCTAAAAAGCCAGCTTCTCTTTTTCTATTAAGTTGTTTTTATACAAGTTATTTAAGCTGTTCATTACACCAAACTTACAGTGACTATATGTTAAACCTCCCTGATAATATGCAAAGTATGGTTCCCTCATAGGTCCGTCGGCACTTAATTCTATTGAAGAACCTTGTACAAAGGCACCAGCTGCCATTATTACCTCATCCTCGTACCCAGGCATATCCCAAGGCTCAGGAGATACGTAAGAATCAACTGGTGAAGCGCTTTGTATTCCTTGGCAAAACTTAATTACCTTTTCTCTTGATTTAAACTCAATTCCTTGTATAATATCACTTCTTTTATCGTTTATATCAGGAACAACTCTAAACCCTAAGTCCTTATACACCAAAGCAGTTAACAATGCTCCCTTTAGTGCTTCTCCAACTATCATAGGAGCTAGAAACAGACCCTGTAAAGTATTTCTAGTAGTTCCGAAGGTTAACCCACATTCTTTTCCAATGCCTGGTGCTGTACTTCTATTAGCCACTAGCTCTATTAAATCTCTCCTTCCAACAACATATCCACCAGATAAGGACATACCTCCACCTGGATTTTTTATAAGAGATCCTGCCATAATATCTGCCCCTACATTTGTTGGTTCAATTGTTTCAACAAATTCACCGTAGCAGTTATCTACCATAATAATCAAATTACTGTTATATGATTTAATTTTTTCTATAGCCACTCTAATTTCATCTACGGTCAAGGCAATTCTATCACTATATCCAGTAGATCTTTGAATTGAAACTACCTTGGTATCTTCTGATATTGAAGCCAGCACCTTTTCAATATCAATCTTGCCATTTTGGTCAAGGGGAATTTCTTTGTATTTTATCCCATACTCAATAAAAGTTCCCTTTTCATTCCCCTTTACACCGATTACTTTTTGTAATGTATCGTAAGGACTACCAGTAATATAAAGAAGCTCATCTCCAGGCCTTAAAATGCCTGATAAAGTAAGAGTAATAGCATGAGTTCCTGAAACAATTGTAGGTCTTACTAACGCATCTTCTGTACCAAAAACGTAAGAATAAATCTCTTCTACCTTTTCTCTACCAACATCGTCATACCCATAACCAGTTGTCCAATTAAAATGAGTGGCATTAAGTCGAGCTTTTTGCATTGCATTAATAATCTTGTACTGATTATATTCTTTCACGTCTTCAATGTGGCTAAAGAATTTATCTTTCAGTATCTTCTCTTTGCTTAATACAAAGTCAATTACATCATTATTAATACCATATTCTTTACATAATATATTTATTGTATACTGATTCAATATATCACCTTCTATTTTTATTATCTTAAGTATTGTAACACATGAAATTAGTAGTTTCAATTAGATTTAAAGTAATAAAACCTTTTAAGCTGGCTTTCACTCAAAAGGTTTCATTAGTAATTGTATATTTTTCATATAACTACTTTTATTCAAAACCATTAATATCATTGCTTTTATTTGCAAAATTTATAGCTTTACTTGGAACGATAGTTGATATTGCATGTTTGTATATTAGATTTTGTTTACCATCGCTATCAAGAACTATTGTATAATTATCAAATCCCCTTACCTGACCTTTTAATTGATAACCATTTAATAAAAAAACGGTGATAGGATTATTTTCTCTTCTAACTTTATTTAGGAAAATATCCTGTAAATTCATGTTAGTTTTCACTATTATCCCTCCCCTATAAATTATTTATAAGCATTAGTATTAAATATTCTGCTTCATTCCAATTTTTCCTTTATATATTTAACTATATGTTCAATTAATTTATCGTTATTATCAAATTTATCTATTTCTATCCATTTAATTTTTTCATCTCTTCTAAACCAAGTTAGTTGTCTTTTTGCAAACCTTCTAGAATCCCTTTTAAGAATCTCTATAGCCTTATCAAGGCTATAATTGCCTTTTATGTATTGTATAATTTCTTTATACCCCAATCCCTGCATAGAAACTAATTCTTCACTATGACCCATATTTAATAAATTGTTAACTTCTTTAATTAAACCTTCTTCTATCATGGTGTCAACACGTTTATCTATTCTCTCGTATAACTTATTTCTATCCATAGTAAGGCCAATAAAGATAATATTGTATTTATCATTTTCTTTTCTAAAATCTTTATAGAAATATGACATTGGCTTTCCTGTTTCATGGTATATTTCTAAAGCACGAATAATTCTCTTCGTGTCATTTATATGAATTCTATTGGCTGATTCTATATCCACTTTCTTCAGTTCATCATAAACATACTGATTACCGTGTTTTTTTGCTAATTCAAGATACTTATCTCTTAAATTCCAATTAGAAACAGCCTGAGTAAAATCAAGATCATAAACAAGTGAATTGATATATAATCCAGTACCTCCTACTACAACAGGAATTTTATTCTTGCTTATTATTGAATCAATTAAATCTGAAGCTTTAGATTGGAAATCTGAAACAGAAAAATTTTCATCTGGATTAATTATATCTATAAGATAATGATTTACTCCCTTCATCTCTGATTCCGAAATTTTTGCAGTTCCAATATCCATGCCCTTGTATATCTGCATAGAATCTGCAGATATAATTTCTCCATTAATCTCTTTTGCTAATTCTATTGATACGCTAGTTTTTCCAACAGCAGTTGGTCCAGCTATTATTACAAGTGGTGGCCTGTTGTCATGCATAAAATCATCCTTTACTATACTCTCTTAAATCTTTTTTCTATTTCATATTTGGTCATCTTTATTATTATAGGACGTCCATGTGGACATGTGTAAGGCTGTTTTGCTTTTCTTAAGTCATTTAATAAGGTATTAATCTCCAACTGCTTAATATTATGCCCAGCTTTTATTGCACTTGAACATGCTAACTTCATTACTTTGTCAATTCTTATGTCGTAACTACTCTTAATTTCGTCTTTTAAATTATCCAAAATATCTAAAAACAAAATTTTTGCATCAGGAACACCAAATACTAACGGTACACTCCTAATAACGATTGAGTTAAGACCGAATTCTTCTATGTCAAAGCCAATACTTTTAAATAAATCCATATTCTCTTTAACTAACTGCATCTCGCTATGAGAAAGATTTATTATCTGTGGAGTTATTAATTGCTGCATATAGACTTCATCCGATTCCAATTGATATTTTATTTTTTCATACATTATTCTTTCATGAGCTGCATGTTGATCAATTATATATAGCTGCTTTTCCATTCTATCCTCAGCCATTATATAAGTATCAAATAAGGTTCCAATAATACTAAGATCAGGAATAGGATTGTTTTTTATTACTGGCTCCTTTTCATAACTTGATTCATTAGTTTCAGTTACACTATAATCTAAAACTCTTATAATATCATCGACATTGATATTATCATTATTATAATTTTTCTTTGAATATGTTTCATCCTTTAATTCACTTTTCGAAAGATTATCTATTTTAATAGTGTTTTCAGAATCTAAAATATCATAATGTGTTTTCTTAATATCATAATCTAAGAAAGACTCTTGTTTTTGATTTACTTCTTTCTCTTTGTCATTTATTTCCGGAATAGTAACCTCAGGAATTAAATCATTATTAGTAAAGGCAGAACTAATGGCTATTGAAAGTACTTTTATTAATTCTTCCTTATTAGCAAATCTTATTTCTGTCTTCGTCGGATGCACATTAACATCGATTAATTCTGGCTTTATATCTATATAAATAGCGTATACAGGAAACCTGTTTATTGGAATTAGTGTCTTATAAAGGCTCTCAATAATTTCTGTTATTTCTTCGCTCTTTATATATCTCCCATTTACATAAGTATATTGATGGTTTCTATTACCTCTAGTAAATGAAGGGTTGCTTATTAAACCACGTATCTTTATATCATCTCCAGAATAAGCTATATCAAACATAGAGCTCACAAATTCTTTTCCTAAAAGACTATAAATTGTAGATCTAATGTCAGATTTTCCTGGAGTATTTAAAATTACTTTATTATCTTTAATATATTTAAACTTCAATCCTGGATTACCTAAAGCCAGTTTATATATAATATCACTTATATAAGAAGATTCTAATGTATCACTTTTTAAAAACTTTTGTCTCACGGGTACATTAAAAAAAAGATTTCTTAGTATTATTGTAGTACCAATGGGACATCCTACTTCGCTTTTTTTTATAATTTGTCCTCCATTGATGAATATATGCGTTCCGCTAACAGTTTCTTTAGTCCTAGTAATGAGTTCTAACTGTGAAACAGAAGCAATACTTGGCAATGCTTCACCTCTAAAACCCAGAGTTGACAGAGATTGTAGATCTTCCACACTAATTATCTTGCTAGTAGAATGTCTTAAGAAAGCAAGTTCAATATTATCTGCGTTTATGCCTGTACCATTATCAGTAACCCTAATATATTTTTTCCCGCCATCTTCTATTTCAATTGTTATAAACGTGGACATAGCATCAATTGAATTCTCAACTAGTTCCTTGACTACAGATGCTGGTCGTTCTATTACCTCTCCAGCCGCTATCTTATTAATTGTATTATTGTCTAGAAGCCTAATTGTATTAATCATTTATATCACCTATATTTCTTTAGATTCTTTATGAAGATCATATAGTATGTTAATAGCATTTATTGGAGTCAAGTTTCCTATATCTAAGTTCTTGATTTTTTCTATTATATTTTTTTCTTTAATATTAAATAAATCTAACTGCATGTCACTTTTATCTTTAATAACAGATTTTTTATTGCCTTTTTCATTTAATGAGATTGCTATTTCAGGCTCTCCTTCGTCTCTTTTTTCAAGTACATGTAATATTTCATATGCTCTATTAATTACTTCGCTTCTTACTCCAGCTAATTTTGCAACCTCAATGCCATAGCTCCTATCTGCTCCTCCTTTTTTAATCTTCCTTAGAAATATTATATCTTCACCTTTTTCCTGTACTAGAATTTTATAGTTTATAACTCCACTCAATTTATCTTCCAGCTCTGTAAGTTCATGATAATGTGTAGCAAATAATGTTTTCGCACCAACTTTTTTTACGTCACTTAAATATTCGATGACTGC
>CAZUFW010000058.1:4252-12322 GCA_964619895.1 uncultured Clostridia bacterium | reverse complement strand
AAGTGCTAGTTCCTCTACCAATTTCATCTAATATTAAAAGGCTATTTTTTGTAGCATTATTTAATATATTTGCTACTTCATTCATTTCTACCATAAATGTACTTTGGCCTTGAGATAGATCGTCGGATGCCCCTATTCTAGTAAATATTCTATCTACAATACATATATCAGCTTCTTCTGCAGGTACAAAACTTCCAATTTGCATCATTAGTACAATGAGTGCAACTTGTCTCATGTATGTTGACTTTCCTGCCATGTTAGGTCCAGTAATAACTAGAACTCTGCTTTCATCTTTATTAAGGAAAGTATCATTTGGAACAAATAAACCTTCTTCAAGTACCTTATCAACAACAGGGTGTTTGCCTTCCTTTATATTAATTACTCCATTTGCATTTACTTTAGGCTTAATATAGTTATTATTAAGAGCGGTGAGCGCAAGAGAGTTTAGAGCGTCTATTTTTGCTATAATTTTACTAGCATCTTGTATTCTTTTAACCTCCAATGCTATTTTATCCCTAATACTAACAAATACTTGATATTCTAAAGTAATCATTTTATCTTCAGCGCCTAAAATCTTATCTTCCATTTCCTTCAGTTCAGGCGTTATATACCTTTCAGAATTAGCTAATGTCTGCTTTCTAATAAAATAGTCTGGAACAAATTTAACATTTCCCTTTGAAACTTCAATGTAGTAACCAAAGACTTTATTAAATCCTATTTTCAAATTTTTAATTCCTGTCTTTGTTCTTTCTTCGTCCTCTAGCTTTGACAACCATTCCTTACCTTTTGTTGATGCCTCTCTAAAAGATTTAATTTCAATATTATATTCTTTTTTTATTAATCCCCCTTCTCTAACTGAAAAAGGTGGGTCATCAACAATTGAATCATCTATCAAATTATAAATATCTTCAAGTCCATCAAGACTACTGCTAATATCAATTAATCCATCATAGTTTGTAGACATTAGCATAGTTTTTACTTCGGGAAAGACCTTAATAGAATTCTTTAATGCGACTAAGTCCCTTGCATTACAAGTTCCAAATATGACTTTTGACATAAGCCTTTCTATATCATAAACATCTTTTAATAACAATCTTATATCGTTTATTAGCATTAAATTTTCAACAAAATACTCAACAATATTAAGTCTATTTTCAATATTCTTCTTATCTATTAGTGGTTCTTCAATCCACTTTTTTAATAACCTGCTTCCCATAGCAGTAGAAGTTTTATCTAGGACCCATAGCAATGAGCCTTTTTTTGTTTTACCTCTGATAGTCTCCGTTAGTTCAAGATTTCTTCTTGTATTTACATCTAGTATCATAAAGTTGTTTGAAGAATACTGGGTGATTTTATTAATATGATTGAATGATATTTTTTGTGTTTCTCTTAAATACTCAATTAAAGTTCCTGAAGCTATAATAGAATATTTTTTATCGGTTAAGCCAAGTCCATCAAGATTTATAACTGAGAATTGTCTTTTTATGGATTCTTTAGCAAAGTCCAAATCAAAAGCCCATTCATAATATACATTTATCATGCATTCTTGTCTTTGCTTAATTTTTGTTGTTAGTGTGCTATTCTCATAAAGTAAGCTATTACATATTATTTCAGTTGGCATTATTTTTCCTAGTTCGTCGAAAAGAGAATCAATAATATTGTCATTTTCAGTTTGAGTCTCAGTAGTGAAAAAATCTCCAGTAGAAACATCAGTGTATGCTAATCCGTAGCTATTTTCTTCTAAAAATATACAACATAAATAGTTATTCTTCTTTTCATCTAAAACGTTGGGATCTATAATTGTACCAGGAGTTATTACTCTAACTACATCTCTCTTTACTAGTCCTACTGCCGTTGCAGGATCTTCTACCTGTTCACAAATAGCAACCTTATAACCTTTTTCTATTAACTTTGCTATATATGTATCAGCCGAGTGAAATGGTACCCCACACATTGGTGCTTTTTCTTTCTGACCACAGTCTCTTCCGGTTAATGCAATTTCTAATTCTTTTGAAGCAGTAATTGCATCATCAAAAAACATTTCATAAAAGTCACCTAATCTAAAGAAGAGAATAGAATCTTTATGCTTTTCTTTAATATCTAAATATTGTTTCATCATTGGCGTTAAACTCAAAATGTTTCCCTCCAAAATCCCATATTACTATTTATTATACCATATATAAAAAAAGGTGTCTTATTCTTTCCTCCTATTATAAAGAAAATAGGCTAGTATAGTTAGCCTATTTTACACAATTAGAACAGTTAGAGTGACACTTACCGCAGCATCCGTTACCAGAACTCATTAACTTATGCTCCCCAGTCATATATTCAATAATATTATATATATTACTAAGTAATTTTTCATAATCCTTCTTTGCTTGAAAAAAGATTTGAATTAAATCTTCTACTTCTTCTCTATTTTGAACTTCTTGTATTTTTAAAAGAATTGTTTCAAAGTTATATGCATTAGTTGACATAAAATTATTATGTTGCTCTTGTGCTTCTTCTATACTATTCAAATACCCTGTGACAATATTATTATTTAATATGTCCTCTTCTGCTTTTTTTAAAGCCTTATACTCCATTGAATCATAAATAGAGTAACACAACTCTCTTGCTAATTCTAAGGGGTTTGCTTTATTATTTTTCATCAATGATATTTCCTTCTAACGTCCACGTTTTTGTGCTAGTAATTTTAACTTTAACTATTTTTCCAATTAAATCTGTTTCACCTTTAAAATGTACTAGCTTATTCGTTCTAGTTCTACCACTTAATACTGTGGAATCAGTTTTACTAGTCTCTTCTACTAGAACTTCTTGGACTGTATCCATAAGACTTAGATTGTTATCATGACATATAGGATTTAAAACGTCTAGCAGCATTTTTAATCTTTTGTGTTTTATATCTTCTGGAACCTGGTCCTTCATATTTGCTGCTGGAGTACCTTCTCTTATTGAATAGAGGAAAGTAAAAGCTGAGTCAAATTTAGCTTTTTTGATTACATCAATGGTTTCTAAAAAATCTTCTTCAGTTTCTCCTGGAAAACCAACTATTATATCAGTAGTTAAAGAAATATTGGGTATCATGGATTTTATTTTGTTTACTAATTCTAAATATTGTTCCTTTGTATATTTTCTGTTCATAAGCTTTAATATTCTATCACTGCCTGCTTGAAAAGGTAAGTGAACATGTTCGCAAACCTTATTACAATCTCTTATTGCATAAATAAGTTCATTAGATAGATCTTTCGGATGTGATGTCATAAATCTAATTCTTTCTATACCATCTATGTCGTTAATCAAATAAAGCAGTTTTGCAAAGGTCATTTTTGAGTCCAGAGTCTTTCCATAGGAATTAACATTCTGCCCTAGAAGCGTTACCTCTTTACAACCTTCCTTAGCAAGTCCTCTTATTTCATCGACAATGTCTTCTGGCTCTCTGCTCTTTTCCCTTCCTCTTGTATATGGAACTATGCAATAGCTGCAAAAATTATTACATCCATACATAATATTCACGAAAGCTTTAAAATCATATTTTCTTTTTGCAGGTATTCCTTCTACAATATTTCCGCCATCTTCCCATACATCAACTATCATCCTTGTATATTGATTATGATTAGCTATTAATTCAGGAAGCTTGTGAATATTATGTGTCCCAAAAATTATATCTACAAATTTATATTTTTCCTTAATTATATCCCTTATTTCCTTTTTCTGCATCATGCATCCACATATGGCCACTATTAAATCTGGTTTTTCTTTCTTTAATGCTTTTAATTCTCCAAGATTTCCATATACCTTAAATTCTGCATTTTCTCTAACTAAGCATGTATTAAAAATTATTAAATCTGCATTCTCCTTTGTTTCTGTGTTTGTATATCCTAAAGACTCTAAAATACCTGACATTTTTTCAGAGTCATGTTCATTCATTTGGCAACCCCATGTAAGGATTATATATTTTTTGCTGCTATTTATCATTAAAATAGTTCCTCCTTGTATTTCTAATATGGTTACAGTTAACTCTATTCATTATAACAAACATATTGATAAAAAAAAAGTAGTTGTACGGCTGTAGCATCAAAGTTAAGTACTACAAAAAACAAGCTAATAATTATTAATTAAAGAGGAAGATATTTCTCCCTCTTTACAAAAAATCTTTCATAGTATATTCTAACTTTTCTGTTTCATTTATTACTTTTAATATTGTCATTTTTAGAAACTCTTTATTTGTTGAAAATATATGATCTTTTCTTTCCTTAGCACTTAAATCTAAAAAAACATTTATTCCATTAATATCGTCTTCAATTTTAATATATTCTTTTTCATATAATCCAATGTTGGCCAAAATTAGTGTTGGATAATTAATTCCGTTTAATCCTTCTTTAGGATAATTATCTAGATTGTTTATTTCGTATCTTGAAAATCCTGCCATTATCATTATGAGCTTAATCAAAGTAGTTTCATCATAAAAATGACTATTATAGTTTTTACAAAAAAAGCTATCTGAAATAAAGATTTTAATATCTTTTTTTGGATATATCCATGCTATTTCATCTATGTTTTCATCTTTAATTGGCAACTTAATTTCAAAAAAAGTCTTTATAAAATTACTACTATAGAAAAGGTCTTCTACTTTAAAACAAATCTTATTTATACCAATACTATTATTATCAAGAAATAGCTTATGTCTTATATAACTTAAGGCTAAAAGCTCTATAAATTCTATATTGTAATCCTCACAATAGTTGTCATAGTAGTATTCTGCATTGACTGGAAAAGGTACTATGTTTTTAACAATATATGAAACTAGGCTATAATTATATACTTCCCTTTTAATTGGATCTGATTGTTCTATAATATATTGCTTAAAAGTATGGATTTCTTTAGGTAACAAATGTATTGCTTCAATATTAGGAAACATAATTATTCTCCTTTCTAAAAGTATTTTTTGAAGAAAAGAGAATAATTATATCAATTTATTTATGTTATTTAATGAAAAACTATACATAATGATTATTAAAAAAGATTATTATATAAATCAGAAGAAATACGATCTTTTTGATAATTTTTTAAAAAAAAGCTAATTATTCGTGCCAATTTTGCTATTCCATAATCTATCTCATCATTGTGTACAGAAGCTATACTTAATCTAAAAAAACGCGTGTCACGCTGCCAAACATCAAATAAGGAACCTGGAGCTATTGTTACGTCATTTTTAAGACAAAGCCTATATAATTCATTAGTAGAGTATCCAGTAGGTAATGAAAGCCAAAAATTAAGCCCTCCTTGAGGTAACACATATTTCACCTCTTTAGGCATATATTTCTTAATACTCTTTGTTATTGTATAAAATCTTTTAGAATAGATAACATTAACGTTACTTATATGTTTTTGCCAAATTCCTTTTTCTAAATATAAATGAAAAGCTCTTTGTATAAGACCTGAGGTCGAAATATCTGATATGTGCTTTGCAGACAGTACTTCATTGTATATGGTTTTTGGTATTACCATAAATGCAAGTCTTAAACCAGGCATGAATATTTTAGAAAAACTTTTTATATATATAACTTTATCTGTAGTATCCAGAGATTTTAATGTGGTCTTAGACTGATCTAAAAAATCTAAATCACTTAAATAATCATCTTCAATAATATAAAAGTTGTACTTTACAGCTAATTCAATTAGTTTTTTCATTTTAATTATACTGTAAGAATAACCTGTTGGGTTTTGAAAATTTGGCATTACATAGATAAATTTGGGTTTAAAACTTTTAAGTTTATATTCTAAGTCAATTAAATCAATTCCATCTTTACCTATAGGTATCTCTACTATTCTAGCAGATCTAGATTTAAATACAGCTATTGCTCCTGTATAAGTAGGATTTTCTGTGAATACAACATCTCCATATTCAATTAAAGCCTTAGATAGAATATCTATGCCTTGCTGTGCTCCTGAAATAATATGTATATTATCTTCATTAGTTTTTATATTAAAGTTAATTAAATAATTACATATTGCATTTCTAAGATCATAGTAGCCTTGACTTTCTTGATAGGTAAACGCTCTACCTTTATCTCTATCCAGTACTTCATTTAAAACTACCTTGAAATCATTTACTGGGAACAGATCAGGCATAGGTGCAGTACTTGCAAAATTGATGATTTTATCTTTATTGTTAATTTCAATATCTAAATTAATATTACCCAAATTCATATTTGTTTCCTCATCTAGAATTATTTTCTCTACTTCCTTGCTGTGTATATCTTGAACGAAAGAGCCACTTCCTATTTTTTTGTAAATGTATCCTTCTGCTTCTAATAAATTGTAGGCATTCACAACTGTTACATTATTTACTCTAAGTTTATCTGCCAAATATCTAATAGTCGGTAATTTTACGTGAGGTTCTAAATAATATGATTCAATTAATTTTTTTATCTCTTCATAAAGCTGAAGGTACAAGTATTTGCTATCACTCTTATCAAGTTTAATATCTTCAATTTTATTCACTTTTAATCCTCCATTTACATACAACTATTTAGGCACACTTGAATTGTTCCCATACAATATTATATTATCACATAAATGATATTTTTCAATTTTTATCTTAAAAAAGTAAAAAACTAAACCTAACATTATTGTTAGGCTTAGTTTTTTACTTTTTACTAAATAATTTCGTGAGTATTCCCTTGCTTGCTTCTTGTTCTCTTCTTAGTTTATCCTTTAACTCTACTAGTTCATAAGACTTTTCTTTGATTTTCATTTTAAGTTTGATGTTTTCACAAATCAGAACATCTCTTTCGTTATTGTTAAGTTCATTTCTTAATTGAGATATCTCGTCTCGAAGTTCATTTATAATGGCTAAGCTCATGTCCGTCTTCTCTATTAGAACAGGTTTTAACTCTTCTGTTATTAATTCTTTAAATAAACCATAAATATCAATAGAATCAGGAGTAATATCTGATTCTTTTTTAACTAGGGCAGTTGCAGCTGCTTCACCATTTGAAACTAATATTTCTGGTGAATTCATTATGAGCTTAATCTGCTTGTTTGTAAATCCTTTATCTTGTAATGTCTTTATGTAGTTATAAATTTCTAGCTCCTTATAAGTATAATATCTATGATTTGCGTTATTTCTAGGGATTTCTAGCTCGAATTCTTTCTCATAATATCTAAGTACATGAGCTGGGTACCCTGTTATTTCTGATATTTCAGAAATTGTATATTCTCTTTTTGTATCATACATAAAATTCACCTCCAAAAAAATAGTACATGTTTAAATGAATTCTTCATTAAAATAATATATCCTTTACTTTTTTTTTACTATCGTTCAAAATATTCCGATAAATTAAAACATTATCTTCTATCATTTAATAAAAAAAAACTTAAGAATACAATTTTCTACAATACCTTTAATTAAATAAAACGGGTGAAAATTTCACCCGTTTAAAATTCTATTTCCTTTTCAATTAATCTTGATAATAGCTTTATGCAACTATTAACATCATTTTTAGAAATTGTTTCACATGCGCTATGAACATATCTTGTAGGGACAGAAATAACCCCACTAGGAACACCTTCTCGTGTAAGATGAATAGCTCCAGAATCTGTTCCTCCTTGCTCTAATATCTCTAACTGATAGGGTATGCTGTTTTCTTTTGCTGTTTTTACCATGAATTCCTTTACTAAAGGACTTACTATTATGCTTTGGTCTTTTACTTTTATAGCTGCTCCTTTATCTAGACCTACAGCAAATCTTTTTGCCTTAGGAGTGTCACCTGAACCTGTTATATCAATTGCTATACCAAAGTCAGGATTTATACCATATGCTGAAGTTTTTGCTCCCCTTAACCCTACTTCTTCTTGAGTTGTAAAAACAAAATAAATATCATTTAAGACTTCTTTTAACTCTTTTATTGTTTCAATTAATATATAGCAGCCTATTCTATCATCAAGGCAGCCAGAAGTAACTTTGTTCTCATTTTCATAGTATTGTGATATATATACGCAGGAATCACCAATACTTACTTTTTCTTCTGCATTTTCCTTTGAGCTAGCACCTATGTCTATGTA
>CAZUFW010000058.1:0-4242 GCA_964619895.1 uncultured Clostridia bacterium | reverse complement strand
TTCTAGTTTAAGCTTACTCATATCTTCCATGCGTTCCATATAGACTGCGCCAATTGTTCCATCTTTAAAAACAACACGTTGCCCTAGAGAAATATAAGGTGATATACCACCTATGCTAGTAAATCTCAAAAAACCTTTTTCATCAATATCTGTTATTAATAGTCCGATTTGGTCCATATGTGCAGCCACCATAATCTTCTTGCCATTACCTTTTTTTCTGGCAATAAGGTTTCCTAGACTATCAATTTTTATTTCATCTACAAAATCCTTTATTTCTGCTTTAATGATTTCTGCAATCTGTTTTTCATCGCCAGAAGGAGAAAAAGCATTAACTAATTTATTTAATAATTTCCCATTAAAATTCATTATTAAAACCTCCCTTTTCAAGATTTTCAATCAAAAGAATTAATAATTTTTCTGCATTAATAAAATCACTTTTGTTCATAACGCTAATAGGAGAATGAATGTACCTGCAGGGTACCGAAATAGTAGCAGTTATTGATCCCTCTTTTGCTAAATGAATTCTCCCAGAATCATTCCCACCAAAAGTAGTCCTTCTTAGCTGATATGGAATATTGTTTTTCTTTGCTATATCTATTACCATATTTCTTAATTCTTTGTTAAATATTGTTGTTCTATCCATCACAGAAATTGCTGGGCCTTTTCCTAATTCAGTAGCTAGCAAGTGACCTTCTATTCCAGGGACATCAGAACAAGTTGTTCCTTCTAATACAATCCCTAAATCTGGTTCTATTCTATATGCGGCTGGACCAGCTCCTACTAGTCCGATTTCTTCCATTACTGTAAATACTCCATACAAAGAAAGATTTCTTTCAGTCTTTAGTAAGTTTATCAAAATATTGCATCCTACTCTATCATCTAAAGCCTTTGCCTTTACCAAATTATCGCCAAATTCAATATAGCTACTTGAGAAAGAAGCATAATCTCCAACTCTCACAAGTTTTTCTGCTTCTTCTTTTGTATTTACTCCTATGTCAATATATAGTTCTTTATAATCCAATGCTTTTTTCCACTCAGCTCGCTTTTGTAAGTGAAAAGGTTTAGCTCCGATTACTCCATTTGTTTTTTTACTTCCTACTAATACTGGCTTTGAGACAAGAACTCTTTGATCGATACCTCCTACAGTTGTAAATCTTAAGAGACCGCTATCTTCAATTTTTGTAATCATTAGCCCCACTTCATCCATGTGGGCAGCTATCATGACTTTTGGTGAATCTATTTCTCCTTTTTTATATGCAATAATGTTTCCTATTTTATCTACCTGAATATCATCTACATAGTTCCTTATTTCATTAATTATTAATTCTCTTACTTCCTTTTCATTTCCTGAAACCCCACAAGCCTCTGTAAGTTTTTTTAGTAACATAATAATCCCTCCAAATTATCCTGAGAAATATCAGATATAAATCTAGCTAAAAGTCTAGCAGATGCCTTAATATCTTCAATATTTATTGTTTCTATTGAGGTATGCATATATCTTAAAGGCAGAGAGATTAATAAAGTTGGAATCCCACATCTTGTAATCTGCATTGCACGTGCATCGGTACCAGTAGGACCTGGATCTATCTCAAATTGATGTGGAATATTATTTATCTTAGCTACTTCAGTAAGTTTTTCCCTAAGTCTTGGATGAATATTACCTCCAATAGTGATACCTGGCCCTTTTCCCATATCTAATGAATACTCTTTTGGTATTTCTGGTGTAGAGCCAAATCCCACATCAATAGCAATCCCTATATCTGGATTAATGCTATATGTACTAGTTGTAGCTCCTCTTACCCCTACTTCTTCTTGTACTGTTGATACGAAAAAAATGTCAGCTTGATGTTTAAAATGCATTAGTTCTTTAGCACATTCGTACATAGTCACTACGCCTGCTCTGTCGTCTAATGCTTTTCCACTTACCCAATTTCCTTGCAGATTAATAAAGTCTCTTTTAATTGTTATTGTATTCCCAATCTCAATTAAATCTTCTAATTGTTCTTTTGAAAAACCAACATCAATAGTTAAATCTTCAATCTGAACTGCTGTTTCTCTTTCAGCTTCATCTTGTAAATGGGGAGGTTTAGCTCCAATAACACCGAATAATTCTTTCTTACCATGTATAATTACTTCTTGTGCTAATAAGGTTCTAGGGTCAATTCCACCTATTGTAGTAAAATTAACGAAACCCTTGTCATCAATATCAGTAACCATAAGACCAATTTCATCCATATGAGCTGAAAGCATTATTTTGATATTGTTTATGTTTTTTTCACCTTTTTTTACTGCTACTACATTTCCCAACTTGTCAGTAGTTACCTCATCTGTAAAATCTTTAAAGGCTTCAATAATTAAGCCAGATACTCCATATTCGTATCCAGAGACACCTGATTTTTCACATAAAAGCCTTAACAATTCATTTGCTTCCAAGTATTATCTCCTCCTATTTCATATATTTTAAACCTAAAATGACTCACTATAACAATTATTATAATTAAATAAATTAAATAACCTTTTTATAAAAAAAAGTTTTTGCTGACTTCAAATTATACCTTTCAGGCATTATTATTTGCTCTGTACTTCCTACAAACAATACGCCATCATTGCTTAAAGAATCATAAAATTTTTTATAGATGTTTACCTTAGCATCCTCTGTAAAATATATTAGAACATTTCTGCATAAAATAAGATTGCAACCACTTGGATATTTATCCTTAAGAAGATCAACATGCTTAAATTGAACACAATCTTTAATTGATTGATGAATTATGTAGTTATTTCCTACCTGTTCAAAATACTTGTTTTTAAAATCTGTAGACACATTTTGAAGACTTTTTTCATTATAAATACCAGCTTTGGCTTTTTCAATTGCCCCTAAATCAATATCAGTAGCAAGTACACTGATGTCCTTTAAACTAAAAAATTTAGTCAAAAGCATAACTAAAGTGTATGGTTCTTCCCCAGTAGAGCATGCACTACTCCATATGTTTAATTTTTTGTTATTCTTAATTAGTCCTGGTAATATTTCTTTTTCTAAGACTTCCCACTGGGTAGGGTTTCTAAAAAATTCGGAAACGTTTATAGTTAAATAATTAATAAATTCATCAAGTAACCTATTATCTTTTTTTAGCCCTTCAAAATAATCATCAAAATCTTTATATTTGTTTCTAGTTAATAGTGACTCAATTCTTCTTTTCATCTGTTTTTCTTTATAACTTGATAAATCTATTCCGATTAATGAATAAACCTGTTTCTTGAACGATTCATACTTGTCCATATTTTATCCCCTTTTCTTTAAATGCTAATATATATTAACATTCTATCAATAAAAAAAGCCTGTGGCAATATGTACTATACCACAGGAAACTATATAAAGGGGGTCTTGATGTATTTTGTGAGGTCATTATTATTTTTTACATAAACAAAAAAATTATTCTAATAAATAAAAAAAGAATGAGGTTTAATACCTCACTCTATTTGTTATCTTTAATGATATCACCTATTGTTATTTCTTCTTCATTGTCATATTTAATAATTTCATCGGTTTGTTTTTCTATTGCTTCCTTAATGCTTAAACTTATTTTTTTCTCTTCTTTATTAATATCTAGTATTTTTACATTCACATTTTGTCCGACTCTTAATTCTTCAGATGGTTTTGCTATGTGTTTTTCTGAAATTTGCGAAATATGAACTAGCCCTTCAATACCTTGTTCAAGCATTACAAAAGCTCCAAAATCCACTAATCTAATCACTTTTCCTTCAACTACGCTTCCAATACTGTATTTCTCATCTATGTTTTCCCATGGATGAGGGGATATTTGTTTTAGTCCTAAGGAAATTCTATTTTTTTGCTTATCAGCATCTAAAACTAATACTTTTACTATATCTCCTTCTTTTACTACTTCTTTTGGATGCTTTATGTGAGACCAAGAAAGATCTGAAATATGAACTAGTCCATCTGCCCCACCAATATCAACAAAAACTCCAAAATCAGTAATTCGTTTTACTTGTCCTTCAATTACTTGATTCTTCTCTATGCTTTTCCAAAGCTTGATTTTTTTACTCTCTTGCTCTTCCTGCTCAACAATCTTTCTTGATAACACTACTCTCTTCTTATTCTTATCAAAATCAATTACTCTTACACCAAAGCTCTTGTCGACAAAAACTTTTAAATCACTTACAAACCTATTAGCAATTTGAGAAATAGGTATAAATCCTCTTAACCCTTTTACTAATGCT
>CAZUFW010000057.1:19272-20093 GCA_964619895.1 uncultured Clostridia bacterium | reverse complement strand
GGATGGGCATTCAAAAAATTCTTTCTTGGTTTTTATACTTTTGAAAAATGTGAGCCTGGAGAATACAATTATCAAATAGACTTGCTTGATAGTTGGAATGGTGAAAAAGGCGATTATGCAGCTTTTATGGAGGATGCTGGAGTAGAAGTCATAGCTCAATGGTGGAGATGGGTATATTTACGAAAAAAAGCATCAGATGGTCCCTTTGAAATGTATACGGATGTAGAATCAAAAATTGCTCATTTCAATAAGATTAAGAATTTTTTCAGAGTAGCTCTGATTATTGAAATCATCTGTTTTTTTATGGAGTTGATGGCAACAATTAGAACTGGTTACTATATTTTTGGAATATTTACAGTATTGATTGCATTATTATCTTTAGCAATGTTAAAAATGGTTTGGAAATGTAAGTGGAAAATTGAACAATATAAACATGAGAATAATATGTAATGATATAAGGAAAGAAATTGATACAATAAAAAATCCTAGGAAATATTATTAAAATATCTCCTAGGATTTTATCTACTATACGATTTTAGTTGTCCATGATTCACAATTCCAAACATCAGTGACTATGTCCCTATAAAATTCAGGCTCGTGACATATTAGAAGTATGGAACCTTTATATTCTTTAAGAGCTCTTTTTAGCTCTTCTTTTGCTTCTACATCAAGATGGTTAGTAGGCTCGTCAAGTATCAATATATTAGTTTCCTTATTTATCAGCTTACATAATCTAACCTTAGCTTGTTCACCACCACTTAATACCGTAATCTTGCTTTCAATATGTTTTGTAGTCAATCCACATTTAGCTAGTGCTGCTC
>CAZUFW010000057.1:0-19262 GCA_964619895.1 uncultured Clostridia bacterium | reverse complement strand
AGTCCTGCCAGATTTCTTCAATACAAGTGTTAGTATTAGATTTTTTGATTTCTTGTTCAAAATATCCTATATGAAGGTAATCTCCTAACTCTACAGAGCCAGACACTGCTTTTATTTCACCAAGAATACTTCTTAGCAATGTAGTTTTACCTAGACCATTTGCTCCCACAAGAGCTATTCTTTGACCTCGTTCCATTCTAATGTTCAAAGGTTTTGAAAGAGGCTCGTTGTAGCCAATTATCAAATCCTTTGTTTCAAAAATTAGCTTTCCTGATGCTCTAGCATCAATAAAATTAAATTCTGGTTTAGGTTTTTCTCTAGCAAGTTCAATTACTTCCATTTTATCAAGCTTTTTTTGTCTAGACATAGCCATGTTTCTAGTAGCTACCCTAGCTTTGTTTCTAGCAACAAAATCCTTAAGCTCCTCAATTTCCTGCTGTTGCTTTCTATATGCAGCCTCTAGCTGTTGTTTTTTAGCTTCATATATTTGAATAAAATCATCATATATACCAACATAACGGTTCAATTCTTGATTTTCCATATGATATATTAGATTGACAACGCTATTTAAAAAAGGAATATCATGTGATATAAGAATAAAAGCATTTTCATATTCTTGCAAATAACGCTTTAACCATTCTATATGTTGCTCATCAAGATAGTTTGTAGGCTCATCTAACAAGAGAATATCTGGCTTTTCTAATAATAGCTTAGCTAAAAGCACTTTTGTTCTTTGACCGCCGCTTAAATCATTTACATCCTTATCTAAACCTATATCATTGAGACCTAATCCCCTTGCAATTTCTTCAACCTTAGCATCTATAATATAAAAATCATTGTTAGTTAATATGTCCTGTATATTACCTAGATCTTCAAGTAATACTTCAAGCTCTTCGGGTGAAACATCAGACATTCTTTCACAGATTTGGTTCATTTCGCTTTCCATATCAAAAAGATATTTAAAAGCACCTTTCAATACATCCTTTATAGTCATTCCTTTAGAAAGAGAAGTATGTTGATCTAAATAGCCTACTCTTACACGCTTTGACCACTCAGTCTTTCCTTCGTCAGGCTCAAGCTTACCTGTTATGATATTCATAAAGGTAGATTTTCCCTCGCCATTGGCACCTATAAGTCCAATATGCTCGCCCTTTAACAATCTAAAAGACACATTATTAAAAATAGCACGATCTCCATAACCGTGACTTAGATTACTTACTGTTAAAATACTCATTGTAAACTCCTTTCTAATTAACATACAAGGATAATTATATATTAGATTTTTCTTCTTTAAAAGTAAAATTTTCAATAAAAAATGACCACTTATTGGTGGTCATTTGCAGTTTGTTTTTTTCTCATAGTACTTCTCAACCCAGTTTCTTTTTTACGAATAATATTTATAATGTTAGATCTGTGATTATATATACTTAAAGCAGCTAAAATAATAGCAATAATTAGACAGCCCTTACTATATCCGAAGAAAAACGTAGAGATTACAAACAATATTACTAGACCAATAGTTCCAAGAGCAATATAATCAGTAGCAATAGTAATAGCTACAATAGCTATTATTCCTAGAAATGCAATGCGATAATCAATTGCAGAAAGCATACCTATTAATGAAGCAGTGCCCTTTCCGCCTCTAAAGCCCATATAAAAAGGATAATTATGTCCTAATATTACAGAAAATCCGTTTAGATAGAGAAAAAATGGCATTTGGCCTTGAGGAAGGATGCTTTTCAATAAAAGGCGGACAACAACAATGGATAGGATGGCCTTACTTATATCAAGTAATCCTACTGCAACTCCATATTTCCAACCTAAAGCTACTACTGTATTGGAAGCACCTGCATTCCCATTTCCTAGGGCACGTATATCAACTTTTTTTAATAACTTCCCTAGAATATATGATGTCTGAAAGCAACCAAATAAATAACCTAGAATTGACACAATAGCATAATTTTCCATAACAAATTCTCCTCTATAATTATATAATTTATTATATCAAAAATTGCTAATATAAAATATCCTTATAATTAAATCTATGCTGTATTAAATAATTATTGAAGTAAAATGTAAAGAAAAGAAGACTAAACATGTAGGAAACTAAGTGTCTAAAAATTATTTAACATTAATTAATAAAAAATGGTAGAATATACATAAGAAAAATCCTATTAATAAGTTGTCTTAGAATTGCATACCTTAATAGAAATATTAAATTTAAAATTATAGTAATTGACTTTAATATAAAATATTAGAGTAGAAATATGAGGAGTGAGAAGTATGAAAATATTATTAACAACAGATACCTTTAGTCCATCTATTAATGGCGTAGTTATTTCAGTAACAAATTTATATAAGGAATTAACCAAAAGAGGACATGAAGTAAGGATTCTAACACTTTCTAATACAGGTTACTCATATAAAGAAGGGGATGTTTATTATTTAAGATCCTTTAATGCTAGAATATATCCAGGTGCAAGAGGTACGCTTTCATATAAAAATAAATTTATAAATGAAATTATTAAATGGTCTCCAGACATCGTCCATTCTCATACAGAATTTTGTACTTTGATTCATGCCAAATATATAAGAAAGAAGCTTAGAATTCCTCACGTACATACATATCATACTATGTATGAGGACTATTTGGGTTATATTTTTAAAGGAAAGCTAATCTCTAGAAGAAGAGCTATGAGTTTAATAAAGAAATTAATAGGTTCGGCTGATGAAATTATAACGCCAACTCAAAAAGCAAAAGGCTCTTTAACAGCTTATGGCATGGACAACCCAATTAGTATAATACCTACAGGCATTGATTTATCAAGATTTGCAATAAAGCCTCATCATAAAGAGAAAGTCAAGGAGTTAAAAGAAAAAATAGGTATTAAAGAAGACGATAAGGTTCTTATATTTCTTGGAAGACTAGGAAAAGAAAAGAACGTTGATGAAATAATAATGAATGTAAAAGAGCTAAATAAAGAATTAGACATTAAGATGTTAATAGTAGGGGGAGGACCCTACATGGATAATCTAAAGAAACTAGTTAACGAATTAGAGCTTGAGAGGAACATTATTTTTACTGGAATGGTGCCGCCAGAAGAAGTTCCTTTATATTATTCCTTAGCCAATGTATTTGTCACAGCATCTACAAGCGAAACTCAAGGCCTTACATATATAGAAGCGTTAGCAAGTGGTCTCCCTGTAGTTTGTAGATATGACGAAGCTGTAGAAGGACTAATAATTGATGGCTTTAATGGATATATGTATAGAAATAAAGACGAGTTTAAGCAAAGCATTAAATCCTTAATAGATAAAAGTGATAATATTCAAGACCTTAGAACAAAAGCAAAAAGTTCTGTTGAGAGATTTTCCCTAAATGTATTTGCAACAGAGATTGAAAAACTATACTTAAGGCATATAAGGTAGAATTATTTTCGGCAAGTTTTGACCCTTAGATCCTTCATCAGTGCTCAGGATGACAGAAGCAGTTTTAACTGTCACCCTGAGTTAATTGAAGGGTCATTTTTTTTATGACCTTGCCTTAGGTAAAAGGCATGGATATGTCGTTATAATTATTAAACCCTAGCTTCAGGTGGTAGGCAGATACGTCTACCAGCTACAAACTCACTTGGAGCCATAGTTGGATTATATTTTAGTATATCCGTTGCAGAAACAACAAATTTTTCTGCAATACTAGAAAGTGTTTCATTTGGCTTAATAACATAAGTTTTTCCAGTAGGGCACAGCTCAGCAGGCTCATAAGGTGGGATACATATTTCCTGACCTACACGAAGATTTTCTATGTCGATGCCTGGATTAGCATCTACTAGAGCCTTAAATGATATATCGTACTGCTGTGCTAGTTTAAAGAGTGTATCTCCAGATGCAACTACATGTATTTTACCTCCTGGACATCTAGGCTTCCTTGGAATACAAATTATTTGGCCTATCATTAGTTTAGTAGGATCTACGTTAGGATTTGCAAGCTCTAAATCTCTAACTGTTACACCAAATCGACTAGCGATACTAAAGTATGTGTCGCCTGCTTCTATAGTATAATAAGCACCGCTAGGACAAGGAGCTGTGCCAGGTGGAACTACCTTTTTCGGAATACAAATTATTCGTCCTACAACCAGACTGTTAGGATCAATACCAGGATTTGCTGTTTCTAAATCCTTAACTGTAATATTAAATCGGTTTGCTATATTATAGAACGTATCTCCAGACCTTATAACATAATAAGTGCCATCAACACAAGGAGGTATAACAGGTGGAGGAGGTGGTGGAGCTGGTTTCTTTGGTACACAAATTTTTTGACCTACCACTAGATTATATGGATTCACGAGTGGGTTTGCTAGCTGCAATTCTCTTACGGTTATTTTAAATTCGTCAGCAATTTTATAGAAAGTGTCTCCAGCCTTAACTGTATAGATGGTTCCATTTGGACAAGCCGGTGTTATAACTATTCTAGGAACACATATTACTTGACCAACTGAAATGCGATTAACATCAATAGTAGGGTTTAAAAATCGAATAACCGCAATAGTAGTATTGAACTCAGCTGCTATTTTACTAACCGTATCACCCCGTTTTACCGTGTAGGCTTCAGCAAAAGGAGGACAAGTTCTTTCACGCATATTACATATCACCTCACATAGATTTGTAATACATAATATTCACATCAAAGAACAAGTGTGCATAGGAGACAAATAAACCTCCTGCTCAAATTGTATATCTATATTGAAGAGAAATATTGTTTATGCTAAAATTAAGGTAATTAAAAATAAAGGAGATAGGTGGATGTTACCAAATTGATGCACTAAAAATTGCTTAAATAACTATTTAAGTCTTTAATAAAAGGCTTTGTTTTTATGCGATTTTTTGGAGGTGTGTCAAAGTGAATAAGACACGTAACATTTATCTAATGTATGTTATTGTATTTTTGCAGGGATTTGTATTTTATGGGCCTATTGCTACGCTTTTTAGACAGGCTAGAGGTCTGTCCATGTATGAGATTTTTCTGCTAGAATCTATATTTGTTATTTTAATGTTTATTTTCGAAGTTCCTTGGGGCTGGTTTGCAGATAACTTTGGATATAAAAAAACTCTAGTTTTTTCCCACTTATTATTTTTCGCATCAAAGATTATTTTTTACAAAGCAAATTCGTTTCAGCTGTTTGCTTTAGAAGCAATTGTTGTAGCACTTGCAATTGCAGGGATCTCAGGATGTGATACAGCTCTTTTATATAATTCAGCTGGTGAAAAAGAATCAGAAAAAATATTTGGTAAATACAATGCATTTGGAACAGCAGGCTTTCTAACAGCATCTGTTCTTTCCACTTTTGTCATTGCTAAGTCTATGGATTATGCTGCATTCCTTACTATATTTCCATATGGAGCGGCGGCTGTATTAACATTTTTTATACAAGATGCCAGCGATAGCATCAGGAAAGAAAAGAATTCAATATATAAAAGCATAAGAAATGTTCTAAAGAACAAGGAAATATTACTGTTTGTTTTGGCATTGGCATTAGTAAATGAAGTATATCGTTCTATAAGTGTGTTTTTAAATCAAATTAAGTATATCAAGGTAGGAATAGATGTAAAATACTTTGGACTATTAATAGCCCTTATGCAGATAATAAACCTTAACTCAACTCAATCATACAAGCTGACAGAGAAATTTGGAAAAGGCAAAACGATAAAGACTTTGTCTTTTATAATAGGAATGTGTACGTTTCTTCTTATATTCGTAAACAGCAGAATAGCAACAATACTACTCATAGCCTTAATATCTGGGAGCTATGCGATAATTCAACCTTCTGCCATAGATATTCAAAATAAATCTATAACCACGAGTGATAGAGCTACAATACTATCAATTTATGCTATGGGTGGAAATATAATAGCTTCCATTGTAAATCTATCTGTTGGAAGGGCAGCAAATGTCTCAGTGGAAGCTGCTTTTGTAGTATGTGGCTTTTTAATATTAGTTTCACTTGTTTTACTTTATGTTTACTTTAAGCCTAAAATGTTTGGTAAAGCATAATAGAGAAAAAATGTTTCTGTTATTTAATTATAGAGATTAGGTTCATTAAGATTTTACTAAAAATTATAGGGGACATTCCGAAACTTTTCAGCATGTCCCCTAAGTTTTTCTAGCTAAATAGACTTCTATCACTAACATCTTTAAATAAAGAAAGAAGCTTTTCCTTTGTAAGACTGTTCTTTTCTTCTCCAGATACATCCATTATTATCTGACCTCTATGCATCATAATAAGTCTGTTTCCGTACTTTATGGCATGATCTATATTGTGAGTAACCATAAGAGCAGTTAAATTCTTTTCCTTTATAATTTTATCTGTAATATCCATAACAATTTCAGATGTTTTAGGATCTAGGGCAGCAGTATGTTCATCTAATAACAGGAGGCTAGGATCTGTTAGAGTAGACATAATTAATGCCAAGGACTGTCTTTGACCACCAGATAACTTAGATACAGTCACTTCTAGCTTATCTTCAAGCCCTAAATCAAGTGTTTTTAAAGTATCTTTAAAGAAATTTTCATTTCTTTTATTTACTAAAAAAGAAAAATCAAACTTTTTTCCTTTGTTCAAGGCCATAGAAAGATTTTCTCGAATTGTCATAGAAGGAATTGTACCTAAAGATGGATCTTGAAAAATCCTAGATACTTTCTTACATCTTTGACTTTCAGGTTCACTAGTAATATCTGAATCATCTAGACTTATTCTGCCTTTATCTATACTTAGCTTTCCGGATATTAAATTAAGAAGAGTTGATTTGCCAGCACCGTTACTTCCTATGATGCAAATAAAGTCTCCTTTATTTACTCGTAAAGAAACCCTATCAAAAATCTTTTCTTCATTAATATCACCAGCATTAAATGTCTTGTATATATTAGTTAACTCAAGCACGTAAATCACCTGCCTGTCTTTTCCCTTTGAATAATTGCAAACTTTTTAGTTTAAATGGAGACTCTTTACTTCCTAAATAAAGTGCAAGTATTACAATTACACAGCTTATAAGCTTTAGGTCACTTGGATTAAAGCCTAATTTTAGACTTAAAGAAATACTAGCTCTATAGAGAAAAGCTCCTATTATACACAGAAAACTAGGGCTTATTAATTTTACATTTTTAAATATTGAATGAGCCATTATAATAGATGCCAAGCCTATGACTATGGTACCAGCACCCATATTTATATCGCTATATCCTTGATACTGAGCAAATATACTTCCAGATAAGGCTACTAAAGCGTTAGATAATGCAAGACCTAGTATTCTGATATTGCCAGTATTTATTCCTAAAGAGATAACCATGGCCTCATTGTTTCCTGTTGCCTTTAAAAGGTAACCAAGTTTAGTCTTAAAGAATATCGTAAAAACAATAGCACAGATAAAAGAAAGCCCTAGGGCAATAAACAAATTACTAGCCATACTACCATCAGAAAAAATAGTAGTATTATTAAACATTGGTAGATTAGCTTTTCCCATAGTTATTCTTAGATTAATTGAGTATAATCCTAGCATTACTAAAATACCTGAAAGTAAATCTTTTATCTTAAGCTTTACATTTAGTACTCCTGTCATAGCACCAGCTAGGGCTCCTCCTATGACAGAAAGCAAAAGAGCTACAAAAGGGTTAACCCCTTTTGTAATTAAAGCTGCAGATATGCTTGCTCCCAATGTAAACGTCCCATCAACAGATAGATCAGGAAAGTCTAGAAACTTATAAGTTATATATACTCCCATCACCATTATTGAAAACATAAAACTCTGTAAAAGTATGCCTAATATAAAATTATTCATATTATTCAGCTCCTTTCACCAATATTGCTTTTTCCAACAATTCTTCAGGTATATTAACGCCAAGTTTTTTTGCTACATCTTCATTTATTATTAATTGAGTTTCTTTAAGCATTGATACAGGCATGTCCTTTATACTTTTACCTTCAAGTATTTCAGCAGCCATTACACCTGTTTGATGTCCTAGCTTATAATAATCAAGTCCTTCACAAGCAAGGGCTCCGTTTTTTATCATAGGCTCGTCTACACCTATGATACCAATCTTATTGTTCATAGCAATTTTAGATATTATTGGCATATTTGAAGCTACTAAATTATCAGAAGGAAGAAATAAAAAATCTATATTTTTTATTTTAGCATTTAATGCGGGCTCAAATTCTGATGTATTAGTAACAGGAATTTCTATTATTTCTATATTCATGTCTTTAGCTGATTCTTTTGCTATATCCACTTGCAGCTGTGAGTTAAGCTCACTAGTATTATATAAAATCCCAACTTTACGGGCATTAGGAAATATTGTTTTTCCAAGCTCAAGCTGTTTAGCCACAGGAGTAAGGTCACTAGTACCTGTTACATTTCCTTCTGGGGCATCAGGATTTTTAAGTAGACCTGCATATACAGGATCAGTTACAGCTGTAAATAATACTGGAATATCTTTAGTAGAGTTATGTGCTGATTGAGCAGAAGCTGTGGAAATAGCAAGAATTATATCTTTTTTCTGGGATACAAAGTTTTGAGCAATAGTAGTTGTCAAGGCAATGTCTCCTTGGGCAAGTTGAACATCTAGCTTTAGATTTTTACCTTCTTCATAGCCTTTTTCTTTTAAGGCGTCAATAAATCCAGCCCTAGCACTATCTAGTGCAGGGTGCTCTACTATTTGACTTATTCCTATGGATATTGTGTTCTGGGAATTGTTATTGGAATTACCAGATGAACAAGCATTTAAAAATAAAGTGATAATTAAAAGAAATGAAATTAAGCCTAAGCATTTACTTAGACTGGTGAAATGTTTTTTTTCTACCATACTACCGTCCTCCAATTTTTAGTTTTTTGTTTAAAACTTTCTACATTATTCCTACCTTGCTCCCACTAGCCTCTAAGGCTATCTACTATAAAACAAACCTACTAAAATAATAATTAAAGATGATTCTATAACCTCTTCGACAAAATGTCAAGGGAAATTTTAATTATCTATATTCGGTATAGATCTATGTCCCAATCCAATTGCCAAATCATTAAGATGAAGTAGTCCAATACTCATAAAAAGACAGACACTAATATGTTCATCATATCTAGCTATACCTATTTTACCTCCAAAGTTAAATCCCATAGCCTTTGAACTTACCTGAGTTATAGCTTCCATTGTAGCTCCAGCTACAGCACCTTCATGGACATGATACTCTTTAATTATTCCAGTCTTTTTAGCAGCTACTAAGGTTCTTTCAATAATCTTCGGTATTGAATTTATTAAGTCTCCACCTATATCTACAGCAGCAGCTTTAAAATCTTTTTTATTCAGCTCTTCAACAATTGACTTCTCTTCTTCTCTAGTAGAAATAGCTAGTCTTACTGCAGCTTTAGCAACTTCAGTACTTTGAATTTTCATTTAAATCACCCCATTATTATATTGTAGACTAAATTATATAAAATATATTGCACATTGTAAATGTTGTTAATACAAAAAAGACTCAAAGAAAAGTAAGAACAAACCTTTCTTCGAGTCAACATTCTATATTTTTAGTACCCCTATAGAATTTAAGAAAATAATTATTAAAAGCACAGGAGTAACATATCTTATCAACAGTCTAAATAGATTTAAATATTTATCATTATTCAAATCACCATGGTTAGATAATTCATCAACCAAATCATCTTTGTTTATGAAATATCCTATAAATATCACAATTAGAAATCCACCTATTGGCATAAATAAATTTGAAGAAATAAAATCGTATAATTCAAAGAAACTCTTCCCCAATATTGTCACTTTTCCTAAAAGATTACTAGGATGAACAGTAAAGATTCCTATTAGCGATACTATTCCCCCAGTTAAAATGACAGAAGCCCCCTTTTTCATACCTAAAGATTCTGTCAAAACTGCTACTGGCACCGAGAACATCGAAGTCATAGCAGTAGTAGCAGCTATAGAAGCTAACAAGAAAAATGCAACCAATAGTATATTTCCAAAAGGTATCTTGGAAAAAACTAAAGGAATAGTATTAAATAAAAGCCCTGGTCCATTACCAGGTTCAAGTCCGAAAGTAAACACTATAGGGAATACTGCTAGTCCTGCTAACATTGATACTGCCACATCTGACAATGCTACTTTTGCTGAAGTAGCAGGCATATTGTTGTCGCTAGTAAAGTAGCTGGCATAAGTCATCATAGTTCCCATACCTATAGACAACTTAAAAAATGCAAGTCCTAAAGCTGACAATATAACTGCAGGAGTAATAGCTGAGAAATCTATACTAAATAAAAAATTAAGACCTTGTTTAGCACCATCTAATGTTAGAGCTCTTATTGCACATACAATTATCAAAATAAATAATACTGGCATTAAGGATTTAGTAACTCTTTCAATACCTTTTTTAACCCCTGCATATATTATTGTAGCCACAACAGCAACAACTATTAGCTGCCATATCATAGGAGATACAGGTCCACCTACTACCGTGTCAAATTCCTTAGTAACATATGCTCCTGCCTGCGCCATAGGCATACTAGATATACTTGTAAAGTCACCCTTCAAGGCTTTAAACGTATAGAGATATACCCAGCCTGCTACAGAAGAATAGAACATCATGATTAATATGCTGGTCAATACTCCTAAGTAGCCTATAGATTTCCATAAAGGGTTTGCTTTTAACTTATCAAAGGCTTTTATTGGATTACTTCGAGTTTTTCTGCCTATATAAAATTCAGATATGGCTACAGGCATTCCCACTAGTACTACGCACAATAAATAGACAATAATAAAAGCGCCGCCACCATTTGCCCCAACTAAGTAAGGAAACTTCCATATGTTTCCCAAACCGACAGCTGAGCCAAGAGTGGCAAAAAACACCGCAAGTCCTGATGAAAAAGTTTCTCTTTTTGTTTCTTGTAGATTGGAATTTGACATAGGATAATACCCCCTTAGTTAGACTTTAACTATGAAAAATCAAGTTAAAGTTCTTTTCATTTGTTATACTTTAAGAAACAAATTATTAAATATTGTTAATATGTTATATCTCCGATTATTGTTTGTCAACAAGAAATATGCATTTTACGTTACATTTTCTATTAGCTTTTTAATTCTTCAGTTCCCTAAGCTTTCTAGTAACTTCATAGTATTCTCTTTCTAGGTCAATCTTTTCTTCATCTTTACAGCTCATAAGCCTAAATGAAATGTGAGATAACTTCATTTCCAGCTTAAGTATTTCTTCTTTAATATCAGTACTGACTTTTGAGGAAAATTGGTTTTTCTTATCTAGATAATAGGAGTATCCCCCTAAATATTGAGTAAGCACATTATTTGAAAGCTCCCATATTTCTTTTGCCATTTTATCAACAAAATATCTATCGTGGGATACAAATAGTACTACTCCCTCATAATCAAGAAGCGCGTCTTCTATTATTTCTCTTGTTGGTATGTCAAGAAAATTAGTGGGTTCATCTAGTATTAATAGGTTATTCTCTTCGAGGATAAGCTTTAAAAAAGCTACTCTTACTCTTTCACCATAACTTAAGTCACCTATTTTTTTAAATACATCATCTCTTCTAAAAAGCATGCAACCAAGCAAGGTTCTGATATAGCTTTCATCGTTATTTATCTTTTTTAATTCCTGTAAAATTGTAGAGTCTAGGTTTAGCTCCTCGAGCTCCTGTGAAAAATAGCCTATCTTGGCAGAAGGAGAGATATTGACATTACCCTCTATTTGTATTTTCCCTACTATTCCTTTTAATAAAGTACTCTTCCCAACACCGTTTTTTCCTACAATACCAACTCTTGTATTTTTGTATATATTAAAGTTTACATTGTTAAAAAGTGTTTTGGCATAGGTTTTTGATACTTGCTCTACTCTAACTAGAATATCGCTAGTCTTTTCGTTGTTTCCCTCTAGTTTAACATTTATATTTTTAGGAACAGAAGGCTTTTCTTTTTCCTCCATATTTTCAATTCTAGATATAATTGCCTTTGATCTTTTGGCTATTTTGTTTGCTTTGCCTCTTTGAAAGTCATTTTGAGACATATCATTATATTTATTTGCTCGTTCCATATGCTTTCGTGCCGCTGCTTCCAGCTTTCTTTTTTCTTTTATATATAGCTCATATTCTAATTTTGCTTTGTCAAGTTCAACCTTCTTTTGATTTGCATAAAAGGTATATCCACCTTTATATTCTGTTATAGTCTTATCTTCTAACTCGAATATTTTAGAAACAGTTTTATCTAAGAAATACCTATCATGAGTTACCATTAAAACAGCGCCATTAAAGTTATTAACAAGGTTTTCCAGCCATTCTATAGTATCATAATCCAGATGATTAGTAGGTTCGTCAAGTATAAGAATATCTGGATTTTGAAGGAGAAGACGAATAAGATATAGCTTAGTTTTTTCGCCACCACTTAAAGTTCCAATTTTTTGTTGCTCAATAGATTTCAAGCCAAATTTATTAAGTAATTCTAGAAATTCACTATATTTTTTTGTTTCTTCTATTAACTCATATACGCACATACTATTTTCTACAAATAAATTTTGTGGCAGATACCCGTATTTACCATAGAATTTAATGTTCCCAGCATCTGCTTCTAGCTCAGATGTTATTACTCTAAGTAAAGTAGTTTTACCAACTCCATTTCTACCAACTATTCCAACCTTATCTCTTTTATATAGCTTAAAGGAAATATCCTTTAATATTTCTTTATCTTCAATAAACTTAGACACATTATTTACATCTAATAACATACGCTCCACTCCTTTTCTACAAAAAAATAAAGCTATAGGTTTACCCTATAGCTAACACAAAAAAAGCCATAGATATGCATACCCATGGCTTTACTTACAATTATTCAATATAAATATTAATATATTAAGCACTAACTCCAATTAAACAAGGGGTACCATAAACCTGACAAAAAAGCATTTGTATTGATTTTTGTTGGGAAAATTGATCCATTTTAATTTTCACCGCAGTGTACCTCCTGTGTTTATTATAGATAGTATACCATATTATCCAGAAATTATCAATGAAAGCTTTAAAATTGATTTTTTTTTGTAGTCTTTATAGACTATTTTAGTAGGACATTATATTCATTTTTATGGAAACATTAGAAATTATGGTATATTATGGTATAATCAAACTAGAGAACAAATACTTTAATAAATAAAAAGGATGAAACATAATGTCTGTATTTAAGAGTGATAAATCTGAAAAAGAAATAAATAGTTTTGATATTATTGTTGAGTCTTATAAAAATAAATTGTATAGGATAGCCTATGCAATATTAAACGATGAGCAAAGAGCTATGGACGCTGTTCAGGAGACTTTTATTATAGTATGGGACAAGCTTGCTCAACTTAAAGATGTAAGTAAGTTTAACAGCTGGATTTGCACTATTGTAGTAAATAAATCAAAGGATTATTATAGAAAAAACAAGCAAGAAACACCCATAATAGATGATGATAATAGAATAAATGAAATAAGGAATGAAGAGATATATGTAGATTTACCTGAACAAATTTTAGAAAAAAAAGAATTAAGAGAATATTTATTGGAAGAAATATCTAAGCTTAGTAGTCAATATAGTGAAGCTGTATATTTATATTATTATGCAGGGCTTAGCTATGAAGAAATAGCTAGTAGCCTAAATATTCCTATAAATACGGTAGCTTCGAGAATTTATAGAGCAAAAAAACAACTAAAAGAAAAGTTAGAGCAAGGTAATTATTTTAAGGATATAGAAAATATGAGTGGTGATAAAAATGAATGAGGACATAATAGATAGACTTATTAAACGGGCAGTAAAAGAGAAAATGGATAGCATAGAAGTACCACCTATGAATGACGTATTTAAAAATATAATGAAAATACAAAAAAAGAGAAAAAGAGAAACTTTTCTAAAAAGAATGGCATTAGTTGTATCGTCTAGCTTTATAGTAATGTTTGTAGCGATACTAGGAATCTCAGATGAAGGTTATACCAGATTCACAAGGACATTAAGAACTTTTTTTACGACTGAAAATGGAGTTTTAAACTTAGACAACAAAGTTGAAGAGGATTTTAGCAGAAATGAAGGCAAGAAAAATTTAGTTACAAGCAATATAAATGAACTGAAAAAGATATCAACATTTCCCGTGAAGGAGCTTAATTACTTACCAACAGGCTATGGGCTTAAAGAGATAGAAATAAAAACCATTAATGAAGAAGTATGCAAAATAGAAATGATATTTTCAGATGGAACAGACTTTCTATTTTTCACTCAAATGACTATAACTGACCAATATACTAGCGCTATATCGATAAAGGAAGACAATACAAGACTTTCACAGGAAGAAATAGAAGGTGTAACATACAATATTATTGAGTATAACAATGGTGAAGTGAAAATTATATGGGATAAAAATGAAGTGCTATATAATTTAATAGGAGCCTTTGACAGGCAAGAGATGATGAAGATAATAGAGAATATAAAATAAAAGAATTATATAGTTTAAGTTTATCTATTTAATGCTAGGAAAGTTAATTCTAGTTTATTATAGCAAACAAATGACTTAACTTAGTTTCTAAAGTATTAGAAACCATGTTAAGTCCATAAGACTATAGATATTAGCAAAATTTTTAGGGGCTTAGATAAAACTTATCTTTTTATATGTTCAACGACATTTTTTACTTCATCAATTAGACTCAATTTTTTAGTAAGTTCCAAAATTATGCTTTGATATTTCTCTTCTCGTTCCTCCTGCTTAGCAGTTCTTTTTTCTTGTGCTTTTAAAATGTAAAGTAGTAGGCAAATGCTTAGCGCAGCCCATATACCTTGTGAAACTGCTAATTTCATTAATTCACCTTCCACAATATCACCTCCCTTAAAATAATAATTTAGTTTAAAATTAGAGGATCGAGTTTTTCTGATTGTATGTAAAACATATTCATTAGTTATTTTTGAAGATTGAAATAAGATAATTATGGAGATTTTAGTAGGTAAGAGAAGGTGAAAATAATGAATATATTCAAATAGGAGAATACCCACGAGGATACTCTCCTATTTTACTGTAATAGAGGAAGTAGTTAGGGAATCTGTTTCAACTAAATCACCTTTAGTAGCTTTAACATTTACTCTAAGTCTGTAAATGTTATTACTTTCTACTTTGTATCTCTTATCAAATACATATCGTCCATACTTTTCAGCTGGAGAATCTTGCCATGAACTAATAACGGTATATGTTCTCCCATTATATTTTTCTAGGTACACATTGAAAACGACACTATCTACTTCTGATACCGGATATACAGCTGAATACATATCTACGTATCCAGTTCCAGTATCTGCAATACTAGCACTAAAGATATTTATAAGGTTATTGCTTGATAAGGAACGGTTAAAAAGAATACTGTAATTTTTTTCGACAAAACTATAACTTTTTGTTTCGTCGTCAATAGAGGATGAAAATTTTGCATCGGCATAAGCAGTAGTGCTGAACAATATGAGAATCATTAAAAAACATAAAACCTTTTTCACTTTAAATCCCCCCTTTTTTGTATTGTACAATATAGACGAACAAGCCATGAACTTTCTTCCTTGAAAGAAAAAATATTAAAAAATAATATTTTGAGAAATGAAAAATAGGTCAGAACAGTCAAATTATTTTGAGAAAACTCATGAAAAAGGTCATGGTTGTTGCCTCAAATCCATAAAATAAAGCAATTAAAGTTGAGTACAATTCACCCGAAATAGCAAGCTCAGGAAATATTCCTATAAGTTTTTCTCCATTTAGAAAAAAAGTTGGCAGGTGTTAATCGAACATATGTTTGCAAACCTAATATTTCGTGGTAAAATATAGATAACAAACAAACCTTTGGAGTGATAATATGGAAATGCTTAACAAGCTTAAGATACTATCAGATGCTGCAAAATATGATGTATCCTGTTCATCAAGCGGCAGCAATAGAAAAGGAAAAAAGGGAGAGATAGGTAGCACTAGCCAATGTGGAATATGCCATAGCTGGGCAGATGATGGCAGGTGTATATCTTTACTTAAAATTCTTTTCACCAATTACTGTATATACGACTGCGTTTATTGTGTAAACAGAGCTTCCAACGATGTGCCTAGAGCAGCATTTACACCTGATGAAGTAGCAGATTTGACAATAAACTTTTATAAGAGAAACTACATAGAAGGGCTTTTCTTAAGTTCAGCTGTATATAAGAATCCAAACTATACAATGGAACTCTTAACAAGTACAGTTAAAAAGCTTAGAGAAGAGCATAGATTTAACGGATATATTCATTTAAAAGCAATACCTGGGGCTGATAAAGCTTTAATAGAAAGAGCAGGTATGTATGTGGATAGAATGAGTGTAAATATTGAATTGCCATCGGATGATGGATTAAAGCTGCTGGCACCGCAGAAGAAAAAGGATGCTATTATTAAGCCTATGAATTTTATTAACTCCAGAATACATCAATCTATAGAGGAAAGGCAGAAATTTAAATATTCTCAGAGCTTTGTTCCTGCTGGGCAAACTACTCAGCTTATTGTAGGTGCTACTAAGGACAGTGATTTAAAGATACTTAGACTTTCAGAGTCGTTATATAAGGGATTTAAACTAAAAAGGGTGTATTATTCGGCTTTTATACCAGTATCTACACATCCCAATCTTCCAGTATTAGCTTCTCCTCCATTAGTTAGAGAAAACAGGATTTATCAAGCTGATTGGCTCTTAAGGTTTTATGGCTACAATGCTTCTGAGATCCTTAGTGATGAGAAACCTGACTTCGACCTTGCCCTTGATCCTAAGTGTGACTGGGCATTGAGAAACATTAATTTGTTTCCGGTGGAGATTAATAAGGCAGAGTATTACTTATTGCTGAGGGTTCCGGGTATAGGTGTTAAATCTGCTAGGAGAATAATTGCTGCAAGAAAGTTTGGGACGCTAGATTTTGAGGATTTAAGTAAGCTAGGAATAGTGCTAAAGAGAGCCAGATATTTTATTACTTGCAATGGGAAGCATTACGGTATCAAAAGCATGGATGCTTCTGCAATAAGAAATAGCATATTATTTAGTCTTAATAACAAGAATTCAGGGGAAATAGGTGAACAACTTTCTATATTTTCTTTGTATTCCATGACTAACAGTACTGAAACTCTTTCTTTGACTACATCAAGTTCCATTATTCAGAGAGAAAATAACTTTCAAAGTGGATTTATACCTTATCCTCGGCAACTGCCAGTAAATGATATTGTTTCAACTATAACGGGGGAATTTTAAAATGCTGCAATATATTTATGATGGAAGCTTTGACGGACTCCTAACTGCCATATATGAAGCCTACTATAGAAAAGAAATACCAGATGAAATACTATCAGAAGAAAGTCCTCAGCAAAGCTTTTTGGTTGAAAAAGTACATATTAGGACAGACGAAGAGAAATCTAGAAAGGTTTATGCATCAATAGAAACGAAGATTTCAGAATATGCTCTAAAGAATTGTTTCTATGTATTTCTTTCAGAAAGATACGACAGAGGAACTATAATATACAAATACTTAAGACTCGGTTGGAAAATTGGTACCAATGTAGACCAACATCTATCTGATAACAGGGTGCTAACAGTACATAAAATTCGCCAGCAAGTAAGTAAAGAAGTACATAGAATGCTGGGATTCGTTAGGTTTAGTCAATTAAATAATGGAGTGTATTATTCTCAGATAGAACCTGATAATGATATTATTGGTCTTATGGCTCCTCATTTTGCAGAAAGAATGTCGGGTGAGTACTGGATTATACATGACGTAAAGAGAGGCGCAGGGGTTATGTATAATAAAGAACAGTGGATTATTAGAGATTTAAATGTAGTAGAGGAAATTAGCTTTACAGATGAAGAAGAGGACTATCAAAGACTTTGGAAGGAATATTTCAAAAGTATTGCAATTAAAAACAAAATAAATCCAAGACTCCAAAAACAGCACATGCCTACAAGATATTGGAAACACTTAGTTGAAAAGTAAAAAGGATATACATATTGCATATGCTATATTATAATTATATTGAAATATATTAGATTGTGAACAAAAACTATATCTAATAGAAACTAAACTAATAAACAACACAAGGCAAGGAGAAATGAAATGAACGAAGTAATACTTTATACAATATTTGTATTTGCTGTATTAGGATGTATAGATAAGATATTAGGTAATAAATATGGATTAGGTAAGAAATTTGAAGAAGGATTTATGGCAATGGGAAATCTTACATTGAGTATAGTAGGAATATATTCTCTAGCTCCTGTAATTTCTAGCCAATTATCAAAAATAATTGCCCCTTTGTTCAGGGCCATAGGAGCAGATCCTTCTATATTTCCAGCATCTATTCTTGCCTGCGATATGGGAGGCTATATTTCAGCAGATAGTATGGCTCAAACAAAAGAAATGGGTCTATTTTCTGGGCTTATTTTAGCATCTATGTTAGGGGCAACAGTAGTGTTTACAATTCCTATTGGAGCAGGTGTTGTTGAAAAGAAAGATCAATATTTTTTCACTAAAGGAATATTAGCAGGCATGATAACTATACCCCTAGGAAGTGTTGTTGGAGGAATACTATTAGGACTTCCTATATCTATCCTTTTGACTAATATGGTTCCTATTATATTAATGTCTGCAATTCTAGCAATTGGACTTATTAAGTGGCCTGATAAACTGATAAAAGGGTTTAATTATTTTAGTAAAACCATAGTTATTATTGGAGCAATTGGACTTATCATGAGTATATTTGAAAGAATATCAGGAATAACTATTATACAAGGAATGGAGCCCTTTGATGAAGGATTAAAGATAGTTGGAAGCATAGCCATAGTACTCTGTGGCGCTTATCCTATGATGCATGTAGTGACTAAAGTGTTTAAAACACCTTTATCAAGACTTGGAAAAAAGATAGGCATTGGGGAAAATGCAGTCGTAGGTATTATAATGTCATTAGCTAACAATATTCCTGCATTTATTATGCTAAAAAACATGGATGACAGAGGAAAGGTACTATGCTCAGCATTTGCTGTAAGCGGAGCATTTACTTTTGGTGGTCAGCTTGGATTTGTAGCAAGTATTGAAAAGACGATTATAGTTCCTTTTGTTGCTTCAAAGCTAGCAGCAGGTATCAGTGCTGTTAGCTTAGCCATGGTTCTTACTAGAAATATGAATGAACAAAGTAATGTAGTCAATATTGAATCTGTTTATT
>CAZUFW010000056.1:0-20380 GCA_964619895.1 uncultured Clostridia bacterium | reverse complement strand
AAGCGAAACACCAGGTAGTGTCAGAACTCCAGCACCAGTTCTAGGTCAACATACAGATGAAATCCTAAAAGAATTTTTAGGATATGATGAAAAGAAAATACAAAGCTTAAAAGATGAAAAAGTTCTTTAATATATAAGGCTCCTCCAAAGGTGGAGCCTAAATTTCTGATTAGGCTAAAAAAATATAGTATTGTATTCTAATATATTGTATAATTTTTTGGGAGGGATGCTAATGGAAAAAGTAGTAGTTGCATTAGGAGGAAACGCTTTACAAGCCACAGGAAGCGAAGCCACAGCAGAAGCTCAGCTTCAAGTAGTAAAAGAAACATCAGTGTATCTAGCAGACATAATAGAGGAAGGCTATAATCTAATAGTAGCTCATGGTAACGGACCACAAGTAGGAAGAATAGTTATACAAAATGAAGTAGCAGATAAAGTAACACCAGCTATGCCATTTGACGTATGTGGAGCAATGAGTCAAGGAATGATAGGCTATCATATGCAACAAGCTTTAGGAGACGAGCTTAGAAGCAGGGGAATAGACAAGCCAGTAGCTACAATAGTTACACAAGTAGTAGTAGACAAAGATGATAAAGCATTTCAAAATCCTACAAAACCAATAGGACCATTCTATACAAAAGAAGAATCAGAGAAAATAGCAGCGGAAAAAGGCTATGTTATGGTTGAAGACTCTGGCAGAGGATATAGAAGAGTAGTAGCATCGCCTAGACCAAAGAGAATAGTTGAACTAGAAACAGTAAAGACGCTAATAAATAACAACAACGTAGTCATAACTGTAGGTGGCGGGGGAATACCAGTAGTAGAAGAGAACGGAAAACTAAAAGGTGCCGCAGCAGTTATAGACAAAGACCTAGCATCACAAAGATTAGCAGAAGATATAGATGCAGACATACTAGTAATACTAACAGCAGTACCTAGAGTAGCTATAAACTTCGGAAAACCAAACCAAAAAGAATTAGACAGAGTAACAACAGAAGAAATGAAAAAATATGCAGAAGAAGGCCACTTTGCACCAGGAAGCATGTTACCAAAAGTAATAGCAGCCATAGAATTCGCAGAATCAAAACCAGGCAGAAAAGCGGTTATAGCATCACTAGATAAAGCTAAAGAAGCATTAAAAGGAGAAAGTGGAACAATAATAGAGGCATAAAGAAGTGTATTGTAGAGGCTGGTCTCCGTGCCAGCCTATAATATTGTCATTTTGGACAGTCAATGTCATTCTGAGCACAATATTGTCATTCCGAGCGTAGCGAGGAATCTGGTTTTAAAAATCGTCGACTCTTAATAGTGTCAAAACTATGGAGGCCGGCGATTTTTTTATATTGCCTGATTTTTGCCTTGTGGACAAGTAATAGAAATAAGTATATAATTTATAGCAAATACAAGGTAATATAATTTTGAATTTTGTGAAGAAGGAGGAGTACATATGCTGAAAAATTTTAGGGAAACAATGGATTTTTATGAGAAAAATGACCATTTGAAAAGAGTCAAACAAGAAGTCAACAGAGAATATGAGATTGCCGCGTTATTAAGCATATTTGAAAGAAAATCCGCAGTTTTATTTGAAAATGTTAAGGGATACAATATGCCTGTAGTGGGAAATCTATTATATTCTAGGGAGTGTATGGCTCAGGCATTTGGTGTTACTGCAGAAGATCTGCAATCAAAGATGGTAAATGCTATTAAAAATGGAATACCACCAGTATTAACAGATAATGCTCCATGTCAAGAAGTTATAATAGAAAATCCTGACATACTCAGTTGTTTACCCGTGCCCAAATTCTTTGAGCGGGAAACAGGTCCTTATATCACCGCTGGACTTATCATAGCTAAAAACCCAACTACAGGAAAAAGAAATATTTCTATAGCTCGTTGCAAGGTATTAGATGGAAATAAATTGATGTTGGGGATTGCTCCTAATCACCATCTAAGCCGATTGCTGCAGGAAAGTTTAGCTTTAGGTAAACCTTTAGAAGCTGCTATAGCCATAGGCAATTGTCCAGCTATGATTATGGCATCTAATTATTATCTAGATTATGGCCATGATGAATATCATATAGCTGGAGCTCTTTTAGGACAAGGGATAGATATCTCAAAATGTAAGGATTTGGATTTAGAGGTACCAGCAGAAGCAGAAATTGTAATTGAAGGTAAAATTACAGACGAGAAAGTTGTCGAGGGCCCAGTATCAGAGTTTCCAGGCATGTATGTGGATTATGGTAGTGGTGTTATTATGGAAGTAAGCAAAATCACTCATAGAAAAGACCCAATCTTTCAAACAATACTACCAGGCTATTTTGCTGAGCATTTACTAATTGGAGGAGAAGCTATAGCTACTACTTTGTTATACAATATAAGGAAGGTTGTACCTCATGCAACGGCTGTAAGTGTACCCATAAGCGGTG
The DNA here is from genome assembly GCA_964619895.1 of uncultured Clostridia bacterium. Classification (GTDB taxonomy): domain Bacteria; phylum Bacillota; class Clostridia; order Tissierellales; family Proteiniboraceae; genus Proteiniborus. The sequence goes on along the minus strand of CAZUFW010000056.1, from coordinate 17,954 downwards.
CTGGACGATTACAGGCATTTATCTCTCTAAAAAATCCTATGGCAGGAGATGGTCATAGAGCGATGTTTGCTGCATTCAGTCATTGCAGTCTAACAAAACAGGTAGTGATCCTTGATGATGATGTAGATGTGACAAATTTGGAACAGGTAGCATGGGCTATTGCTACAAGAATGAGAGGCAGCGAAGATATAATTATCATCCCTGGAGTTAAAGCAGATAGAGCAGAGCCTTTAGAGAACAATCGAACCGTGACAAAAATAGGTGTTATGGCAATGAAACAAAAACACGGTTCCAGACAAGATTTTACATTATGCAAGGTTCCTGATGATGTAATGGAATATGTAAAAGAAAAATTCGAATTATAATCGGATAATGTTATATTGTAAATTATATGATGATTTTGTAGGGGTTAATATTTTAGTAGAATTAAATAAGAGACAGGAGATGTAAATGAGTAAAAGCGTATATTATAATCAGTCAATAAAAAGAGCTATACAAATAATGAATTTATTTACCTTGCAGCAAAAAGAATTAAGCCTATCAGAAATCTGCCGAAAGATGGATCTTCATAAGAGCATTGTGTATAGAATATTGATAACATTAGAAAGTGAAGGATGGTTGGTAAAAAATGCCGAGACAAACAAATATATGCTCGGGATTACTTTGCTATCTTTGAGCAGTGTTGTCTTAGATGATTTAATATTTAGAAAAATTGCGTTGCCTATAATGAAAAAACTATCAGCTGTTACTGGAGAGACCGTGGTATTGACTATGTACTCCAATGGTGGTGCAATATGTATAGAAAAAATTGAAAGCGATAACAGTATAAAAATAACATCTCAGGTTGGAAAGCATTTCCCATTGCATGCGGGAGCTACTGGACTTGCCGTTTTGATGGGTATGCCAAGTGATAAAGCAAAGGAAATATTAAGTCAAAAGCCATTGGAAAAATTCACAGAAAAGACCCAAACTCAACCCCAGGAAATCATAAATATGATAGAAAATGCTAGGGAAAATGAATATATTGTTTCTGTAGGTGCAATAGACCCAGGGGTAGTAGCTATAGGTGTGCCAATAAGCTTTGCTCATTCCAATGTATTCATGGGTCTAAGTATAACAGGCCCCGAATATAGGTTTGATGATAAGAAGATTTTATATGTTGTAGATGAACTTAAAAAGGCTAAAGACGAAATTTTATCAAGGTAAATATTAATTAAAAACACTTCTTACTACGGTTAGAAGTGTTTTTAATTTTGTCATTATTTCTGAACTTTTAAAAAATTTAAAAAAATTTGAACGGAAAAGAAGGATTTTAATTTTTAATGTCGAAAGTTTTTATATATAGAAACGTTGTTCAAAATATAGAAACAGATTAAAAATTTTAGAGGGGGTGCAAATGGCTGTTTTAATAAACATGATGTTCTATGATACAGGACAGTTTTCTAGGGATTTTAGTATTAAAAGAGCACCACTATATCATATGAAGCAGAAAGGATGGTTTATTGAATATGGAAAATACCAGTATGGGAAATACCCGCAAGAGCATGGCTAAGTTTATTTTTTATAGTTTGCTTGGAATAGTATTATTTTTTATTCCAGTAATGAATTCGCAAGTTCCAATAGTTGCCATGGTTGATATTCTTAAAAACTTACTAGGTTCTGCCATTGATTACATAGTTTTAGTCGTTTGTGCTTTATTAGTAGTTACATATGTTCTAGCAAAATATAAAGGCGTTAAGAACCTTCAGGAATATCACAAGGAAGATGGCACCATAAAAGCCATTTTATATCTTATCTCGGTAGTATTCGCTGTTATGGTAATTAGCAATAAAGGTCCAGAATTTATATTAAATGCAAATGTAGGCGGTTTAGCAATGGAATTAGCCGGAACCGTTATGTTGACTGTAACTCTAGCAGGCTGGCTCGTTGTTTTCATTTTAAAATCTGGAATAGTAGAATTTTTAGGTGTTTTAATAGAGCCTGTTATGAGACCAATATTTAAGCTTCCTGGAGAAGCTGCAGTGAACGGAATTGCATCTTTCGTATCTGCCCCTGCAGTAGGAGTATATTTCACAGAACAGTTATACAAGGGCAAAGTATATACAGAAAAAGAAGCAGTTGCTGTTTTGTGTAACTTTAGTGTATGTAGCTTAGGCTTTTTCGGGGTTTTGGTATCAATAGGAAACATCGTTAATCTATATCCCCAAGTAGTTCTCACATCTTTTATATTGACTTTTGTAATGGCAGCAATATGTATAAGGATACCCCCACTAACACGCAAACCAAATATTTATATTGATAATAAGGAGCAGACTGCTGAAGATATAAAAGCTCATGAAAAGGGCAAGATTTTTTCAAGGGCTATAGAAGAAGCATTAAAGACATCTTCAGAATTCAAGTTTAAGGATTTCACAACCAGTCTTTGGGATGCTATAAAGTTTGCACAAAAAATAGTAACTTATGTTGTATCTATCGCAACTATAGCTTTAATTTTGGCAGAATATACACCATTATTTATCTGGTTAGGCAAGCCTATGATACCCCTATTAAAGCTTTTTGGTCTTCCTAATGCAGTTGATATAGCGCCATCTACAATCATAGGAATTGTTGACTTGGCATTGCCGGTTATGATTGTCGCTGGCAAGGACATCGCGTTAAAAAGTATGTTTTTCATTACAGTTTTAGCGTCACTGCAGATCATTTTCTTCACTGAAAGCGCCAATGCTATGTTGGAATCTAATATTCCTGTTACAGTAAAAGATCTTGCAATCACATTTATTGTAAGAACATTAATTGCAATGCCAATGGTTGCAGTAGTTGCCCATCTATTATTTTAATGGTGTTGTGCTATCTATAAAATAATAAATTGATGAAAAATTGCAAATTTTATGAAGGATTTTATAAGTTTCTGTCGAATAGGTATTATAAATAGAGAAACATTGTTTAACATAGTGAAACATCATATAATTTCATGAGTTTCAGTCTATAAAAAATAGTCACTAGTAAGTGGAAAGGGTGAATGCTATGCATGTAAATTTTAAAGTAAATGGTAAGGACTATTCCCTAGATGTTGAACCTAATCTTAGACTTGTGGATATTTTAAGAGACAAATTAGGTTTAACAGGTACAAAAGAAGGCTGCAGCGAGGGAGAATGTGGAACTTGTACTGTAATCATGAACAATAAAGCTGTCCATTCATGTCTTGTATTGGCATCTCAGGTTCAGGGCAAGGAGATTATTACCGTAGAAGGTCTAGAGAAGAATGGAGAATTGGATAGATTACAGGAAGAGTTTATAAAGCAGGGCGCTATTCAATGTGGATTCTGCACACCTGGAATGCTTATGTCTGCAAAGGCTTTACTTATGGAGAAACCTAACCCTACAGTAGAAGAAATAAAAGTAGCCATAGCTGGCAATTTATGTCGTTGTACAGGATATAACAAGATTGTCAAAGCTATACAGGCAGCAGTAGAACAAAATTAAATATTATAACAAAAGGTGGTGAGAGAATGAATATGTTTCAAGTTTTAACTCCAAAAAATTTATCTGAATTAGTTGAAGCTCTTAAAAAGGCAACTTCCAATACTAAAATATTGGCTGGTGGTACAGATTTAGTTATTTATCTGAATGAAGGTAAATTAGAACCTGATTTGATCATTGATATATCAGGGGTAAATGAGATTAACTATATAAAAGAAGACAATGAATATCTTTTAATTGGCGCTACAACAACTTTTACAGAGATTACAGAAAATCCTCTTGTTGCTAAATATGCAAAATGCTTAGTAGAAGCTTCAGAAACTGTAGGTTCAAAGCAAATAAGAAACAGAGGCACAATAGGAGGCAATATTGGAAACTCATCTCCCGCTGGAGATACATTGCCAGTTTTGATAGCATTGGAAGCAAAAGTAGTTATAGTAGATAGCAAAGGAAATAGAACAGAACTGACTATCAATGAAGTGCTTCAGGGACCAAACAAAATCTCATTGAATTATGATCAGGCTATTATAGGTGTTAAGATACCAAAGCAGGAGGGAAATTGGATAAACACTTTTGCAAAACTAGGCTCTAGAACTGCAGTAACTATAGCAAAATTAAGCATCGCTCTTAGTGCAGAATATGATACTGAAACAAAGATAATAAAATCAGCTAAAATAGGGCTAGGGGCAGTAGGCAAAACAGCTTTCAGAGCTGCAAAGATAGAAGAACTTTTACACAATAAAAAAGTTACTAAGGAATTAGCTGATGAATTTGCAGAAGAGATGTCAGCAGAGATAGAGAAGGCAATACCAAAAAGAGCTTCATTGCCCTATAAGAGAGAAGCAGTAAAAGGTGTTGCATACGAAGCTTTTGAAAATCTTTTTTCGAAATATTAATGATTCTATTAATATAAATAATAGCTTGAAAGAAAAGGAGTGAAGTAAATGAAACAGACAAATGTCAAAGAATATTTTAAACCAGCAACTTTGAGTGAAGCTATTTCTATCCTTAATGACTATGAAGGGGAAGTCAAAGTTGTTGCTGGCGCAACGGATCTTTTTGCAGATGATCATCCTACAGTAGAAGCTTTAGTAGATATAAGCAATTTAGAATTAAACTATATTAAAAAGGAAAACGGTTTTCTAAAGATTGGAGCATTAACTACTATCAATGAATTGGTAAAATCGGATATCATCAAATCCGAATTCCTTGGCATATGGGAAGGGGTCAAAGTTTTAGGAGATAAAACCGTTAGAAATGTTGCTACAATAGGCGGCAATATTTGCTCATCTGTTCCATCTGCTGATTCTGTACCACCTCTTGTGGTATCAGATGCCGTATTGGTTATAAGTACTCCTACTAATGAGAAAAAAGTTGAAATAGAAAAGTTTTTTACTGGACCAAGAAAAAATATACTTAAGAAAAATGAAATATTAAAAGAAATCCAGATACCTATTTGTGACTGCAAGTGGGGAACAGGCTTTGAAAAAATAACCAGAAATTCTGAAGACTTAGCACTTATAAACGCAGCAGCATACATAAAGATAGACAATGAACAAAAAGTAAAAGAAGCCAAAATAGCTCTTGGTGCAGTTGCACCTACAGTAGTAAGGGCAAAGAAATTTGAGGAAGCCTTGATAGGTATGAAACTAGATGAAGAAAAATTAGATAAATTAATAGATGTGGTTGTAGAAAGCATTTCACCTATATCAGATATAAGATGTTCCGAAGAATATAGAGAGCATGCAAGTAAAGTACTTGCAAAAAGAGTAGCATTAAAAGCTTATCAAAGAGCAATTGAAAAAAACTGAAAACTGAGGAGATGAGGTGAGATTATGAATAATAAATTCAGAGTTGAATTTACAGTTAACGGAGAAAAGTATGAAAGATATGTAGATCCTGGTGAATCTTTGGCAGAAGTAATAAGAGACAAGCTTGGTATAACAGGCACAAAAGTCGCTTGTGACAGGGGAGATTGCGGCGCATGTACTGTAATCATGAACGGAAAAGCTGTAAAATCCTGCATCGTACCTGCTCTAAGAGCAGATGGTGCTGAAATAACTACAATCGAAGGCTTGGGCAAGGAAAAGATACATCCTATTCAAGAGGAATTTGTAGATATAGCTGCAGTCCAATGTGGGTAGTGCACACCTGGTCTTATCATGGCAGCTAAAGCCTTACTTGACGAAAACAGTAATCCAACAGAGGAAGAAGTTAAAGAAGCTATTGCAGGAAATATCTGTAGATGCACCGGTTATGTAAAGCCTGTTAAGGCTATAATGAATGCGGCTAAGAAGCTTAATGGGGGGTGCAAATAATGGAAAAAAGATGTTTAGTAGTCGGACAAAGTGTTACAAAGCTTGATTCTACTATAAGGGCTACAGGAAATACTAAATATACTACAGACATGATAGTACCAAATATGCTTTATGGCAAAATACTTAGAAGTCCACACGCTCATGCAAATATAATATCCATTAATACTGAAAAAGCTGAAGCCCTACCAGGAGTAGGTGCAGTAATAACATGGAAAGATGTACCCAGAGTACCTTATTCTACAGCAGGCTATCCAAAGCATACAATAGCAGGCATACTACCTGTACCTATGAGCTATCTAGAAGATAAATATGTTTTAGATAACAAGGTAAACTATTATGGCGAACCTATTGCAGCAGTTGCAGCAGTAGATGAGAAAACTGCAGAAGAAGCATTAAAGCTTATAGAAGTAAAATATGACGTTTTAGATGCTGTATTTGATGTCGAAGAAGCAGTAAAACCGGAAGCACCAGATGTACATCCAGGCACAGGCAAAAACTTTGCTGATAAAGTTATAAAAAAGGGCGATGTGGAAAAAGGATTTGCTGAAGCTTATTATACATTTGAAGATACTTTTGAAACACAAGGACAGCAGCATGCTTGTATGGAGCCATCTGCATCCTTGGCACAGGTTGATCCTTCAGGGAAAATAACACTATGGTCTACTACCCAGGTGCCATTCCACATCAGAAGAAATATACATGAAATACTTGGAATTCCTATGAATAAAATCAGAGTAGTAAAACCTGCATTAGGTGGAGGTTTTGGAGAAAGACAAATGCTTCAGTATGAGGTGGTTTGCGTAGTCCTTGCTATGAAGGCTAAGAAACCTGTAAAAATAACTACAACAAGAGAAGAAAACCTAGCATATTCAACTCAGCGTCACCCTGCAAAAATGAAAATCAAGACTGGATTTACAAAAGACGGAATGCTCACTGCAATGCAGGTAGATGTTACTACAAATGCCGGAGCTTATACAGGACACAGCCCTTATGTTACAGGAGCAATGTTCTCAAAGATACCTTATAGATGTGAAAATATTTTATTCAATGCTCATATTGTATATACAAATCTTCCTGATTCAGGAGCATTCAGAGGATATGGCAATCCCCAAATATCATTTGCAAGGGAATGTCACTTTGATAGAGTAGCAAAAGAATTAGGATTTGATCCTATAGAATTTAGACTTAAGAACTTTGTAAGAGTCGGAGAGAAAAATCCGTTAGCCCTTTCATCATCTTGGATTCTTGAAGCCAACGGCATTGAAGAATGTTTAAGAAATGGTTCAAAAGAAATAGGCTTATATGAACCAAAAGCTAAATTAGCAGATAAGAACAAAGCAAGAGGAAAAGGATTAGCAGTTGCAATGCATGTTAGCGGAACATCTGCAGAACCGGACTTTTCTTCAGCTCATATTAGGTTAAATGAAGACGGAACATTAATGGTTCTTATTGGCTCCCCAGATTTAGGACAAGGTTCCGATACATCTTCCGCTCAGGTTGCAGCTGAGACAGTAGGTGTAAAGATAGAAGATGTCAGCGTATTTTCTTCTGATACAGATTTTACTTCTTTTGATATGGGAAGTTACGCATCAAGACAATCCTACGTCGCATTAAACGGTATAAAGAGAGCAGCTCAAAAAGTAAAAGATGATATCCTAAGATATGCTTTTGAGATGAATCCAAAAATCCATAAGGAAAACCTTGATACATTAGATGGCTGGGTAGTTCGTAGAGAAAACAGCGATAAGGTAGTGAAAATATCCGATGTTGCTTTCTATGCATTATATCATTCACCTGATCCAATGCGTATAGAGGAAAGCGCAAGTTATAGTGCTCAGAACTGTCCTCCAGCATTAGCAGCTCACTTTGCAGAGGTAGAGGTAGATAAAGAAACTGGAGAAATTAAGATATTGCAGTATGTTGCAGCACATGATGTAGGAAGAGCAATAAATCCAGCTATAGTAGAGGGACAAATTGAAGGTGCAACTGTACAAGGTATAGGATTTACACTTAGTGAAGATATGAGGTATGACAATAATGGAAAATTAATCAACCATACTTATACCGACTATAAAGTTCCAAGAGCTATGGATATACCTGATGTAGATAAATTCAAATCTATAATAGTTGAATCTTATGAACCTTCAGGTGCATTTGGTGCAAAGAGTGTTGCAGAAATGGGTGTTGCACCAGTACCTGGTGCTATTGCAAATGCAATTTATGATGCTATAGGTGTAAGATTTAACAGTTTACCTATTACGAAGGAAAGGGTAATTGCTGCTTTGAAAGAAAAGAAAGGCAATTAATATGTAGGGTAAGGAGGCAATTAAATGCATGGTAACAACTTTAATATAATAGGCAAAAGACAAGAAAAAATTGAAGCTAGGATGAAGGCTACTGGAAAAATGAAGTTTACAGGCGACTTAAAATTCCCAGACATGTTACACTGTCGTATTTTAAGAAGCCCCTATGCTAATGCAATAGTAAAGAGCATTGATACTTCTGAAGCACTGAAGGTAGAAGGTGTAGAGGATATTATCACCTATGATGATGTTCCTAAGATACTAAGCATGCATCAATTTTTACATGTGCCTGAAATAATGTATCACGATAGTTATATTTTGGAGAAACATGTAAGGCATGTGGGCGATAGAGTTGCGGCTGTAGCGGCAACAAGCATAGAAGCCGCTGAAAAAGCATTAAATAAGATAAAGGTTGAATACGAAGTACTTCCAGCTGCTATGACAGCTGAGGACGCCTTAAAACCTGATGCAAGTCAAATACATGAAGAAGCAAAAAAAGGCGAAAAATTTGTTGACCTGAAAGGCAATATTCTTGATATGACAGATGTGAGTATAGGAGATACAGAACAAGGTTTTGCTGAGTCAGATTACATCATAGAAAGAGAATATCGTACCTCAAAGCCTAATCCGGCACCATTGGAAAGGACTTGTGTGGTTTGTGTCCCAAGAGATGATGGACGATTGGATGTTTATGCCACATCTCAGGGGATTCATGCTATGCGTATGAATATGTCTCATTCTCTCGGAATTCCTGCAAGTAAATTAAACTGCCACCGTATGTATCTTGGAGGTGCTTTCGGAGCACATATTCATACAGGCTTTATAGAAAACATTTGTGCAGTATTAGCTATGAGGACCGGAAAGCCTGTCAAGGGTGAAAAGACAAGAGAAGAAATGTTTCTGTCTTGCGGCCGCCATCCTATGATCATAAAGTTAAAGGCAGGATTTAAAAAGGACGGCACTATGCTTTCACTGCATGTTGATGTAACTGATGATACAGGTGCATATGCTTTTAGCGGAAGCTCTAAGATGGCCCTTACTGCAGGTACCTGTCTTTCTATGTACAAATGCCCTAATCTGAGAATGACTGGGAGATCGGTATATACAAATACTCCACCATTATCTGCAATGCGTGGAGCTGGTAACCCTCAGGGAAACTGGGCAGTTGAATCCATGATGGATGAAACAGCAGAAGCGTTAGGTATAGATCCGGTTGCATTAAGACTTAAGAACAATCTTGGAGTAGGAGATATTTTCTATGGTCAGGGACCTGCTGTTAAGAGCACCATCAGAACCTGCGGGACCCCTGAATTGTTGACAAAAAGCGTCGAAGTTATGAATTGGAATGAAAAGAAGAATATGAACCATATTCCTTATCCGGATAAGCCATGGATAAAACGAGGAATCGGTATGGCAAGGGGATTCCATACATCCGGATGCGGATCTGAGAAGCCTAATGCTTTCATTATAGATCACAGTGGAGCATTCGTTAAAATGAATGAAGATGGTACAGCACAGATAATGAATTCTGCTGCTGACTTGGGATCAGGATCCCTTACTGCACATGCAGCTTTAGCAGCTGAGGTAATAGGCCTTAAATACGAAGATGTAATAGTAAATGATGGAGATACTGATACCACACCATTTGATGGTGCTACTCATGCAAGCCGCGGGCTTTATGGTTCCGGGCAGCCAATAGTGAAATGTTCTCAAGAGCTTCGTACTAAACTTCTTGAGTGGGGATCCAGGCTATTCCAGTGTGGTCCTGAAGACCTTGAGATAAAGGATAGCAAAATATATATTCATAATAAGCCTGAAGAATGGAGACCTGTTGCTGATGTAGTACGTGCAGCTCATTTTAAAGGCTGGGGAATTGCTGCCGCTCATGCAAGTGTGAGACCAAATGCATGTCCACCTCACTTTGTAACAATATTTGTAGAAGTTGAGGTTAATACTTTAACAGGTATGGTTAAGGTTGTACGTGCATTAAGCGGAGTGGATACAGGCACAATTATAAATCTAAACAATGTTGAGGGGCAAGTTGTTGGTGGTATGCATATGGGACTAGGCTACGCTCTTATGGAAGATACCCTGTTTGATAATAATACAGGTGAACTGCTAACCAAGAACTTCTCAAAGTACCACATGCTCACATCTATGGATATGCCTGAAGTTGAAATGATCTTTGCAGATACCTATGAACCTACAGGACCACTAGGAGCAAAAGCAATAGGTGAGGGCGTTACAAATCCTGTTGCTGCAGCTGTTGGTAATGCAATATATAATGCTGTGGGAATTCGTATAAGAGATCTTCCTTGCAATCCTGAAAAATTAGTGAGAGCGATAAAGGAAAAGAATAGATAATTAAGATGGACGAGAAGGGACTGGTTTAAAATGGTAGATTTAGTTATAAAAAATGCTCATGTTGTTACACCTTCAAACATTTGTTATGGGTGGGTCTCAATAAATGATGGGAAAATAGTTGCAGTTGGTTTAGGTGATTGCTCGCCAGAAGCAAATGAAGTCATTGATGGGAATGGACACTATCTTATTCCAGGAGGAGTTGATCCTCATGTCCACATTAGATATCCTGGAGGAGCGCACAGAGAAACTTTTGAGACTGGGACTAGGGCAGCAGCTGCTGGCGGTATAACCACGATAATTGAACACCCAATCTCAAATCCACCCCAATATTCAGCGGAGATACTAAATAAGAGAGTTGAAGCGGTGAAAGAGCAAGCTCTGGTGGATGTGGCCTTTTTAGGTGCAGCTGGTGGTCAACACTTGGATCAAATAACTAAAATAGGCAAAGCTGGCATAGTAGGTTATAAAACCTTTTTACATGCGGCACCTGAAGGAAGAGAAAGTGAATTCGAAGGCCTTACAAGCAAGAACAATTTCGAGCTTAATGAAGTTCTAAAAGAAATAAAGAAGACTTCCTTGCTTGCATCTGCTCATGCAGAGGACAATGATTTGGTCTCTGAAAGTATTGCCAAACTTAGAAGAGAAGGCAAAACTTATCCCATGGCTCATTGTGAATCTCGTCCCGCTTTAGTTGAGGTATTGGCGGTTGAAAGATTGATAAGAATTGCTAAAGAAAATGGTACAAGATTATATCTTGTACACATATCCACTCCCGAAGCAGTGGAATTAGCAAAAAAAGCAAGGCTGGAAGGCCAAGAAATATATATTGAGACATGTCCTCACTATTTATATCTTACGGAGGAAGCTTTAGAAGAGCTTGGGACTTATGCAAAGTGTAATCCTGCATTAAGAGATAAGGATAGAGTTGCCAGACTATGGAAATATGTGATGGATGGAACCATTGATACAATAGGAAGCGATCATGCTCCATATACTGTTGAAGAAAAAGAGAGAAAAAAGGAAGATATTTTTGTAGCACCTTCTGGTTTCCCTGGCATTGAAACAAGTATTCCTCTTATGTTCACAGCAGTAAAAGAAAATAGAATATCTATAAACAGGGCTGTTGAGCTTTTAAGCACTAACCCAAGCAAAATATTCGGTTTGTATCCTAGAAAAGGAGCAATATGTCCTGGTGCTGACGCCGATCTTGTACTCATTGATCCTAATGAAGAATATACTATCCGAGCAAGTGAAATGTTTACCCAGGCCCGTGATGTTGCAAAGGTATTTGAAGGCAAACATGTATATGGGAAAATTAAAAAGACACTGCTTCGTGGCAAGGTAATATTTGATAATGGTAAGATACTTGCAAAACCAGGATACGGTCAATGGGTTACTCCTGAAAGGTAAAGTATTGACAGCTTATGTGTTAGGAGGTTTAGAGATGGTTCGGATAAATGAGGCCCGATTCTTTAAAGACCTGGAAGAACAAGGTCGTATAGGTTGGAAAGATGGTGAAGGCCTTTTTAGAGAGGCATATTCGGAAGATTATGCTAGAGTCAGAAATTATGTAGAACAAAAGATTAAGGAAGCAGGTTTAGAAGCAAGGATAGACTCGGTAGGCAATATTTTTGGCAGATTGAAAGGTAGAGATCCAAAAGCTAAAACCATTCTTACTGGTTCTCATCTTGATGCAGTAAAGGCCGGGGGGATGCTAGACGGAGCCTATGGGGTAATAGCAGGTCTTGAAGCTCTAAGAGCCATCAAAGAATCAGGGAAATTACCGAAACATTCATTAGAAGTAGTTGGATTTATTGCAGAAGAAGGCGGCCCTTTAGGAGGCACTTTTGGCAGCAGATCATTTACAGGTCAAATGGAAACGCCGCCAGCTGATGAAGTTTTAAATAGTTTCGGCATCACAAAAAAAAATATTATGGAAGCAAAAGCAGATATAAAAAATTATGCTGCATTTATTGAACTTCACATTGAGCAAGGCCCTGTGCTTTGGCGCAAAGGTATTTCCGTAGGAATACCTACGGCCATAGTTGGGATTACAAGATACAAAGGCTATGTAACAGGAGAGGCAAACCATGCAGGTACGACACCTATGCTGGAACGCAAAGATGCTCTATATCAAACTGTTGTGCTTTTGCATCAATGGCTTGATTTTATGAGAAATCAGAAAGATATGGTTTGCAATATAGGATATATTGATGTAGAACCTGGGGAGGTAGGCATTGTTCCAGGCCAAGTCAGATTTGGAGTAGAGATACGTTCCACGGAAAAAGAAAGGACTCAGGCCGCTGCTGATAAACTGAACGAGATACTATCTCAAGCCCAAATATGTGATGCTAAAGCTGAACTATGGGTAGATAAACCTCCTGTTAAGCTCTATGACAATATTATTGATGCCATAGAAAAAGTATGTGATGAGCTTCAGATTCAATGTATTAGAATGCCTAGCGGTGCTTCTCATGATGCAAGCCCTCTAGCTCGTGTAATGCCTACAGGAATGATATTTGTTCCAAGCATAAATGGTATAAGCCATAATAAAGAAGAGCATACAGAAAAGGCACATTTGATTGAGGGTACTTCTGTACTTGCTAATACATTGCTAGAGCTGGATAACATTTTAGAGTAAGGACTGGAATCTACATTTATGAGAAAATGAAGAAATATGTAAGTTTATGAATTTTTATGATAGTACAAAATATAATTGTATGTTCTTTAAGAACATACAATTATATTTTTATTGCTTTTTATTATAAATAATGATTTATCAAATCTGATATTATTGTATCAATTAAACTATTTATATTAAGAATATCTTCCTTTACAATATTATCTACGTGAATACCACAACATACCACTGTATTCTTATTTAAAGAAGAAGCTATTGTCTTTCCTACCTTCATTACTATTTCATCTTCTTTATGACCTGTTATAGTGATTAATGAAGTAGATGAACTAATCTTTTTTTCATCTAATAGACTGGGTCTAGCAATGGAGAGCGCAACAGCACCCAAGTGAGGAAGATTTCCCCCATAAATGCAAATACATAAGTCATTGCCCATAGATATAGAATTTACAACTATTTCAATTCCGTTTAATATATAAGTTTTGTTCATCATATTTGTCTCCTAATCAATATATTTCACGAGTTAATTTTACATGTAATTATATAATATAAATCATAGACAATCAATAGATTATACGGAGGTATATAGTATGCAAGAGTCTAATTATAAAAGAAAACTAATAGTGGGTATAAGCGGCGCCAGTGGAGCAATCCTTGGGATAAATATTGTTCATAAGTTGAAGCAGCATCCCCAATGGGAAACCCATCTTATAATATCGGAGAATTCGAAAGATACCATAAGTTTAGAAACAAAATATTTTCTGAAAGATGTAATTGAATTATCTGATTACTATTATTCTATAGATGATATGGGGGCCAGGATCTCCAGCGGTACATTTAAAGCAGAAGGTATGGTAATAGCACCATGCAGTATGAAAACTCTAGCTGGTATCAATAGCGGATATTCTGATAATCTTATTTTAAGAGCGGCAGATGTTGCTTTAAAAGAAAGACGAAAGCTATTATTGGTAACGAGAGAAACGCCTTTGAGCCAAATTCATTTAAGGAATATGCTGGAGCTTTCTAATAGCGGAGCAGTAATTATGCCTCCGGTGATGACTTTTTATAATAAGCCGGATACTATAGATGACATGATAAATCATATTACAGACAAAGTCCTAGATTATTTCGGAATAGAAATGGAAGGATTCAAACGCTGGGACTAAAATATCTGTGGTGTCAGAGAAATCTCCCACATATATCGTGCCAGACACTTAAGATATTATATTGTCGTTCCGAGCACGATATTGTCATTTCGAGCTTAGCGAGGAATCTCTATTTTATAATTAAAACTCGTCGTTCCTTAATAGTGTAGAACTATGTAGAATTGACGAGTTTTTGTGCTTAGATATAAATGCTAATACTTAAATGATCACAAAAAACTTTGTTAAATAAATAACGTAAACTTCAGTCTTTGCAATGTATAAAGTGCTTTACAAAGGAAAAAAGATATGATAGGATATTAATATCCAATATAGTAAAATATTACTTAATAATCTGAACAAATAAACTATGAAAATACAATAGTAATGACAGGAGAATTGGAGTGTCAACAATAGATAACACAATATTAAATATGTGTTGTTGGATTGTTGTTTTTTTTGTGCCTTTTTAGGTAACAAAAGATAAACAATGATAAAAGTAGGTGAACCAGCCTTTGGAAAACGATTTCAAGTATAAAATGACTTCAAATTGAAGCTATAAATAATCTGGCCGAATTGACAAGTGAAAGTCAGATTATAATATGTTAGCGGATATTTTGAATATATTGAAAAACGAAGGGGGAATTTTAGTGAAAAGATTTCTAGCGATTTTATTGGTACTAATTATTACTTTGTCATTGGTGGCATGCGGTGGAGGAGATGCTAAATCACCTGCTGGTACTGATGTACCTGCTAGTAAAGTAGAAAAGAAGGTTATTAAAGTTAGCACCAAATTTGTCGATGATGAGCAAACTGCTATATCATTGAAAAAAGTAGTACAAGCTATAAATGAAAGAAGTAATGGTTCACTAGAATTACAATTATTTACAGGCGGTATATTACCAATAGGTAAAGATGGTATGGAACAAGTAGTTCAAGGCTCAGATTGGATATTAGTAGATGGAGTAAACTTCTTAGGGGATTATATACCAGACTATAATGCTGTAACAGGACCATTTTTATATCAAACATTTGATGAGTATTTTGCTATGATGCAAACACCATTAGTTCAAAATCTAAATAAACAAGCAGAGGAAATGGGTATAAAAGTACTTTCTCTAGATTGGGTATTTGGATTTAGAAGTATGATGACTAAAAAACCAATAAAAACTCCAGAGGATATGAAGGGATTAAATATAAGAGTCCCAACCAGTCAACTATACACATACACTATAGAAGCCATGGGTGGTAATCCTGTTTCTATGCCTTATCCAGATACTTATGCAGCACTTCAACAAGGTGTAATAGATGGAGTTGAAGGTTCAATAATGACTTATTATGGAACTAAACAATACGAAAATGTTAAAGAATATTCTCTAACAAACCACTTACTAGGTGTTTCTGCAGTTGTAATTTCAACTAAAGTTTGGGATAGTTTAACTGAAGAACAACGTACTATTATAGAAGAAGAGTTCCAAAAAGGTATGGAAGACAACTTAGCAGAAACTATTAAGCTAGAAAAAGAGTATGCAGAATTATTGAAAAAAGAAGGCGTAAAATTCCACGAAGTAGATGCTGAAGCTTTTCTTAAAGCCGTTGCTCCAGTATATACTAAGTTCGATAAGTGGACTCCAGGTATATATGAAGAGATATTAAAAGAATTAGATGCAATAAAGAAAAAATAATAATAATTTATTTTTTATCATATAGCAAGTAAAAAAGTTGGAAGGGGTAATTCTCCTTCCAACTTTAAAATAATAAAACCATTGAACTCAACCTCCGGCGATTGCCTAGAGGTATTAATATTACAGGAGGTAGAAATGAGTAATTTTTTTAAGAGATTTACAAAAGATTTTGAGCTTTACATAGGAAGCTTTTTCTTAACTGCAACTACTGTCATTGTAATTATGAACGTATTTACTAGATATTTTTTAAGATTTACTTATCACTGGGCAGAAGAAATTGCTGTAGGTGCGTTTGTTTGGACTATATTCTTAGGCTTTGCTAATGCTTACAAATGCAAAGAACTTTTAGGTGTAGAAGCTTTGGTAAAGTTGTTGCCTAAAAAAGGAAGAGAAATAATGGAGGTTTTCACTTCTTTATTGTTAGCAGTTATATCTGGTGCTATGTTTTACTTCAGTTTTAAATATGTATCAGGATCTACAAAAATAACTGCAGCATTAGAGATTTCTTACAAATATATATATACATCCATAGTAATTGCTTTTGCACTTACGACTGTATATTCAATTATCTTTTTTGTTCAAAATCTCAAGAAATTATTTTTAAATGAAGATACTGATAATCAAGGGGGGAGACAATAAGTGGAAGCTATTTTTCCTATAATAATTCTTTTTATTTTATTTTTTCTTAATATACCAATAGCATATGCTTTGATTGGCTCTGCATTATCTTATTTTATATTCTTTAATACTTCAATGCCTATGGAAATGGTAATTCAGCAGTTTGTTACTTCAGTAGAATCCTTCCCCTATTTGGCAGTACCATTCTTTGTTATGTTGGGCTCTGTAATGAATTATTCAGGAATTAGTGAAGCATTGATGAACTTCGCGGATACTTTAGTAGGACATATGAGAGGAGGACTTGCTCAAGTTAACGTAATTCTTAGTGCATTAATGGGTGGAATTTCAGGCTCTGCAAACGCAGATGCAGCTATGGATTGCAAAATGTTGGTACCTGAAATGGTAAAGAAGGGCTACTCAAAACCATTTTCAGCAGCGGTAACTGCTGCTTCATCAACAGTAAGTCCTGTAATCCCTCCAGGAACAAACCTTATATTATATGCAATCATTGCAGGTGTTACTGTAGGAGATATGTTCTTAGCTGCATATACTCCAGGCATAATAATGACTATAGCTATGGTTATAACAGTTGCCATTATTTCTAAAAAAAGAAATTATGAACCAAGCAGAGATAAAATGGCTTCTATTGGAGATATTTTTATTAGTTTTGTAAAATCTATTTGGGCACTTTTAATTCCTTTTGCTATAATTATGGGAATGAGAATCGGTATATTCACTCCTACAGAGGCAGGCGGAATAGCAGTATTATTTTCCATGATAGTAGGGTTCTTTGTATATAAAAAGTTGAAATTAGAACATATACCAATAATATTAAAGGACACCGTTAAAGGTACAGGTGCAGTAATAACTATAATTGCAGCTGCCAAAGTATTTGGTTATTATCTTACATTAGAAAGAATTCCACAAATGATAACACAAGCTCTTATGAACATGACAGATAGTCCTTTTGTGTTATTGATGATAATAAATATTGTTTTATTGGTAGTAGGGATGTTTCTTGAAGGGGGAGCAGCATTAGTAATATTAGCCCCATTGTTAGTTCCAGCAGTTAAAGCCCTTGGTGTAGATCCTATTCATTTCGGAATGATATTCATAGTAAATATCATGATTGGAGGATTAACTCCGCCATTTGGTTCTATGATGTTTACAGTGTGTTCTTTAATAGGTGTAACCTTAGAAGATTTCTTAAAGGAAGTTTGGCCTTTCATAGTAGCTTTATTAGTTGTGTTGCTGCTAGTTACTTATTCTGAAAGCATCGCATTATTTAGTTTAAATTTATTTAGATAAGCTTACCGAAGTAAAGGGAGGAAGGATTTGGAGACTTTAAAAAGAAAAACTGTATTCTTATTAGATATGGATGGAACTATCTACCTTGGAGATGAATT
>CAZUFW010000055.1:15609-21011 GCA_964619895.1 uncultured Clostridia bacterium | reverse complement strand
TGAGAGTGTAAATCTACTTGAAGAGGTTCAATCGCTTAAAGATAATGTTATACAAGACACCGGAATCATGAACGAAAAAATTCAGCAGCTAGTAGATTTAGCAAAAGAAGTTGGTAAAATAGTTGATAGTGTACAAGCTATAGCAGAACAAACCAATCTTTTAGCATTAAATGCAGCAATAGAAGCAGCAAGAGCTGGAGAAAATGGACGTGGATTTGCAGTTGTAGCTCAAGAAGTTCGGAAGTTGGCTGATGATACAAAACAAAACCTTGAGGGAATGAGGCAATTTGTTAGCAATATTCACGTTGCTGCCCAAGATGGGAAAGAAAGCTTGAACAGTACCATAACATCTACTAGCCAAATGAGCGAGAAAATAGAAATGGTATCAAATACTATTGGCAAAAACGTGGAGATGCTCAATAGTGTAATCACAGGTGTAAGTTCAATTCATAGTTCTATGCAAGGTATAAGAGTTGCTGCTGGTGAAATTAATCAAGCCATGGAAGCCTCAGGTAACGATGCAGAAAGACTTAGCTACATGACTCAAAATATACATAAAGAAGCAGTACAAAGCGTAGAATTTGCTGGGCAAATATCTCAAATAGACAATCAACTCTCTGAAATAGTCCAAAACATGTTTGAAGGACTTGAAAATAGTGCCCATGCGATTACAAATAAAGAACTACAAGACGTAATTGAAAAAGCAATGAGAGCCCATGTAAAATGGGTAGATGGACTTAAGAAAATTGTAACTGAGATGCGTACATACCCGCTTCAAACTAACTCGAAAAGATGTGCCTTTGGACATTTTTATCATGCTATTCAAATAAATCATCCAGCAATATCAAAGGAATGGGAACAGATAGATGAAATCCACCATAAGTTTCATAATATGGGGGACAAGGTCATTGATGCTGTCAAGAATAACGATAAAGCAACTGCACAACGACTATATAATGAGACTGAGGAGCTTTCAAAACAAATGTTGGACTTATTAGAAAAAGTTGAAGGTAAAGTAGGTCAACTTATTAAAGATGGGGTAACTATTTTTTAATAAACATAATAGGATAAAACTTGCTTAAACACAGATTATTTTACACTACTAATAAAATACAAAAAGATGCAATAGGTTATCTAAACAAACCTACTGCATCTTTTTGTAATTCATTAATTAACAATAAAAAGTTTTTATTCGTAAAACCCTCTACTCACTAATCCATATAATCTTATTTGATTTAGTTCCGTAGCTGTAAATACTTTGGCTTCATATAACCTCATATATTCTTTAGATACCTCAGAATCAAATATTATGATGTCATCTGAGTTAATTGTAACCTTTACTCCATAATCATATAGCTTTCTAATTGGATGCTTTTCTATGCTTTCTACTCTATTTAATAATACGTTGCTAGTAGGAGTTATATTTAGTTGTATTTTATTATCCCTAAGCCAATTCATTACAGCTGGTGAATTTGCAGCTGCTATTCCGTGCTGCACTTCATTAAGTTCCAATTCTTCTACTGCCTCTTTAACATCATCTGCAGTGCCCCACTCGCCTACATGAGCCTTTAAAATCCATCCTTTTTCTTTAGCTTTTCTGTAAAGGCCCTTGAAGTTTTTAATGGGTTGAACAAATTCATCACAATATAAATCTATCGAATAGAAACAATCTTGCTCTAAAAAAGGTTCTATCCACTTCTCTAAAAGCTCTATACGACAATGTCTTGATAGTCCAACTTGAAACCTAAAATCAACTTCAGGACATATTTTTTTATGTGCACCTTTATAATGCTCTATAAGCTTATTTATGCCCCCATCATAATAATGTCCATTTCCCCAAACATCTTCTCCTACCTCTAAAACTGCTACCCCATCATCCTTAGCTACCTGAAAACACCCTTCTAATAGCATATTTCTTCCTTCAGCAGTTTCAAAATAGCTATTTATATTTTTACTCATCCACTGATGCATTTCATCCATCGATTGTAATTTATCCCTAAGCATAGGAATATTTATTCCAGAATGCTTTCTAATATATTCCCTTGAACATCCACTAGTACTATGATTATGTAAATCAGCTTTTGGAACTCTCTTTAATAATTCCATATCTCTGCTTTCTAAAGCTTGTATAAACATTTCAGTATTGTTCATAAATTGTCCTCCTCAGTCTGTATTTCCGAACATTTTATACTATAGATGCTATTAAAATCGCCGAGTTTTCCTTCTGATAAATTACCTTCACATTGCTAAATCCAGCTTCCATCAATAGCCTTTTTTGAGTATCCACTGAGAATGGGATATCAATATGATAGATTTGGTTGTCAAGCTGTTTAAGCTTTTCATAATATTCTATTAGATGTTCTTTCTCTTTTTCATCATCTACCATGTAATCTCCCTCAATATAGATACCTGTTCCCTTTTTCAAATAATCCTTAATATTACAATATAACTGTCTCTTTACGTCATGAGTGAAGTGATGCATAGTCATACTTGAAATCACATAATCATATTTATTTTCAGGAAAGCTGACATCAAGATACGATCCTTTTATTAGTTTAATTTGCTTAGAAAACTTGATATGTTTAGCCTTTAGCAGCTCCAACATGCTTTCTGACATATCAATTCCAGTTATATTTACATTTGGACACTTTTTAAATATTTCCTCCAATTCTAACCCTGTACCACAACCTAAATCCAGTATCTCTATTTTGTCATGAGTAGAGATTATTTCTTTAGACAAAGTTTTATAGTAAATAAAGCTATCTTCGGAACTTAACATATGCTCCTCATAACCGCCTGCTCTGTTATTAAAAAACTCTGCCATTTGTTCAATATTACTCGCCATTTTTCTACCCCCTATAAAAAATATGTTAATAAGAATCTAAAAATTCATTTAATTATACAGGCATAGTCTCACCTCGCTAAAAAAATAAAAGACCGTAGTGAAATATATTTCACTTACAGCCTTTAAAATCTAGTGTTATGCTCTTAATAACTATAAATATAGTTATTTAATTGTTTATGAACATAAAAAAGCCGTAGGTTAGTACGGCATTTTAGCATAACAAATATATATCTTGAAAAATAATAGAATAAATTAATCTCTATTATTTCAAGAATAATATCTATAAAGGTATAAATGAAAACTATTCCGTAACATTGCATTTATCTAAAAGAATGTAACAAAAATAGACCTGTATTGATTACAAGCAAAAAACATTCTTTAGACATGATATTAAATTAATTACCTAGCAATGTTTAGAATAAGTTTTCTCATATATGTTTCTCCTTGTATAGATACTATAGTTAAATATTACATTGTATTCCTATGATTGTCAAATGCATTTTTCCTTATTTCATTTAACCCACCATTATTAAACAATCCTAACCTATCAAAACATAAAAGCTCTCAAAAAACACTGTTATTTCCCTGACAACGCCCAGTTTTCTATTATATAGTTAGGTATTTGAATATCCAAAGCATAACAGAAGGCAATTATCTGACCTATATGCATTGACTCATGAGATATCATTGCAGATAGATGAAATGATAGGGGTAATTTTTTCCCAAACCATTCTACATAAGCATTTTCGTTAACGCTTTCTAGAACTTCTTCTAATTTATAATCTAGTGATTTCATATTATCAAGAAGTTGCTCTTTAGTAAAATTACCATCAATTTGGCTATCTGGCGTGCCATTATAAGCCATTTTAGAATTACTGATAGCCACCAAATAATCATTTTGAACCTCAATCATCTCTTGAAAATGCTTTCTAAATGTATTTAACCCTTTTCTTGGCAGTATTCTGTCAAGGTCTGCATCACTTAAGTCATTTATAAAGCTTATAGAACAACTTCTTATGAAATTCCATTCAAAAAGTATAGCTTCTAGATTCTTATCCATTAAAAACCCTCCTTATTTTTTAATAAATAGCTAAAACAACGACATTTGTTTATTTTCATATTTTCTTTTGTATGCTTCTCTTATATCTGACATTTTCTACAGCAAGCTGTATTTATCGCATTCAATTTTAAATGTCTTCCATAACTGGTTTTCAAGCAAAGAATTGCATTCGTACTTTTCACCATATGTACTAATGTACTTTTGTTTTAACCCGGGGAACAATCTATCTAACTGCTGATAAAAATACAATCGTTGATTTTGGCGTAATGTTACTCCTAAAGATGGACTAACAAACCTAGCACCATTTTCTGCTGCAGCTTTTACTATAAGCTTTAAATTATCTTCAGTATCATTTATAAAGGGTAACAATGGCCACATAAGTACCCCTGTAAATATGCCTGCTTCAGATATTTCATTTAATGCTTTAAATCGCTTTGAGGTCACAGACACATTAGGTTCTATTTTTTTGCACAGTTCATCATCATAGGTTGTTATTGTGAACTTAGCCATTGCCGGGGAATGTTCCTGGATTTTAGATAATACATCAATATCTCTAACCACTAAGTCTGATTTAGTTAGGACACTTGCTCCAAATCCATATTTATTAATGAGCTCTAGGGCTCCTCTTGTCAACTTGTATTTCTCTTCAAAAGGATTATATGGATCACTCATTGCTCCTGTTCCTATAACCCCCTTTTTTCGTTTTGACTTAAGTTCATTTTCTAAAAGTAAAAGTACATTTTTCTTTGCTCTCACTTTATCAAAATTATCAACCCTATAGCACTCACTTCTAGAGTCACAATAAATACAGCCATGACTGCAGCCTTTGTATATATTCATATTGTAATTATATCCAAACCAGCTATCTCCACTTGACCAAGGAGATAGTATTTTTTTAGCTTCAATAAGTTCCATGATCTAGACCTGATTATCCCCCCTTTCATTTTATTAGAATAGCTATTCTCCTTAATTATATCTAAGCTATATGACACCAGTTTGTCATATTAGAATTTATTTTTCGTAAATTTTTAACGCCTCTTTCATTCTAGTTATAATAATATCTTTTATATGCTGTGGCTCTAACACTTCTACATAATTGCCAAAGGAAAGTATATAACCGTATACCCATTCATCTTCTGGAAAAGTTACGGTTACATCATAAGTGTTATCTTTATTTCTTACTATAACCTTTTCATCAAAGTCATCGTAAATTCGGTATAATGCATCAGGCTTAAATCTGAGTTTAAGAGTGACATTCTTTGTTGGCGTATCTCTATATTCTAAGCTTTGTATTTTATCTTTTTTTCTTCTTGAAAACACTTCACTATTTATTATAAGATTTTTTATTCTAGAAATGCGAAAAACTCTAAAGTCTGATTTCAATCTACAATAACCATATAGATACCATGCATGACCCTTATACAATAATTTCATTGGCTCTGCTACTCTATTAGTTGTATCACCTAAAGCATTTGTATAATTGAAGGTTATAACATG
>CAZUFW010000055.1:1990-15599 GCA_964619895.1 uncultured Clostridia bacterium | reverse complement strand
TTTTAAGTATTGCTTTTTTTATTTTAGTAAACTTATGATTTTCATTGGGATTGCTTCCCCATTGACTAAAGTCCACCTGTACCCAGTCTTCAGAATTATCATTATTAAAAATGGCACTTATCTTTTCGAAAACAGAATCAATCTCTGGATATTTAGTCACTTGTAAAGTCTTTAAGGCTAAAATCAAGCTTTCCTTATCTTCTGTTGATAAAATAGCCTTGTTTATGGAATAGTCCTGTAATAGCGAAATACCTCCACCATTTCCCTTGCTCATATATACTGGAACTCCTGCCATGGACAGTGCTTCTATGTCTCTATATATAGTCCTTGTGGAGACCTCCAATCTTTCTGCAAGTTCTTTTGCTGTCACTATTTCTTTATTAAGCAGTATTACAGTAATCTCAATCAACCGATTTATCCTCATAATATCACCCATAATAATTATAGCAGTTAAATAAGACAAATATATGTCATATCTAACTGCTATAAAGAAATTTATAATGCATTTTTCCTTATTTCATTTAGCTCATCCTCGTTAAACAAACCTACTTTATATAAGGATAAAAACTCTTCAGAAACTCCACTATCAAATAATAACAAATCATCCGTATTTATTGTTATAGTTATTTCATTATCATACAATTTCCTAGCTGGATAGTTTCTGATATCCTTAACAGCTCCTAGTATGTAATTGCTGCTTGGACAAATATTTAACCTGATTTTTCTTTCTTTTATAAGGTCCATTATGTATTCACTAGATGCTGCTCCTATGCCGTGTTGAACTTCATCTACTTCTAATAACTCTATGGCTGCCCTAACATTTTCTGCTGCTAAAAATTGTCCTGCATGAATCTTAAGCTTAAGGCCCTTATCCCTTGCATACTTGTAATATTCTTTCAATCTTTTGTAGCCCTCTATAGTTTCTTCTCCATATGCATCAATAGACATAAATACTCCGCTTTCTATGCAGGGTATTAAATACTTGTTCAAGTCTTCCCTAGACGTATTTATAGCCATTCCTACCTCTGGTCTAAAGTCTGTATGGGAGTTATATTTGTCTTTAATACGTAGTATTGTTTTGAAAAGGTTGTTCTGCTCAGTAAAATGCATTAGTTCATGGCAATCTATGCTAGTCTCTAATACCTTCACACCATCTTCTATGGCTTCTTTTACAGTTTCCTCAATTAAAAATGCCACATCCTCTTCCTTACTAATACGTTTATTAACTTCGTTAAAAATGTATTCATTTAGTTCTTTAACACCATTCATCTTTTTAGGCGCCTGATTTGCATTTCCACCTGCCCATTTGTTAAAGATAGACAATCTCATGCCTGTACTACAATGATTATGTACATCTCCCTTGGGTACCTGTTGTAATTTCAATAAATTCTCTTCTCTTAACCCTTCCTTAAATAGTGTATCTTCTGCCCTATTCATGTGAATCTCCCCTTCATGTATGACACTCTTGTATTTTATCTTTTTTGTTACTTTGATCTTATCAGTTCAAATGTTTTACTTAATGCATCTTCTGAATAATCTACATAAATATCTGGCTGTAAAACTCGTTCGCTATCTTTGGTTTCATCTGGTCTCGTCCATTTCTTAAATGAAATCTGACCATCTAACTTAGAGTTTTTCAATTGAAATGGTAATACGTCTCCAAAGGAAGAGGGCATATTACTGCTAGGGCGTCCTACGATAGTGCCTAACTTTCCATCTTTAACCCATGTGGCAAGCCATTGAGCCGAACTAAAAGTTTGCTCATTTGTAAGAATGTATAGATTAATATTTTGATTCCGTACTACATCATTACTCCTCTCATATGTTATAAATCCACTTTTTCTCAAGTAACCATAACGTTCCTGTGCCAATGGTGAAAATCTTATTATAGCCCCAAAATTACCTGGTTTTATTTTCATAGAATCCATAATGATGCTACAAGCACGTGAATCTCCGCCTGGATTATCTCTTACATCGATAATTACATTTTCTATGCCATCATCAACAGCCTGTTTTAAATCTTCAGCAACCTTATTTAGCTCTTCATTTAACTCACAAATTCCTAATTTTATGTATGTTATATTATCTTCTATTTTTTTGCTCGAAATTTCATAATCTATAGAGTAATTATTCTCCCAATTGTAAAATTTTGTTTTTATATATTCTTCTAAATTTTCATTCATGACCGTTAGAACCATATCATTTGTACAGTCAACTCCTGAATATTTTAATATTTCTTCACTCTTTGAGTAAAAATCATAATTCATGCTTTCAGCTACATAGTTTTCTGCTGGAAAAAGTTCTTTCACTATATCAGTTATCTTATGAGTGTCAACACCATTGATTTTAGTTACGATTTTATTTGTTGGTTTATTATTCTCGTCAAATAAAATCAGCTTATCATCTAAATACTTCCAATTAACGTCCAAATATTTTGTTTCTTTCCAACGCAATCTTGTGTGTCCATCCTGGATGGAAGATAAATACCTACTAACAGAAAATTTGAACTCATCTACTGTCATATTTCTATTTGTTTCATTCAAAAACCTAGTTTTAGCTTCTTTATACTTTTCTGTTTCTCCTTCTAAAAAAGTCGGATGAGTACTTTCCATAATTTCTATCATATCTTCTGCATCGGATTTTACCTCTAACTCAGTTAGTTGCCTACTTGGAATTGCCTCTCCATTAGGTTCATAGGGTTTAGGTTCATAAGCAGTGATAGGATACTTATTATAAAATCCATAAAAAAATATCACCCCTGATAAAAGCAATATACAACCCAATGCTATCCAAATCTTTTTACCCCTTTTCTTGTTCATAATCCCGTATCTCACTCCTTTAAATCATTTCATAGCAGATTTTAGGTGCTATGCTTATTTTTCCCCCTTTATCGATTAAGCCAAGCCACATTAGCTTTATGATACTCCTCGAATTCTTTAGACTTTATTTCTATAGTCTCGCCAGATATAACCTTTTTCACATAATCAAGATTATCTCTAACCAAGTCTTTATCCTGGCAGTCAGTATGTCCTCCTATGATAATATCGGCATCTATTTTTAGATAATTTTCTAATGTAACCATATATTGATTAAGGTCTTCTGACATAAGATAAGGTATAGGTCGCTCTAAATTATCACCAACAAATAAGACCTTATCCTTCATATCTAATACTGATATTCCATCATCTGTATGCCCAGGAGTATGATAAATAAGAACGCAATCTTCTTCGAAAAAAATTTTATCAGTGAAGGTTAAATTAGGGTATGTAATAATAACCTCTCCCTTTCGGTATTTTCCATGCTTCTCAAGAGCCTGTGCTCCATATTGCTGCATATATTTTTTGCATTTTTCATGAGCTATAATAAAAGAAGAAGAATATAAGCTATTTCCCCATACATGATCCCAATGACTATGAGTATTTACAACAATAATTGGCTTGTCTCCAAAGGAATCTTCTATATATTGATTAACTGATTTCATTATTTCCGGTCCTAGGTAAGTATCTATTATATAGATATAACGCTCTCCCTGAATGATATATACATTTGTGAGAATACCCAAGTCATTAAAAGAGAAAAGAATACCTCTGTTCCTAACTTTTTTTATATTCATGTTGACCCCTCCTATGTTTGTATTATAAGCAAAATTTCTTTACTATATATGACATAAACAATTTGCATATTTGCTTATGCTTCAGTTCACTATATTAAGATAGTTTATATACTTTAATAATATACCATATCCTGTTAATAATCTATGTAAATTTCCTCTCACAGAATAGATGTTAGGCATAGCGCATTATAACACTTGGAGACAAGCCAATTATTATTGTGATTAAGATAATGTCTTCTTATGTGCTGCATAGGCATTTCATAATACAATTAGCACCTCCAGATATACACCTAAAAGCAAAATAATAAAATATTTTTAATAATACTCTATTGACAATACTGTATGTCATACAGTATGCTAAATATGAGGTGATTATATGGATACTATTGATGAACTAATGAGCTCCCTAATTGTTGAACTCAGGCGAGGAACATTAGTACTCTCGGTTCTTAGCCAGCTTAGTAGTCCTGAGTATGGTTATTCTCTTGTTCAAAAGTTAGAAAATAAAAACGCTCCAATTGAAGCAGGAACACTCTATCCATTACTTCGTCGATTAGAAAAACAACAGCTTCTAATAAGCAATTGGGATACTACCGAAAGCAGGCCACGTAAATTTTACGTTTTAAGTGATGAAGGAAAACAAGTATACAAACGCTTAAAGAGTGAGTGGAAAAATCTTTCAATGCAATTAGAAGAATTATTAATGGAGGATGATGATAATGGAATTGATTGATCGTTATATTTATGCAGTCACTGAGCATTTGCCAGCTGATTCTCGTGAAGACGTGAGTAACGAACTATATGCTAATATAGAAGATATGCTGCCTGACAATGCAACAGAAGACGATGTTCGTGCAATCCTTGAAAAGCTTGGTAATCCAATAAAGCTTGCAAATGAATATTGCCAAACGAAAAGATATTTGATAGGCCCTAGCCTCTATGATAGCTACATTTCAGTTCTTAAGCTAGTAGTAGGTATTGTTATAGGTGTATTTGTAAGTATCTCTATACTTGATATGATGTTTACATCCTCAGGCAATGCTAGATTATTTGACATGTCAATTGACAGTTTCGTAAATATATTCATCGATATTTTCGTAAATATGCTCGTTGCAGCAATTCAAGGAATAACACAAGCATTTTTATGGGTAACATTAACCTTCATAATATTAGAACGTACGGGAGTCCGTGAAGGTAATTTACCTTTTGCTAATAAAAAGTGGTCAATTGATGATTTACCTTCATTACCTATACCAGAAAAAAAGAAAATCTCTCGTGGAGAAACAATATTTTCTATGATTTGCACTGTGTTCTTTACTGCACTATTATACTTTAAGCCTCAACTTTTTGGATGGTATACGAAAGGTAGTGATGGATTGATCCTTAACGAACCATTTTTTATAGTTGAACGTCTGCAATACTATATTCCTGTAATTATTCTGCTGGCTATCATTCAGCTTTGCATTTTTGTCTACAAGTTTATTATTATGAGATGGAATCTTCCTTTAGCCATTGGTAATGCTATTCATAATACAGCATCGTCCATACTTGTTTATGTAATGGTAAGTGATACTGCCCTGTTCAATCACAGGCTTACAGCTACTATTACCAATTTTGCGGGAGTTTCTGCTTATAAAGCTATATTAACAATAGCGCCAAAATTTGTGATAGTTTTCATTGGAATTTGCATTTGGGATAGCATTGCAGGATTCGTGAAATGTAAAAAGTAAAACGCAACTTGTAGTAAATATATCTGAATAAAATAATATATTAAAAAATGCTTGATAGGGTTATTACCTCTATCAAGCATTTTACTTACTATGCAGCTGTTTATAGCATTGTATATAAATTATTGAATATTGATACTTTACATTTAAAATAGAAACAAAAACGAAATAAGCAGCAAACCCAAAGAAACTATCATCTTGAATTGCTGCTAAGTATGTCTTTTTAATTATTTTTGATATTTTTCTAAACAAGATTTACATATACATGCTTTTCCCTTTTTATCATCTGGAATTAAATCTAATATGTATTTAGGGAACGTCACAGTCTCACACCAGCACCCTCCTTGGCCATGCTGACAATTATTGTCCTTACCACAAAGAGGACAAATTCTTTCTGATTCTTTTAAATTCATTAATACCACCCCTCTCATATTTTGTACCTATTGCTTAAATAAATTGTATTAAAGACTTCATTTCAAAAAAGTTAGTTTAAAAAGTACATTAATTATCTGATACAAGTTAACATAAAGATAAGAAGATACTTAGCTTAAAAGCTTTATTCTTTTACCCAATAACTGCTACAATCATCTGCTCTTTCTAAAAATCCATATTCTATTAGTGACCTTCTTATAGTCACGTAGTCTTCAAATATTCTCTCTAAAATCCTATTAACTTCTTTTTCTGAATAAATCTTTCCTTTTGAAAAATTCTTTGCTATCTCTTCTAATACAATAATTTTTTTCTTTTCTCTTGCAGGATAGCTTTTTAATGCACCTTCAGGACTAATATAATTTTTAATCACATTACTCTTTTCCTTATCTGTGATATTATATCTGTCGTCTATTGAAGTTGCTGTCTTGTGTGCATCACATATAGCTTCTTTATCTAGCTTATTAATTTTACTGTTTGTACTCTTTGAAAGCAAATCCAGCATAGCCAAAAATAACTTTGCCTGCCTTTCCTTTTCTCTTAGCTTATAGCGATGATTCCTTATAGTTGATTGTGCAACCCCAAGCCTTGCAGCAGTTTCTTTATCAGACATTCCTTTTGACATTGATGTTAACAGCTTTCTCTGAGCATCTGACAATCCTGTAAAAGCAGAATTCATTCCCAATATGTACTCAAGCATTGAGCCGTGTCTTTCCTCTATATGGATCTCTGTCGCTCTTCTTGCATCATACAGAGCTGAATTTATTTCATAAATGCGTCCCTTTTGGAATACTTCTTCGCATATTATGCATCTGTACCCTCGGTCATCTTCCACAAAACCATTCTTTACTTCTTCTATAGATGCATTCCATAATGATTCATTCGACTTTATATCCAATTACCCCAAATCCTTTCTATTAATTTCTAATTGTCTTTTCTATATTTTATATTACAATTCTAGTTTTGTCTATATATAAATAAACATTTTAACTAATTGTCTATTTTTCCAAAAATGCATTGAACAAAAAAAGATGAGAAATTAACTCATCTTCTTTTTAGGTATGCATTAAATTCCATCCAATAAAACGCGAGACATTCTCATCTGAAGCATAACTACTATTACTTATGGATGGCTCTCCCCTTTATAACTACAATCACTTCCTCATCAGAGTATATCCTTTTATTCTACTTTACCGACAGCAGAAACATAAACAACATATTCATCTTGCCCATCTACTCCAAGCAGCTCATCAAAAGCTTTTTGAACATACCCTGCAATTGCACAAGTGCCACACCCAATACCCTCGCTGGCCAGATATAGATTTTGACATACATGCCCTATGTCTAACAGCATTAATCGGTGTGCTTCACAATGGTATCGCCATTCTCCACGATATGGGATACAGGACCATAGGAATACAACAGGTGCTCTCCCGAGCCACTGGGCTTCATCTTGATAATTTTCACCACCATAGGCATAGATAAGTTTATCTGGCAGATTATCAACAGAATTACAAAATGCAAGCTTGTGCTCTAAGGGTAAATAAATATAAATCCCTCTTTCCAAACCTGTCACATTGTTAACTGCAAGATATGTCTCATAGGAATGCCTACCGCCTGCAGAAGGAACCGGACGCAAAGTTATATGTCCTGTTTTTTTATATGCAGGTATAATTTTTTGTACACCTTGAGTTGACCATAATAAAAATGATAATTCCTCTAATGTAATTGGCTTATCTACATAATTTCGTCTACTTCTGCGGTTATTAAAGCAAGAATATAAATCGTTATGTCTAATAATATTTTTATCTACAGCTGGAAGTTCAATTATTTTTAAATTGCTATCAATTGCTTTCTCAACAGGTGGTGGTGGCAGGCCCCGTTCTTGATCAGAAACAAATTCACGTTCAGGAAGATCAAATCCGCTTTTCATAAAATCACGGTTATTATTAAAAGAATCCATACTGTACCCTCCTCGACTATTATATTTAGCCTAATAGGCATATAAATGTTTTTAATTCGACATTCACTCTTTGATTCCTTCTATTGCTACACATCGTTTCCAAATCAATCTCATTTAAATAAACATAAGGTAACGGCAAATCAAAGCTATTATAAGATAATAAATATTTAATCTATCTAACAATATATTATTGCTTTAGACTTTTCAAATTAACAAAATAGGATAAGAAAGTAATTCTCTTAAATGGTATTATTAATTTAAAAGGTATCATCTAAAAGGAAGGATTTTTATGGACTATATGGCTTTGATTCAAAGAACTTTAGATTATATAGATGAACATATATTAGAAAAAATAGCAGTAGAAGAACTGGCTAGCAAAGCAGGATTTTCTACATATCACTATTATAAAGTGTTTAATAGTTTTGTCGGGATACCTGTAATGGAATTTATAACACAGCGAAAGCTTCAATATGCACTTTTTGAACTAAGTAAAGGACAAAAAGTGTTAGATATCGCTGTTCTTTATGGTTTTGAAACCCATGCTGGTTTTACAAAAGCCTTCAAAAAAACCTTTGGGTATCCTCCAAGCTTCTACAGGATACATGCGCCAGTAGCACCACCCCAAAAAATTAATCTAAAAAAATTAAGAGAAAATAAAACAGGAGGTATTATTATGCAGCCAAAAATAATCAATAGGGACGCTTTTAAAATAGTAGGGTATGAATTTAAAACCACTCTAAGAAATAACGCGCATTCTCGAGATATTCCTGCATTTTGGAATCAATGTAATATAGAAGGTAAAGAAGGACATTTGTACAATACACAAAATCCAGTTAAACATGGTGAATACGGAATTTGTGTAAATACCAATATGGAAACCGATGAATTTTCGTATGTATTAGGGGTAGAGGTTGCTAGTTTTGATAATGCTGCAGAAGATATGTGTAAGCTTGAGGTTCCATCAGCTACCTATGCCGTGTTTACCACTCCATCTGTTGAAGAACATGATTTTGTTGAATCTATACAAGGTACTTGGAAATATATTTTGGAAGAATGGTTTCCGACCTCTGGATATGAAATCGATGATTCAAAGCTTGACTTTGAGTTTTATGATCAGCGTTGTCATCCTTGGGAATATAGTAAAATTGCTATGGAAATTTATGTGCCTATTAAAAAGGCTTAGGACTTAGTACTGCTTAATAAGGGATTTTAATTATATATTTGAATTAAAATAAAGCACTTAATTATAACAATTATTTGGAGGTAAAACATATGTTTAGTTTTTATAGTAAGCTTTCTACAGAAGTATATAACATAGACAAACCAATCGGACGCTCCTTTGGAGACGTAGAGTTTTACAAAGAGAGACTTAATGATATTAAAGGAAGGATTCTTGAACCAGCAGTAGGAACAGGTCGTATCTTAGTTCCTCTACTAGAGGAAGGCTTTATTGTAGATGGTATAGATTCCTCTCCTGAGATGCTAGATTTATGTAAATTTCATTGTGAACAAAGAGGTCTAAAAGCTGATCTTTATCAAAAAAACATGCAATCTTTTTCTCTACCTCATAAATATGAAGCAATTATTATTCCTACAGGCTCCTTTCTGTTGCTAGAAAATTCAATAGATGCTATTAATGGATTAAAATGCTTCTATGAACATCTTTCCATAGGTGGTCGTCTTATTGTTGATATTTTTATACAATCAAATTTCAATACTGGACCTATTTCAACAAGAACCTGGATCACTCCAGAGAAAGATATAATCACCTTAAACGAGTCCCTTGTAGAAGTCAATTTTATTGACCAATATACAGTTTCTCATTTGCGATATGAAAAGTGGCGTAACAATCAGTTGATACAAACCGAATTAGAGCGTTTTCCACTTAAGTGGTATGGAGTAGAGGAATTTAGATTAATTCTGGAGAAGATTGGGTTTGTTGATATTACTATTTCCTCTGATTATAGGTTTGGCGTATATCCTACAGATAGAAATCAAGTCATTACTTTTGAAGCATATCGTAAATAGAGTAACACTTTGTCTTTACTCGGGTCATTTATATAAAAGGCTGTGTCTTAGGTAATGCGATAATATAGCAATATTCAAGGGAAGTTAAAAAACTTCCCTGAATACAAATTTTATGAATAGTCGCCTTATTAAATCTCTATTTAGATAATACGAATTCCTTAAATGATTCAACAGTTGAAAAATAGTAATCTGAGTTATTCTTCATATATTTCTTTATATCTGGTATTATATGAGACCAACCTGCTCCTACGAATTCTACATTACAACTTTTTGCCATATCTAATCCTGGTTTTAAATCATCTACTACTAATACCTCATGTTTATCTAAGTTAAATTTTTTCATAATTTCTAGTATTGGATAAGGATTTGGTTTTCTTTGGTGTTCTTCTAAATCCCAACCAAATATTAAATCAGGAGTAAAATTACAATTTAACATGTAGTCTCTTGCTATTTGTTCACTTTCAGAATGAGAGACTACACATATTATGCCTCCTAATTTTTTATATTCTTTTATTAATTCAGGAAAACCAGAATAAAAGTCAGGTGTTTTCGACTTTGTATAACTCTTCCATATTTTATATTGATATTCCTGTTCAACTTTGCTAAATTTCAATACATCTTTACATAATTCTGAAAACCCTGGGTTAAAGCAATATGAAACAAACTCTTCAAGACTTAAAAGTTCCATTTCAGGTCTTAATGTTTTCAATGCTTCTACAAAAGAAGGGTAATGAATGTCTGGTGTACTTTTAACTACTGTATCATCATGGTCTAAAATTAAGCAACGGTATTTCATTCTAATCCCCCTAACAATATTATACTGATATCTGTACTTTTGATTTTAGATTTGCTATGTTTACCTTTAACTCAACATATCATTTTTTCATCCCTAGTTTCAATAACTTACTTTATATTATATCCTACATGCTTATCTGCGCAATAATATCAACAAGTACTGGTTTTAAAATTCCTATTTCATCATAATAACGAAGTGCCTTAACGTTGAATATACCATAATTAAATTTGTGTATTATTAAATGTAAATATTAGTCTGTAACCATCAAATGTTTGTCCATGTTTTTCTTCAAAGTTACCTTTTGTGTAATCACTAATAGTTTTTCTCCAAAACTTTTCTGCTCTTGGATTTGTCCCTAATGGTGCCACATACAATCCCCATTGACCTAAAAACCTATCAAATATCTGCTTTGCTGCAATAGATGCAATATTTTTTCCCCTATCATGAACAGCACATCATTATCACTTGTATTCCACAAAACCAAGTTTATCATCTAGTGATTCTCCCGTTAAAGGATTTTTAGGTGAGTGAATATTCATGATAAATCCACTTTCACCAAAGCGCCCTTTTTTATTTTCGTCGAAATATTCGTCATCCATAGCTATGTGCTTAATACGGCCGCATACTACACAACACTTACTACCTTCATAAAGAGGCTTAATCCATTCCAAAGTGCACTCTAGATTTAAAAAGCATTCCTTAATTCTAGGTGCATTGATTGAAACAGCTTCTTCAGCTGTTAATCCACTTTCTACTATCTCATCAACCTCAAATTTATTATTTTCAATTGTCTTATAACATTTTTCCCAAATTTCCCTATTTGGAAAGTTAATGCAAAACTCTTTATTTCTAGTTATATCTTTAATCGTATGTCCATATTCTATTGGAATACCACTCATTATGCAAAAATGACCCCCTTCTTCTCCTGAAAAAGAAGACCATGAATGCAAGCATGCATTAGGTAAGCCGTTTTCTTTGTAAGTAGTAATCAAAAATATAGGCATAGGTACACCTATAAGATACTCTGCCCAGTTAAAAACTTCATACTGTCCCTCCCAAGTAGCAGCAAATGTTTCTGGCTTTTTATTCTCAAATTCATGTTTCATGATATTTCCCCCTTTATTCAATAATCATGCTTTTGTTGCCATCAATATTAGAAAACATATTTTCCATTAGCTACATACAACTGTATATGGTACAATTCTCCGTAACAAGTCTAATGCTAGTTTTTATAACAAAAGCTGCCTTGTGAATATGCTTATAGTAACTTAATTCCAGCTATTTCTTATCTACCTTTAATGTTCTTAGTTTTAGATACTCTTCTTTACCCTTTGTCCAATTCTTTAAATTAATCAAACGCTCTCCATTATCGCCATGCTCTTCATTATCATATGCAGCCTGTAATTCTTCACATGGCAAATTTGAGCAATGACCGCAATGATTATACCCCTTATCAATCGAACATCTTGCAATCAAACATTCCCCCCAAAAGGGTTTGCCCTGACACGCTTGACAGCCTGGGCAATTTGTCTTTTCTGCCCATTCACATACTCCACAGTATGTACCGCACATTCCTATCATTTGTTTATCCATACATACATCCTCCTTATAATTACTTCTCTTCCTTTATAAATCCTTAATAATAGCTTTAAGCTCCTTTCCTTCATTTCGAAAAATTATAGAAAAGTAATTTTCAATAAAAGCTAATGAAATTGTGCTTTATTAGCATCAGCATAGCATAATGAACATGCCAACTGTGTGTCATGTTCATTTATACATGTCTAAAATATTTTTTGCATTAGCCTTTAATTCGTCAACTATCGATTTGGGTGATAATACGTATGCTTTATCGCCAAAACTTCGAATAAAATCCATTGCATATTGATGATTGTTATAGAATAAAGAAAATTTAATCTGATTATCTTCCGTAATTTCATAAGAATCAATACCATAATGATCAACTATTTTATATTCAAGAGAACGGTCAATAAGTACTGTTATTACTTTTTTATCATCTTGAAAATAGTTATCCAAGTTAAGTCTTTCTGTTGGAATATTTCGAGGAATAAATTTCATATCAGTAATTTTAAGATTGTTCATTCTGTTCAGTTTAAAAAGCCTAAAGTCCTCTCTTAATTTACAGTATCCAAAGACGTACCATGCAGACCACTTGAAGGTAATAAAGCAGGGTTCTATGCACCTACTCAAAGTTCCTTTTGTATAAAAGTAATCAAAAATAACTTCACAGTTATTATTTATTGCTTCTCTTAAAAGATTTATTTTCTGAGAAAGACTTGTTTTATAAAAAGAAGTTAAGTCAATAAAAATATTATTACTAATGGAAATAACGTCCTCATGTTTTAGAGATAACTTATCTAGTAAAAGATTAATCTTTGAATCATTTGATATACTTTCAATGCTTTTTAAGCCAATTACTATATTGCCTAGCTCATCACTGGTTAATATATTTTTATCCAGCTTATAACCCTCAGCAATACTAATTCCTCCACCACCGCCTTGATATGTAATTATTGGTATACCTGCATTACATATGCTTTCAATATCTCTATGAATGGTGCGAATAGATACCTCAAATTTTTCGGCTAAAATCTTTGCTGTTGTTCTTTCATTATTTAAGAGTACTGTTATTATTCCAAGAAGTCTGTCTATTTTCATACGATACATCTTCCTCATCTATATACGTTTATTTTTTAATATTCAGATATAATTCTTGCACACATTGAAAATCCCATAGTAAAAATGATAGCTCTTATAATCTAATTAGTGTATCTACCTGCTTCTACAGTTATTAAAGCAAGAGCATGAGTCGCTGTGCTTAATAATATTCTTTATCTATGGTTATAATTTCGATTATTATTAAAAGAATACATGCTGTACTCTCATCGATAACAGCTATATAAGGATCTTTAATTCTACATTCACTCCCTAATTCCTTCCATTGCTATACTTCGTTTCCAAATCAATCTCATTTAAATAAACATAATTTTTTAAAAAATAAAGGCTTACACTCCTTGAGGTAAGCCATCTTAAGT
>CAZUFW010000055.1:0-1980 GCA_964619895.1 uncultured Clostridia bacterium | reverse complement strand
TTCGTATAAAAGTATCTTCTTAATAAATATCAAGAGTTGCCTTATTTTTAGCTAATCCTTCCATAACTTTTAATGTTATATAGGCAATAATACAGTATGACACTCCAATTACTAACTCTTTAAATATATACATGCCTACAGCTTCATAGGATATTATGGCAGGACTAATAAGCAATCTTGACGCCTTCAATGCATTAGTTAGTGGCAGTATGTGACTTATCCTTTCAAGGAAAAATGGAAGCTTTTCTGTAGGGAAATTAACACCGCTTAGACTCATTAGCAACATAGAGGATAAATTTAATAGTAAATTTATATCTCTTGTTACAAGCCCTATACTCCCAATAAATAGCCCCATGGAACATGTGGTAAACATGGCAACAACCAACGACAATAAAAAATATGGCATAGTATGTAAGGGTATTCTTATATTCAAAAAAACAATTCCTGTTAGCAAGCCTATAAATACGGTTATCATACCATCTAGTATGTGAAATGTAGATTTTGATACAAACAACTTAAACTTATTAGCCGGAGAAGCTATTAAAATCTTTAATGTACCCAAACTCCTTTCAGAAATTAAATTGACTCCCACTCCAAAAAAGGCATTGTACATACAAAGCACAAAGGCATTCCCTATTACAAAGGGGGTTATATCTATGTTGCCATAGGCGTGTTTGGCTACCAAAGAGAAAAATAATACTTGAAATATTGGATTCACAACCTTAACTAATATATAAATTTCTGGTTTTAAAAACCCATATAATCCCTTAAATGAATATAGTCCGTTTCTGTATAATCTTTTTAAGCTATCCATACTAGCTCACCCCCAAGGTTGCTTCTATTCTTGTACGCTTATCTACCTTTGAAAACAAAATTTTACTAGCTATAAGATAGGCAGCCGATATAAAAAACAGGATAAACATTTTCTTGTAAAATGCAGAAAAATTATCAATACCTAAGGAACTTTCCCTCAATATATTTACTGCCCAAGTAGGTGATAACACATAGCTCAAAGGTTTTATAAAGGAAGGCAGTATATCTATAGGAAATACAAAACCACATAGAATAAATATAGGATATTCTAGGCAGTTCATTAAAGCTCTAGCATTTTTAGAAAGAGTAAATATGGATGCAATAAATAAAGCTATAGATATAAAGGAAAATATCATTAAAATAAAGCTAATTAAAAATAGAAATTCATGCTCTACATATAAAGAACCATTAAAAAATATTTTAGTAAATATTAGGCTTAATATCATTCCAGTCAAGCCTAAAAAGGTATTTGCTAAGACTTTACCTAAAACTATAGTAGTAAATTTTGAAGGACTAGAAACTAAATTCTCTAAAGTTCCCATATAACGTTCTCTTTCTATGTCCCCTGCTGATGAAAAACAAATAGAACTCCAAAGGCTGGTAAGCCCACTTCCTAGAATAACATAGTTTACATAATTAGTATAAGTTGATTCCCGATACACCATATAAAGAATGAAAGTATATATTAAAGGCTGAACTATTATGCAAAATCTAAAAGTAGCTCTAGAAAGAGATTGAGATAGGTGAAGCTTAAAAGTAGAAAACACCACTTTAAAATTAAGCAATTTCATTACCTCCTATAAGCTTTATGTAAACATCTTCAAGAGAGCCATTTTCATTCTTAAGATGCTTAAACTTTAATTGTTTGGGAGTGTCTATATCAATTAATTCTCCATTATTGATTAGGGCAATTCTATCGCATAGTTCATCTGCCTCATGCATGTAATGAGTGGTTAGGAGGATAGTTTTTCCTTCCTCTTTAAGCTTTAGTATAATATTCCTTAAATCCTTAGCACCAATAGGGTCTAATCCAATAGTAGGCTCATCTAAGAATAAAATTTGGGGATCATTTATTAATCCTCTAGCTATTTGAAGCCTTTGCTTCATACCTTTAGAAAAACCCTCTACCTTTTCATGTTCTCTTCCCTCTAAATTCACTAATTTAAT
>CAZUFW010000054.1:0-21056 GCA_964619895.1 uncultured Clostridia bacterium | reverse complement strand
ATTTGGGAAAAATCCTATTAAATCTCCTTATTTAATTTATAATGCAGACTATATTGCATGCCATAACAGTTCCTATGTTAATCATTTTGATTTATTAAAAGGAATAAAGAAGAAGGGTATTTTTGTACTAAACTGCCCATGGACTGGAGAAGAACTAGAAAACAAATTACCGGCTTCTTTAAAGATAGCTATTGCTCAAAATAAGGTTGATTTTTATATTATTGATGCTATGAAAATTGCACATGAGATTGGTCTAGGCAATAGGATTAATATGATTATGCAGGCTGCTTTCTTTAAGTTAGCCAAGGTAATTCCTATTGATGATGCTGTAAAATATTTAAAACAAAACATTGAAAAGTTGTATGGGAAAAAAGGCGAAAAGATTGTAAAAATGAATAAAGTGGCAGTAGATAAGGGAGTTGACAGCCTAGTTAAGGTAGATATTCCACTCCATTGGTTGCAAGCGCAAGATGAAAACCTTCCTATTAAAGGAGAGCCAGATTTCGTTAAAAATATTCAAAGACCAATGGCAAGGCATGAGGGGGATGAATTACCTGTTAGTGCCTTTATAGGGATGGAAGATGGAACTCATCCACTTGGAACAACCTCCTATGAGAAGCGTGGTATTGCACCAATGGTTCCACAGTGGCAGACAGAAAAATGTATCCAATGTAATCAATGCTCTTATATTTGCCCTCATGCTGTAGTTAGACCTTTTCTATTAGACGAAGAAGAAATGGGCAGAGCACCCCATACATTTGAGACTAAGAAGGCAGTTGGTAAAGAATTTAATGGTTTATCCTATCGTATCCAAGTCAGCCCTTTAGACTGTACAGGTTGTGGAAATTGTGCTGATGTGTGTCCTGCACCTGGAAAGGCCCTAGTAATGGCAGATGCAGAAGAGGAAATAGTAAGGCAAGAGGAAAACTGGGAATTTGCCATGACTATACGTGACAAAGATTATTTGGTAGATAAAAATACTGTAAAAAATAGCCAATTTGCAAGACCTTTATTAGAATTTTCGGGAGCCTGTGCTGGTTGTGGTGAAACTGCCTATGTAAAACTAGCGACTCAGCTTTATGGAGATAGGATGATGATTGCAAATGCTACAGGATGTTCTTCTATCTGGGCAGCTAGTGCTCCTTCTATAGCTTATAGTACTACTGCTGAAGGAAGGGGGCCTTCTTGGGCTAATTCTTTATTTGAGGATAATGCAGAGTATGGATTTGGAATGTCCATTGCAGTACGACAAATGCGAGAACGCTTAGGTGAATTAATGAGAGAAGGGCTTGAGTCAAACTTCGATGAGGAATGTAAAGGCGCTTTCAAAGATTGGCTTGATAATATGGATGATGGAGAGTTATCGGAAAAAGCTTCTCAAAGGGTTATAGAGATACTTCAAAAGCATAATCATCATGATAGTCCAATTGCAAGGGAAATATTAGAGAAAAAAGATTATCTCACAAAGAAATCTATATGGATTATAGGTGGAGACGGTTGGGCATATGATATAGGCTATGGTGGAGTAGATCAAGTATTGGCTATGGGAGAAGATGTAAACCTATTGGTGTTGGATACAGAAATCTATTCTAATACAGGAGGGCAATCCTCTAAATCTACTCCTACAGCAGCCGTAGCAAAATTTGCTGCAGCAGGAAAAAGAATTCGGAAAAAAGATTTAGGATTGATGGCCATGAGCTATGGTTATGTCTATGTGGCACAGATAGCTCTTGGTGCTAATATGAATCAAGCCATCAAAGCCATTAAAGAAGCAGAAAGATATAAGGGCCCATCTCTAATTATTTGCTATGCCCCTTGCATCAGTCATGGTATTAAGACAGGAATGGGAACCAGTGTTGCTGAAGAAAAGAAGGCAGTGGAGGCAGGTTACTGGCACCTTTATAGATACAATCCTTTGCTAAAGGAGGAAGGAAAAAATCCATTTGTCCTCGATTCCAAGGAACCAACTGCCTCATTTAGGGAATTCATAGAGGGAGAGATTAGATACACACAAATTATGAACGCATTCCCTGATGTGGCGGATGAATTATTTACCCAAGCAGAAAAACATGCAAGAGAAAGATATGAGACTTATAAAAGATTGGCGGAAATGAAGTATTAAAGTCCCAAAAAAGAAGTTCCTTTCGGAACTTCTTTTTTATGACCTATAAATTTGTGTTGCGAGACTGCTTATGACCTAACCTGATTCTCTGCTTTCAACCTATTTCTGATTGCTGTCTACCCATTCCTTGGCGTTTTTTACTTGATGATAGTTTGGTATGGGAACATTAGAAACTGGTTGTTGTTTTTCTATATTTGCCCAGGCAGCAGTATCTTGTTTTTCAATAGGCATCCCCATATATTTTTCCTTTTTTTTGTTTTTAGCCATAATTATCACCTCTCCATTATTATTTTCAAGAGAGGGAAAAGTATGTAATACAATTTAAAATGAAGGGTTAAAATGAAACATTTCACATTGAACATATGTTCTGATACTATGGTATATAGAAACAAATTTCGGCATCTTAGATATATTAGATTACCAAAAAAATAAAAATGCTAAGGGGTTTTTTATATGCTAATTAATATCCAACATATTCCAAAGGATACTCCAAACAACAGAAGACCAGGCATAGCTATGGAACCTGAGTATTTGACTATACATAGCACTGCAAATCCAGATAGTACTGCTCAAAACGAAAGGGATTGGTTAATTAATCCTAGCAATACAAGAACAGCTAGCTGGCATTTGGCCGTAGATGACAAAGAGATTATTGAAGCAATTCCGCTAGATGAAGTAGCTTGGCATGCAGGTGACGGGAAAAATGGTACAGGAAATAGAAAGTCCATATCTATAGAGATATGTGAAAGCAATGATAGAAAAAAGACCATATTAAATGCAGTTAAGTTATCTGCTCAAATACTTCATGAGAGAAACTGGGGAGTTGAACGCCTAAAGAGGCATTATGATTGGAGTGGAAAACATTGTCCAAGGATATTGGCTGATAAAAACTGGTCAGGGTGGGGTAACTATAAATTAATGGTTTCTCAAGAATTAGAAGCCTTATCAGTTAATTTATGGGCAAATGAAGCTATGAAGTGGGCAACAAGTCCAAGTGTAAATATTACAGATGGCTCTAATCCCAAAGAACCCATAACCTTAGAACGCATGATTACTATATTGTATAGGTACCATAATCTAAACAAAGGAAAATGATGCAAACATTGTAATATTAACAAGAGTATAAGCGTTTTTGTGTACATTATTAGAGAAATGAGTTATAATGTTTTTAACATAATTTCCATTCATCGATTA
The DNA here is from genome assembly GCA_964619895.1 of uncultured Clostridia bacterium. Classification (GTDB taxonomy): domain Bacteria; phylum Bacillota; class Clostridia; order Tissierellales; family Proteiniboraceae; genus Proteiniborus. The sequence continues at coordinate 17,740 of CAZUFW010000054.1, read as the reverse complement.
TTAGAGTTGATAAAAGGGGGCAATCTGATGGGGTATGAAAAAACAGGTATCCAGGAATATTATGAATTGTCACAAAAAGTTGCTGAGGCTATAGAAGCAGTTCTTGGTATTGATGTAACAATAATGAATGAATGGATGGAAAGAATTGCAGGAACAGGAATTTATAAGTCACTAATTAATGGCCATATTGAAAAAAATTCAGCCTTTGATAGATGTTTGTCCACTGGTAAATCTCAGGTTATTACCAATAGGTGTCAGGAAGAACCATTATGTAGCAGATGCTCAAGGCTTTTAACCTGCGTTGAACAAGCTACAATATGTGTTCCTATAAAGCAAGGAGAAAAAGTTATTGGTGTATTAGGTGTTATTGCATTCAACGAAGAGCAGAAAAAGCAATTTGTTAAAAATGGAGATGTTTATTTAAACTATCTTGAAAAAATGGCTTTTCTTCTTGAAGGAAAATATTCTGAATATCAGACTAATATGGAGAAAAAAATATTGTCAGATAGAATGAAAGCCATACTAGACACCATAAACTCAGGAGTTGTAATCTATGACGGCAAGGGAAATGTTCTATATAAAAACAATTCTTTAGTTAGAATATTAAATGAAATAGGCATAGAAAATATTGACGATTTTGTAAATGAGATAAGAAAAAACGATATTCTCCAAAGTCTATTAGACAATGATGAATGTACTCATCCATGTGAGATAGCGATTGATATTCTTGGAGTAAAATATAGCCTTCTTGTAACTATTACTTATTTAAAAACAGATAGTTTTACTAATGAAGTCATGCTTACTATCCAAAACATAAATTATTTCAAAAAGCAGGTAATGCAATCTATTGAAAAGAATCAGGTTAGGCTTCAATTTGATAATATCCTAGGAGTATCAGATAGCATTCTTGAGGTAAAACAACAGGCGGAAAGGGCCGCTTTGTCTGATTCCAATGTACTTATATTAGGTGAAAGTGGAACTGGAAAAGAACTATTTGCTAGAGCAATACATAATTTCAGCGATAGAAAAGAATATGCTTTTGTACCTATTAACTGTGGTGCTATACCAGACGAACTATTTGAAAGTGAACTTTTTGGCTATGAAAAAGGTGCTTTTACTGGAGCTTATGCTAATAAAATTGGTAAATTTGAAATAGCGGATAAAGGTACAGTCTTCTTAGATGAAATTAGTGAATTGCCCTATAGATTACAAGTAAAGCTATTAAGAATCCTACAAGAAAAAGAAGTATCTAGAATTGGGAGTAACAAGATACAAAAAATCGACATAAAAATAATAGCTGCTTCAAACGTTGATTTACAGCAACGGGTCAAGGAAGGTCTTTTTAGAGAGGATTTATTCTATAGGCTCAATGTGATTCCACTTAATATCCCACCTTTAAGGAAACGGAAAGACGATATTATATTTATTGCAAATCATTTTGTCAAATACTATGCTGAATTTCTAAAGAAAGATATTAGAGGAATAAGCCAAGATGCCATTTCTTTGCTTTTGAAGTATCCTTGGCCTGGAAATGTGAGAGAACTTCAAAATCTTATAGAGTACGCAGTAAATTTTGAGACAGGAAAGATGATTGGCAGTGAATTAGTTGAAAGAAGGCTTTTAACTAATCAGGAAAAATGCAAACTAGCAGATCGCTTTGATGGGAAATCTTTGAGTACTTCTATGAAAGAATTAGAAAAAGAGCTTATTATTAATTGCATAAACAAATTTGCATTTTCAAATAGTAAAGATTATATGGTTCAGCAGGTATGTAGAGAATTAGGAATAGGACGAGCTACATTTTATAGAAAAATAAAAGACCTAGATATTAGTCTCGATAATGAGAATTGTCTCAAGGTTGAGAATTAACAACTTTATTGTTTAACAACTCAATAGAGACATATATATTCAAGGTTTAATCTCAAAGTTGAGACTTTGCATTAAAGGTACATGTTGAAAACTTAGCCTCTCCTATATGGTACAATTCTTGCATTTATTTATACAAAGAAATAATAAGGCCATATCAAGGGGGGTGTTCTTATTTTCAATAATGAGAAAAAATGTGACCTTATTTAAAGACAAAACTAAAAAACATCATGGGAGGAATATAATATGAAAAAAATAATTGTTTTTGGAAGTAAACATTGACCTGGTTGTGCACCTTTGAAAGAGTTTCTTTCAAGTGAAAATATTAAATTTTTGTATCTAGATATTACTGAAAATATGTTAAATTTAAAAAACTTCTTAAAGTATAGGGATAACTCACCTGAATTTTCAGAGATAAAGAAAGCTGGCAGAGTAGGCTTGCCATGTGTTGTAATCAATGATGGTGAAGAAATAGTTTTTGACAAGTCTTTGTTAAATCTTGAGGAATTGAGGACTAAATAAGGAGGTAAACAAGTTGATTAAAGGTCTCGGAGTGACATTTGAGAAAATGTATAAACGCCCCTTTTATAAAGCATTATTATTTATATTTGGTATTTTATCTCTTCCTTTTGTTTTTGTTAAGCATATGAAAAATAAACAAAATAATGATTATGCTAAGTTAAGAGAAAGTATTTATCAAAGGCTTGAAAAGGATGGCGTTAAAGAGGAAATATATAATAATGCAAAGGAACAACTTAAAAATAAGCAGTCATTTTTTAAGAAAGAATTAAGTGCAGAAGAATTTGAGCGTCAAGTTAAGGACATTACAAATAAGCAGTTTAATGAAGTTATTGATAATGAGTTAAATAAAGTAGCTAGACAGAAGCAAGTAAAAGAAGTTACTTTTTGCAATACATATATAGAGATGTTTAGTAACAAGTTATTTCTTCTAGTTTCAATAATTCTGTCTTTGCCAATGTATATACTGATTTTAATTTTTAGCAATCCTTATGCAAAATACATTGTTGAAAGACTTTTCATGATGGTCTTTGTTATTTTTGGTGTTACTTGGTTAGTATTTACAATAATGTACTTATCACCAATGGACCCTGCAACTAATATTTTGGGACAAACAGCAACACCAGACCAGGTTGCAAAATTCAATAGCATATATGGTCTTGATAAACCTTATCATATTCAGCTTTTGCATACTTTTAAGAGCCTGTTTTCATTTGATTTAGGAAAATCCTACGTAGGAAATGAGGATGTACTGTCAGCCTTACTAAGAAAGTTTCCTATAACATTACAGTTGACATTTGCATCTCTTTTAGTTGCGATTTTGATTGCAATACCTGCAGGGATTATTTCTGCAATAAAGCAGTATTCTTCATTTGATTATATATTTATGCTATTTGCCTTACTTGGATTATCCATACCAAACTTCTGGTTAGGGCTAATTTTGATATTAAACTTCTCAATTAAGTTGAAATGGCTGCCTGCTACCTTTGTTGCGAACAATTGGAAAACTCTTATTATGCCAAGTATTGTTTTAGGAACTGGTCTAGCGGCCAGTGTAGCTAGGATGACTAGATCTTCTATGCTAGAGGTAAAAAATGCAGATTATATTACAACAGCTCGTGCAAAAGGGTTAAATGAAAAGAGAGTTATTATGAAGCATATTCTTGGAAATGCTATGATACCTATTGTTACGGTTATAGGATTACAATTTGGTGGTATGCTTGGTGGAGCTGCAGTTACAGAAAAGGTATTCAATATTAATGGTATAGGAAGTTTTATAGTGGACAAGCAGTTTATCCCTGATATACCTATTGTTCTAGCAGGTGTAGTATACGTTGCAGTAATCATAAGTTTGGCTAATCTAATAGTTGATATCATGTATTCATTCTTGGACCCAAGAATAAAATCTAAAATGAAATCCTATTAAGGAGAGTTTGAAGCTATGGAAAATAAACAATATCAGAAAAGAATTGAACATAGAAAATTAAATAGTTTTCAAGAATATAAAACTTCCACATTTGCATGGGGAGCATCACTATTATTGTTTTTAATCGTTCTTATTTCAAGCGTAGATATAGCAAGTGGCAAGGTAAGTTACTTATCATTAGCAGTATCGGCTGTATTTTTAGTGTCAGGTATTATCCAATATCTAGTCACTTTGAAAATCAAGAAAGAGATATTGAAATACGATGATATTAAACCATCAACAAGAATAATTGGCTATTTCCTTATTCCTTTCGTTTTGACAGGAAACTTCTTTATGGCAATAGCTGGATTTACATTAATTAAAAAAGAAAAAACTATTGAATACAATCTTTGTATATATTCAATTTTGACTACTTTTACTATTATGCTTGTATCAGCCTTAAACCTGTTTAAAGAGTATGTATCAAATACTTTTATGCTGGGAATGGGTATTTTACTTGGTATTACTTTGTTTTATGTATTTACAATGGTTATGGTATCAAAGTATGTCAAAGGTAAAAAGGTTGACAAAAAACTAGTCCCTTTTGCAATACCTCTTATACTTAGTATTTTTATTGGTAATATATTTGCATTTGTTTTGGGACTTATAATTATTAGCAAAGCAAGGCATAAAGATGAAGAAATATCTATTGAATGGATAGACGTTCTAAGAAGGTTATTTAGAAACTACATGTCAGTTTTAGGATTGTTTGTAGTTACATTACTTATTTCACTATCTATCTGTAGCTACCTAACATTTGATTATTCTATTGCTATAGATAATAATTATTCTGCTATACTTTTATCGCCTTCTTTAGAGTATCCTTTTGGTACTGACAACTATGGTAGATGCGTGTTTACAAGAATCGTATTCGGAGCTAGGATTTCTCTAATCGTAGGTTTAATTTCTACTTTAGTACCTATTGTTATTGGTGGGATTTTAGGAGCCGTATCAGGCTACTACGGAAAGCGAGTGGACAACATTGTTATGAGACTACTGGATGTGCTTTATGCTGTTCCAGGAATTTTATTAGCAATTGCTATAGTAGCAGCTTTTGGAGCTAGTACAATGAACTTGATTTTGGCGCTAAGTATTGGTTCTGTGCCTATGTATGCTAGAACTGTTAGGGCAACGGTTATGAGCATTGCCAATCAGGAATTTGTTGAAGCTGCTAAAGCCTGTGGTGCAAAAGATTTTACTATAATATTTAAACACATTATACCTAACTCTATGGCACCTATTATTGTAAGGTCTACTTTAGGGATAGGTGGAGCTGTGCTTTCCACTAGTTCTCTAAGCTATCTAGGTTTGGGTGTTGAGCCACATATTCCTGAATGGGGAAATATTCTTAAGATTGGAAGTACTTATCTTGAGACAAGCCCATATTTGGCCATTTTCCCAGGATTAGCGATTATATTAATTGTTTTGGCTTTTAACTACTTTGGTGACGGTCTTAGGGATGCTTTAGATCCTAAGTTGAAGTAAGGAAGGAGGTTATATTATGGGAAACAATAATATTTTGGAAATAAAAAATCTTCATGTTCATTTTATTACAGAAGATGAAACAGTGAAGGCAGTAAATGGTGTGAACTTATCCTTACAGCAAGGAGAGAGCTTAGGATTAGTAGGTGAAACAGGTGCAGGCAAAACTACTACAGCTTTATCTATTATGCAATTGGTACCATATCCTCCTGGTATAATTACTGACGGTGAGATATTATTTGAAGGCAAAAACCTTATTTACAATACAGATAAAGAGAATCAGCAAATGAGAGGATATGGCATATCTATGATATTCCAAGATCCTATGACTTCTCTAAATCCAATAATGACTATTGGAGAACAGCTAGTAGAAGTTGTTCTAGCTCATAAAAAAGTTAGTAAAGAAGAGGCAAAAAAACAGGTAATAGAATTATTAAAGGTTGTAGGGGTTAAAGAAGATAGATTTAACGATTACCCTCATCAGTTTTCAGGTGGTATGAAACAGAGAGTTGTGATTACTATGGCTCTTTTATGTAATCCAAAACTATTGATTGCAGATGAACCTACTACAGCACTAGATGTGACTATACAAGCTCAAGTTCTAGACATTATTCGCGATTTGCAGCAAAAGTATAACATGTCTATGATACTTATAACTCATGATTTAGGTGTTGTGGCAGAAACCTGTGACAAGGTTGCTATTATGTATGCTGGTGAAATAGTAGAGACAGGTACAATAGAGGAAGTATATACAAATGCTAAACACCCTTATACTAGAGGATTATTTGAATCTATACCAAAACTAGACGAGGACAATGAAAAGTTGATACCTATTCCTGGCAGTACTCCTAATGCTGCAGCACTGCCAAGTGGATGCTACTTCCATCCAAGATGTAAGTATAGACAGGAAATATGTGAGAGGGTTTCACCACCTGTTAAAGGACAGTCACATTTATACAAATGTCATTTTTCATTATTTGAAAAGGAGCAATAAATATGAGGCCTTTATTAGAAGTCAAAAACTTAAAAAAATATTTTAGTGTACCTAATGGGCATTTACATGCAGTTGATAATGTTAGCTTATCAATTAAAGAAGGGGAGACATTAGGTATTGTTGGGGAATCAGGATGTGGAAAAAGTACTTTAGGTAGAGTTATTCTTCGTCTTCACGAGCCTACTTCTGGAAATGTTATATATGACGGAATGGATATCACAACCTTTAATAAAGAAGAGATGCGTCAGATGAGAAAAAATATGCAAATCATTTTTCAAGACCCCTATGCATCTTTAAATCCAAGGTTTACAATTTCACAGATTATTGAGGAACCTTTGAAGCTGCACAATGTGTGTAAAAGCGATAATGAAAGAAAAGAACGTGTTGAAGGCCTAATGGAATATGTGGGTTTATCTAAGCGTGCTTACAACCTATATCCACATGAATTTGATGGTGGAAGACGTCAGCGTGTTGTTATAGCTAGAGCACTATCTATAGAGCCAAAATTTATTGTTTGTGATGAGCCTGTAAGTGCACTGGACGTTTCTGTACAAGCTCAGATATTGAACCTAATGATGGAACTTCAAGAGAAATTTGGACTTACTTATATTTTTATTTCACACGATTTATCTGTTGTTAAACATATATCTGATAATATTGGTGTTATGTACCTAGGTCAACTTATTGAAAAAGCACCAAAAAAAGATATATTTAAACAGCCGCTACATCCATATACTATAGCCTTGTTATCAGCTATACCTTCTACTAATATCAAGGTTAAGAAAAAGAAGATTATTCTTAAGGGAGAGATAGTTTCACCTATTAACCCTAAGCCTGGATGTAGGTTCTCAGTTAGATGCCCATTTGCGACTGAGCAATGTGTTCAAGAAGATCCACAATTTATTGAAGTTGAAGAGAATCATTTTGTAGCTTGCTTCAGATATAAGGAAATTCAGAATGGAACATTACACTTTGAAACCAAGTAAGTAAATGATTTTCATCATATATCCTTATAGGGGAGGTGGTAGCAGCATAATAAAATGCTAATTAATTTTAGCTACATATCTACTTATAAAATTAAACAAAGGAGAGATTTTAAATGAAAAAAACAGTAGCTTTATTTTTAGTTGCAGTGATGATGTTAGGAGTATTATCAGGCTGTAATGTAAAAACAAAAGACCAAGCAGCTGGCGGAAATACAGCTGGTTCTGCTGCAAATGGACAACCAGTTGATATTACAATACTATCTATGAGTTCTAATGAAAAGGATGTTAATATTATAAGAGACCAGCTTTCTAAAGCAGGTTTTAATGTTAAATTAAACATACAACCTGACTATGGTAGCTTTGTTGGTCAAAAAGATGCAGGTAACTATGATCTTGCAATATCAGGCTGGACTACAGTTACAGGGAACCCTGACTATGCTGTAAGATCTTTATTTACAACAGGTGGAGATTACAATGACTATGGTCTATCAAACCCAGACCTTGACAAACTTGTAGAAGAAGCAGCTACTCAAACACCTGAAGAATATGCTAATACTTACAAAGAGTTTGAAAAAGTCCTTGTTGAAGACAATGCATACATTATTCCTCTATATGCAAATTACAAGAGCCAAGCAATAAACAAAGAAGTGTTAAAGCTAGATAGCGTTAGATTAAGTAAATCTCGTTCATTACCATGGGAAGAACTTGATTTTGTTGACGAATCAAAAAGAACAACACAACCATTTTTATTTAGCCAAACTATGTCTTCACTTACTTCTTTAGACCCTATAAAAGGTAATGATGGTTCTATCAATATTATTAATACTAACCAATACGTTAGATTAGTAAACCTTACAGACGATGATGAGGTAACTTCAGAAGGTTCTTTATCTTATAACAATGTTATAGGAGAAGGTAATCAAGAGTATTACTTTATATTAAGAGATGATGTAAGATTTGCTAAAGTAGTAGACAAAAAAGCAGTTGATTCTGGTGAACTTGTAGGCGCAGAAGACGTTGCTTTCTCAATGAACAGAGCAAAAGATAAAAACTCAGTTCCTGACCACAGAACATACAGCTTACACTCAAGCATGGATAAAATTGAAGTTGTAACTGATATTGCAGAATTAGAATCTAAAAATGTATCTGGTAAAGATATAACTGTTAAAGAAGCTCTAGAAAATGGCTTGACAAGCCCAATTAAACAACTTGTAGCCGATAAAAAAGACGTGAAAAACGCAGAAGGAAAGTACCAAGTAGTTAAAATAACTACTAACAAACCTTTCCCACAAGTATTAAATTACTTAGCACACCAATCAGCAGGTATTGTTTCTAAAGCACAAGTAGAAGCTATAAACACTTATGATGTAGCTACTTATGACAGAAACAAGGACATAGCTTATGGAGATCAAACTGCTATAACAGAAGGTGCAACATATAACAATACTTTAGTTACTAGTGGACCATATATTGCTATTTACAAGAACGACTATGAAGTAGTATTTGAAAAGAACCCTGGATATATGACAGGAACAAAACACGAACCTAAGATATCAAAAGTAGTTGTTAAATTTATTAAAGATGCTGATAGCTCACTTTCAGCTTTTAGAAGTGGAGAAGTTCATTTACTATACAGTGTTCCAGAAGATAAATATTCATTAATAGAAAATGATTCTAAATTCTTCCTTCAAAAGAGACCAAGTAATGGAGTTGCATATGCATTCTTTAACTTAAAAGGAAATAGCAAATTCTCTGATGCTAATTTAAGAAAAGCAGTTTTATACAGTGTTAATCAAGATGAATTCTTAGCTGTATATAACAACTTAAAGATTAAGGCTTATTCTACCGTTTCTACTCTAGTAGATACTGGCAATGCTCATCAAGCAGATCCAACTAAAGCAAAAGAATTTTTAAACCTATACTGGGAAAGTCAAAAATAGGTAGCAACTAAACTATAAAGAATAAGAAGGCATGGTATTTTTTACAAATCTATGCCTTCTGTTTTTATGGTGGGAATATTAGTGTATAATATAAGCATATTAGAATATTTAAAGAGGAGGTAAATAAATGTGTCCTAATTCCTTAAATAGTCCAATAAATAATTTGACCGAGATGATTGGAAATACTCCTTTACTAGAGATTAAATTAAAGTTTAAAAATGAAGAACGTACAATTTACGCTAAGGCAGAACATTATAGTATGACTGGCAGTATAAAAGATAGAATGGCATTACATATTATGAAAAAATCCTATGAGCTTGGGAGGCTAAAGCCAGGAGACATCATAGCTGAAGCAACTAGCGGAAATACAGGTATCGCTTTTTCCGCAATAGGAAGAGCTTTGGGATATAAGGTAATTATTTTTATGCCAGATTGGATGAGTCTGGAAAGAATAAATTTAATGAAAAGTTATGGAGCAGATGTTCGATTAGTAAGTAAAGAGGAAGGTGGCTTTTTAGGCAGTATAAGTAAGGCAGAGGAGTTTTCTAAGCAACATGAAAACGTGTTTTTACCGTGCCAATTTTCAAATGAAGATAACTGTGAAGCCCATTATACCACTACTGGACCAGAAATATGGCATCAATTACAAAGCATAGGTGTCAATCCAGATGCAATGGTGGCTGGTGTAGGAACAGGCGGTACTATTATGGGAGCTGGTGGTTACTTAAAGGAAAAGAATCCAAATATTAAGCTTTATCCATTAGAACCTGCTAATTCACCTACATTGTCAACTGGACATCAGGTAGGCAAGCATAGAATTCAAGGAATATCTGATGAGTTTATTCCTTCTATTGTAAAGCTAGAAAAGCTTGACGATGTAATTCATGTTGATGATGGAGATGCAATTATTATGGCACAAAAACTAGCCTCTACGTTGGGATTGGGAGTAGGGATTTCCTCTGGAGCTAACTTATTAGGGGCTCTTATTGCACAAGAAAAGCTAGGTAAAGATAGTGTAATAGTTACTGTTTTTGCTGATGATAATAAAAAATATTTAAGTACTGATTTGATGAAGGAAGAGCCCGTAGGGAAGGATTTTCTTTCTCCTCATGTAGAACTACTAAGTGTAAAGGCACATAAGCGAGTATGCGCTACTTGTCAAGGAGATGCCACATCTAAATAAGAAATAAGAAAGACATGAAATTAATACGCTACCCTTAAAGCAGACAGATAAAAAACCCGGAACCAAAGGGTAGCATTTTTATTTTATTCTATATTTTTAAAGACTTAATACTAACTTTTACATTTTTCCATGCATCAAATATTATTTCATTAAAGGTTCTTATATTTTTTATTACCGTTGGAATATTTATTTTATATCCATCCTTGATTTCATTATCTATTCTGAGAAATCCTTCTTTTAAATCCTCTGAATTAGATACAACACTTTGTATATTTTCATTAAATAGTTCCTTATTAGTTATGTAGATAGCAGATACTATGTCCCAGTTATAAAAGCCCTCTGTACTAAACCATTTTTTAAAATGTTCATACCATGCATAGGATTTTTCTTTTATGTAAACGTAGCATGGTATATCATGGTTTTCCATTAGACGTTCATATTCTTCTTTCTTGAATTCAGCTTGTAAGCAGATATGGCCAGTCATAGTAGTTATCTTACATCTAGAGCTTAGTACATTAAAAGAAGCTTCATTGTCTGATGAAAAGTTCAGTTCGTCTAATACCTTGCCATTAATTATTAAAGGCTCTGTTATTCCTCCCATTAGAACTATTTCATATACTTTTTCATAAAAGCTATTATCTATTTCATATGCACCATATAGATTTGTTAAAGAGCCAGTTGCTAATATTGTTACCTCATTTGGATATTTATTTACTGTTTCCACTAGAAATTTTGCAGCTGCACTTTTTCTGTCTTCTCCAGCTCCTGTTCCTTTATGTAGAGGTATATGTCCTATTTTCAAATCACTAAATAGTTGCTTTGTTGTACTATATACATCTTCTATATTGCTATTCCCAAAGGTAGTAGTTACCCCCATTAATTCTATATCTTTTCTACCTAATAGATATAATAGAGTTAAGCCATCATCTACATCTTTTCCTTTTAAACCCATTGTATTGTCACAATCGAATAAAACTTTTTTCATAAACTCACCTCAAATTATTAATATTTTGGAGTAAAAATATCCTAAGGGTTAAATTTTTGCCTATATTGTTATATAATTAGCTTAGACCTATAACATTATTTTAACAAACTACTTTTATTTATCAATAGCTTATATCTATGTATAAGATATCATTATTCTATATAATTATATTAAATGATTATCCACTGAATAATATTGTATAATAATATCGTGGGTACTTTGATTATTATTTAACATTCTATTATTAAATTGTGAGGAGAGATAACCTAATGCCCACTAATAGGATTGAGGAGTTAAAAAGACAGAGACAGCAGGAAATAAAGAGAAAAAAGGCCCAATTGCCATATGCAATTGTTTTGATAATTATTGTAATTGCTATATATTTGTCCATGCTATATTTTAATTTTAGATACAGCATTTATTGGATATTAGGAATACTCATAGGCATAACTCTTCAAAGATCCAAGTTTTGTTTTGCGGCCAGCTTTAGAGATCCTATACTTGTAGGCAGTACCTCCCTTATAAGGGCAATAATTATTGCATTTATAATAAGTACAATAGGTTTTGCTATAATCCAATATGAGTATGTATGTAACTATGGATTTCTTGACGTTCAATCTATACCAGGGCAAATTGCCCCTGCTGGGTTTCATACAGTTTTGGGAGCAGTATTATTTGGTATAGGAATGGTTATTGCTGGAGGCTGTGCATCTGGTACGTTGATGAGGATAGGAGAAGGTTTTCAGCTGCAGCTAGTAGTCTTAGTTGGTTTTATTATAGGTTCTCTTTTAGGAGCAAAAAGTTTTGAGTTTTGGGACAAGTTTATTATATCAAAATCACCTATAATATATTTTCCTGAATATGTAGGATTTCCTGCTACAGTAATATTTCAAGTAATAATTCTTTTAATATTATATTTCTTGGCAGATGTGTATCACAGAAAGAACAATATTATGTCCTTATAGTTAGGGGGATGGTAAATGGCAGAGGTAAAATTAGATTGCTTATATGAAGCCTGTCCTATTCCTTTGTTGAAAGCTTTAAAAGAGTTAGAAAAAATGAAGGTTGGAGATATATTGATTATGCAAACAGATCACAGCTGTTCTATAGTCAATGTTATTGAGTGGGCTGAAAAACAAGGTCTAAGTGTAGATTATATTGAAGTTAGTGATGGTGAATGGGAAATCTACATAGAAAAGACGAGGTGATGCTATTGCTAAGCAAGTTACATAATAAGATATTTAAGAAGCCCTGGACTTATTTAACTGGGGCTATAATCCTTGCTATTATAAATATCATTATGCTCAAAGCTACAGGAAGTCCTTGGAGAGTTACATCAGGCTTTGTTTACTTTGGTGCATGGATTCTTGAAAAGCTTGGATTTGAACCTTCTAAATGGTACTATTTTAATACCAAGACAGATGGTTTTCTAAAGGCAGGAGAAAGTTTTATATATAATAGCTTTACAATTATTAATATTGCCATAATCATAGGGGCATTAATTGGAGCATTAAGTGCTTCAGAATTTAAAATTAGAAAAATAAAAAGTAAAAAGCAGATGATTTTTGCACTTATAGGCGGTATTCTAATGGGATATGGCTCAAGACTTTGTTTTGGCTGTAATATTGGTTCCTATTTTAGTGCTATACCATCATTTTCTTTGCATGGTTGGGTATTTGCAGCATTTATGTTTCTAGGAGCATGGATAGGAAGTAAAATACTTATAAAACATTTATTGTAAAAGAAGAAAGTTATTATAGTAAAGAATTTACTTAGTATTTTAAAAAACAAGAAGGAATGATTTTTATGATTTCTATTATTGTGCCTGTACTAAATGAGGAAAAGAATATAGAAAAACTTCTATCAAGGCTCAATACATTACAGGGTGAAAAGGAAATAATTATTGTAGATGGTGGAAGCACCGACAATACAATAAATATTGCTGAAAAATACGGCATGGTTATAGAAAGCTCTAAGGGAAGAGCAATACAGATGAATACTGGTGCTAGTTTAGCAAAGGGAGATATTCTTTGGTTTGTTCATTCAGATTCAGTAGTTTCAGATGATTCACTAACTAAGATAAAAAGGACTATTGAAGAAGGACATATTGGTGGAGGATTTTCTCTTTATTTTTATGATTTAAAAACTATGTTTATGAGATATGTGGCATGGACGTCTAATTTACGGGCTAAGTATCTAGGTCTAATTTTTGGAGATCAGGGTTTATTTGTTAGAAAAGATGTTTTTCAACATTTAGGCGGGTACAAGAAAATGGAATTAATGGAGGACTGGGAGCTTTCTAGAAGTATTCACAGGCTGGGAAAGACTAAAATAATTGATTCTAAAATCGGAACCTCCGCTAGAAGATTTAAAATTGGAGGACAACTACGAACCTTCTTTTTTATGCAGAAGATAAAGCTGCTGTATGTACTTGGCACACCACCATCTAGACTTAGCCAGATATATAGGGAGGTGCGATAATGAAAGCACTTATACTCATGACTAGGATACCTATACCGGGAAAAACAAAAACTAGACTTATGGATATATTTTCTGATATAGAATGTGCTGGTATCCATAAAGCCTTTTTATTGGATTTATTTAATTTATTCGATTATATTAAAAATGACATAGATATTTTTCTTACTTATACTCCAGAAGACAGGTTTAATGTTATTGAAGATATGTTGCCAGATTATATAGAGACATTTCCTCAAAGAGGAGAAGATTTAGGCAAGAGAATGGAAAACGCAATAGGTGATGTATTAAATAAAGGGTATTCCTCAGTAATATTAATTGGTTCTGATATACCAGATATTCAAAAAGAAGATATATACCATGCGTTTCAGCAGCTAGAAGAAAATCATATATGCCTCGGACCCACATTTGATGGAGGCTATTATTTAATTGGAATGAAAAAGCTATATAGAGAGTTATTTGATAACAGCCTAAAATGGGGGAAAAAATCTGTTTTAGAAGGAACTATTGATATAGCAAACAACAAAGGACTTTCAGTTGGGTTAGCTGCTAAGCATATAGACATAGATACAAAGGAAGACCTTTTTAATTTTATAAATCGTGTTGAAAAAGGTGAACTAAGCGGCGAGAATGTACCTATAAATACTATAAGATATTTACAAAAGCACTGGAGTGGTTCAAATTATGCTTAAGGATAAATTAATCAGTAAAATTAAGGAGTATATAAGCAGATATAAAGATATACTTAATATAAATCTAGGCAATGATTACACTATAAGTTTTTTAGCTCAAGGAGAATATAATATTAATTATGTTATAGAATCAAAGCTAGGTAAATATGTTTTTAGAGTCAACACAGGTAGTCAGTTACAGCTAGATAATCAAATTAGATATGAATATGATGCATTAAAAAGATTAGAAGTCAGTGGTGTTACACCAAAAGTTTTTTATGTAGATGATACTAAGGAATTTATTGAATATGGAATTTTAATAATGGAGTTTTTAGAAGGAAAGCCCCTTGAATATCATAAAGATTTATCTAAGGCAGGCAATATTTTTTCTAAAATACATTCTATTGATTTAAAGAGTACTGATATAGGCAGCTTTATTACAGAAGAAAATATATTTTCTGAGAGAATCAATGAAGCAAACAGGCTATTAATAGAGTTTTGGGATTCACCAATTATAGATGAAAACTTAAAAAAATACTTCAATAAATTTATGGATTGGGCAGTAAAGAACAAAGAAAAAGAGAGATATTTTATTGAAGATAAGTGGCATGTTATAAATAATACAGAGGTAAACTCCCATAATTTTATTATTGGAGATACCAAGAGTTACTTAATAGACTGGGAAAAACCTGTTATAAGTGATCCATGCCAGGATCTAACTCAGTTTTTAGCTCCTACTACGACGCTATGGAAAACTGATTATGTGCTAAGCAAAGAAGAAAAAGAATCTTTTTATAAAATTTATGTAAATGGTTTAGGGTCAAAAGATAGGGATATTCGTGAAAGGGTTCATATGTACACTCCTTACCTATATCTAAGAGCCTTGTCTTGGTGTGTCTATGCATACATAGAGTACCACAATCCAAACAAGGCCATTAAAAATATGGACACATTTAACAAAATTAAAGAGTATTTAGATATAGATTTTATGAAGAACTTATTGGGAGAGTATTTTGGTTAACAAAATCCTCTCCTTGAGGATTTTATAAATTTTATAAAATCTTTTTCATATGGACTTAATTCGTGATCTTTCCTAAATGCAATGTAATATTCAGATACTATTTCAAGGTCTTCTATTTCGATTAATTTTAAAACACCGTCTTTTAATTCTCTCTTTATAGAAAGCTCTGGAATAAAGGATATACCCTTTCCTGATATGACAGAGGACTTTATTGCTTCCATTGAATTAAGCTCATAAATTATATTTAAATCCCCTACTTTTAAATTATGTATTTTTAAACAATTTTCAATAATTTTTCTTGAGCCTGATCCTTGCTCTCTAAAAATGAGAGGAAGCTTTACTAACTCTTTTAGGGATACCTTGTCCCTAATTAAAGGTAAAGAGGTCACTAAAAGGAGCTTGTCCTCTGTTATTTTTTCTGTCTTTATTTCTTTATTATTAATATCCCCGTGCAAGATTCCAATATTTATTGTCCTATCTAACAAGCTATTGGTTACGTTTTCAGAGTTCATGATTTCAAGGTTTATATCAATTTCCTTGTTATCATGCTTAAATATGTATATACTACAAGGAAGTGCATATTCTCCTACTGATTTGCACGAGCCTATCAATAAATTTTTCTTATGAGTCTTTAAATTTTCTAGATCTCTTTCAATGTTTTCTTGAAGTGATAAAATAGTATTAGCGTAGTCAAATACAATTTTTCCAGCTTCAGTTAGTTCAACTCCCTTATTACTTCTATTGAGGAGACTGACTTGGAGCTCTTTCTCAAGAGCTTGTATCTGCATACTGAGACCAGGTTGTGTCAAATGAAGAATCTTTGCAGCCTTTGATATGCTATTCGTTTTAACTGTGACATAAAAAGCATTTAAATACCCTATATTCATAATATCACCTTAGCTTTGTTTTAGTTAATTATATCACAATATAGTCAATTAATAAACAGGACATAATTCATAGTAAATATTGATAAAAATTTAACTATCATAAGTATTTATTATATATCATAAATAATACTTATTATTTTATTTTGAGTTTTTGTATTATAATGATTGTAGAGAAATTAACAATTTCTATTGTTTTTAAAATAAAGGGGGGTTAATTATGAACAAGGTTACTTATCCACAGCATGTCCTTGAAGCTATGCAGGAGATAGCGAATAATTGCATGGGAGATGCGCCTCCATATTGCGAAGCTACCTGTCCAATGCATACAGATATCAAAGGATATGTTAATGCTATTGCAGAAGGTAAATATAAAGAGGCTATTAGTATAATTCGTGAAAAGCTTTTCATTCCTGCTTGTTTAGGAAGAGTATGTGCTCATCCCTGTGAAGAAAAATGCAAGAGAGGAACAGAATTTAAACAACCTATGTCCATAGCCGCACTAAAAAGATTTGTGGCAGATAATTATGATGATGAATCACTATGGGATACTGCAATAGAACTAGAAAAAAACAAAAAAGTTGCTGTCATAGGTGCCGGCCCAGCTGGTGCACAAGCTGCACTCGATCTAAGAAGACAGGGATACAAAGTAACAGTTTTCGAAAAATTGCCAGTAGTAGGCGGTATGATGAGAGTCGGAATTCCTGAGTATAGACTTCCAAGGAATATTATTGACTCAGAATATAATCTGCTTAATAAACTAGGCATAGAAATGAGAATTGGAGTTGAAGTTGGAAAGGACATTTCCTTTGAGCAAATCAAGAAGGATTATGATGCAGTTATTATAGCTGTAGGTGCTCACAAAGGAGTGGTAATACCTGTACCAGGAAGCAATTTAAATGGAGTATATAATGCTGTTGATTTTCTAAGGGAAGTAAGTTTAACTAGGAAATTCAATAACATTGGAAAAAGTGTTGCAGTTATAGGTGGAGGAAACGTTGCTATAGACGTAGCAAGATCACTTAGAAGAATAGGCGCAAGTGAAGTGTACATGACATGTCTAGAGTCAAAGGATATAATGCCTGCGCACACTTGGGAAATCCAAGAGGCGGAAGAAGAAGGAGTAATAATCCACGCTGGATTTGGACCCGAAAGAATTATTGAAAAAGATGGTAAGGTAGCAGGATTTGAAATAAAAGAATGTACCTCTGTATTTGATAAAGAAGGAAAGTTTTATGATGTACATGGTGTGTATCCTGATATGGT
>CAZUFW010000053.1:0-21398 GCA_964619895.1 uncultured Clostridia bacterium | reverse complement strand
TAGTTGTTGGCATTATTTTAAGCTTAACTGTTATTGGTGCTATTCTTGGTATTCCACTAGCTATTTTAGGGCTTACAATGATTATAAGGGGACTTTTCTAGACTTGTCTATCATAGAAATAGTCTCAATATAGTGGGATAATAAATTATTAGTACTGAAATTATTGCTGAAATCCAAAATATTATTCTAGTTCTTTTACTAGAATTCTTTTTTTCTATTATACTATAAGACCAATATAGAATTACAGCTGTTAGTATAACAAAAAACGGTTTGTATTTTGTAAGATTTGAAAAATAGGCTGCACCAATTGTCCCTAGACCTAGGGATGCTAATATTAATCCTCCACCTCAACATAAAGCTGCGAATATAGCAGTAAAAATCGAAAATATACTAAGTAATTTTTCTTTCATAGATTTTACTCCTTGTTTAAGTTTTTCTTGATTATAATATTTCTAGATTTAAAAGTCAAATTTAACCTTATTTTTTTCACTTAATTAAAATCATTATTTCGGTATACGGAATTTTACTAATTAGTATATTGACTATTTTGCATAAAGTATATAAACTATATTATATATAATTTATATATAATATAGTTTATGGAGGAATATAATGAACGTTTCTAAATTTAAAAATATTATTTTAGATTATACAAGGCAAATTACTGATAGTATGAGTAACGCTTTTGGTCCACTATGCGAACAATATGGACTGACTATGATGCAAGTAAGAATTCTTATGGAATTACATCATTACGGTTCTCATACAGTAGGAAGTTTAGCAAATAGTATCAGAGTTGCAGGTGCCAATATATCAGCTATGTGCAAAAAACTTGAAAACAAAAAACTCTTAGAACGTGTTAGGGATAAAGATGATGAAAGAGTGGTAAAGTTAGTCCTGACTAAAATGGGAGAAGAGATAGTATTAGAAATAGATCGGGCACTAAATGAAAAATTCTCAAAACAAATAGCAAATGAATCAGAAGAAACATTTGATGATATTGTTTTAGGATTGCAGAAGTTAAATATGATTCTGCAAAGAATTAGTGAACCTGATAATAAATAAAGTTTATTAGGTAAAGGGGATTGTCAAATGAAAGAACATAAAAATTCTAAAAAACCAATTATTTATTACTATATAATTACAATTATAATTGTTATGCTATTAAATGCTTTTGTATTTCCAGCCATACTAAGGCAACAGATAACGCAAGTAGATTATGGTACATTTTTAACTAAAATAGATAGTGGAAAAGTGAAGGCTGTGGAAGTGCAAGATGACCAAATTGCTTTTATAGCTGTTGATGAAAAAGGTAAAGAAAATGCATATGTGACTGGACGTATGGATGACCCAGGTTTAACAGATCGCTTATATGCTGCAGGAGTTAAATTTACTAAAGATATTCCAAAAGAAACATCACCAATATTAGATTATTTATTAACTTGGATAATTCCAATAATTATTTTTATAGGAATTGGACAATTGCTTACAAATTCAATGCGAAAGAAAATGGGCGGAAATGCAATGACTTTTGGCAAAAGTAATGCTAAGGTTTATGTAGAAGCCCAAACTGGAAAGACTTTTTCAGATGTAGCAGGACAGGATGAAGCTAAGGAAGCTCTAACAGAGATTGTAGATTTTCTCCATAATCCAGCAAAATATAAAGAAATAGGTGCCGTTATGCCAAAAGGCGCTTTACTAGTAGGCCCTCCAGGTACTGGAAAGACACTTCTTGCAAAAGCTGTTGCAGGAGAAGCAAAGGTTCCTTTTTTCTCAATATCTGGTTCTGAATTTGTTGAAATGTTTGTTGGTATGGGAGCTGCAAGAGTACGTGATCTTTTTAACCAGGCTCAACAGAAAGCTCCTTGTATAGTATTTATTGATGAAATTGATACAATTGGGAAAAAACGTGATAATGGCAGCTTTGGTGGAAACGACGAAAGAGAGCAGACTTTAAATCAGCTATTAACTGAAATGGATGGTTTTAGTGGAGAGAAAGGAGTTGTAATTCTAGCGGCAACCAATAGGCCAGAATCACTTGATAAAGCGCTACTTAGACCTGGAAGATTTGATAGACGTATACCAGTGGAATTACCTGACTTATCAGGACGTGAAGCAATTTTAAAAGTTCATGCTAAAAATGTAAAACTAGATAAAGATATAGATTTCAATGCAATAGCAAGAGCAACCCCAGGAGCATCAGGTGCAGAACTTGCTAATATCATAAATGAAGGAGCCTTAAGAGCTGTAAAGTGTGGTCGTATGTATGTTACACAAAGCGACTTAGAAGAATCAGTAGAAGTTGTAATTGCTGGATATCAACGTAAGGGTGCTGTTATATCACCAAAAGAAAAACAAATCATAGCATATCATGAAATTGGACATGCTGTTGTTGCTGCAAAACAAACTGATTCTGCACCAGTGCATAAGATTACAATAATTCCACGTACTTCTGGTGCACTTGGATATACTATGCAAATATCTGAGGGCGAGAATGTGCTGATGACTAAGGATGAAGCTTTCAATAAAATAGCAACCCTTACAGGCGGGAGAGCTGCTGAAGAACTTATTTTTAATATTTGTACTTCAGGTGCTTCCAACGACATAGAGCAAGCAACTAAAATAGCTCGCTCCATGGTAACCAGAATGGGTATGAGTAAAAATTTTGATATGATGGCTTTAGAAACTGTTTCTAATCAATATCTTGGTGGAGATCATTCCTTATTATGCTCACCGGAAACTGCATCTAAAATTGATGAAGAAATACTTGAAATCATTAAAAAGGCACACGAAAAAGCCATTAATATATTAAAAGACAATATAGACAAACTTTATGAACTATCATTATATCTCATAGAAAAAGAAACTATAACAGGAGATGAGTTTATGAAAATATTACTAAGATAGTAAAACATAAGTCAAAGTTAGAAGTAAAAAACATTGATATTCTATATCATATCTATTAATAATATAATTTGAATTTGACCCAATACATTAATCTAAATATACAATGAAAGATTCAATCCACTACCTAAATTTGTTATTAAAGCATGGTAGTGGATTATTTATTTCTATATGAAAAATTCCTGAAAAACCCCTGAAAAACTCCTTGGCTTTACACAGAACAAATGTTTGTCTATAATATAGTTAGGATGCTGTACGGAGGGTGATGAAAAATTTATACTTCACAAGATATAATTCAATCAAGTAAATTGAATATTATTCATGTAGATATGGATGCTTTTTATGCATCTGTAGAAGAGCATGATAATCCTAAGTTGAAAGGGCTACCCGTTATTGTAGGCGGCTTGAGTAACCATGGTATTGTGACTACAGCAAATTATCATGCAAGGAAATATGGTGTACATTCTGCCATGCCAATTTTTATGGCTAAGCAAAAATGCCCCCATGGATATTTTTTACCTGTTAGGATGGAAAGATATAAGGATGTTTCTAAGCAGGTTTTTGATATTTTATATGGAATTACCGATTTGGTTGAACCATTATCCATAGATGAGGCTTATCTAGATGTATCCAATATTGATGCAAATCCTATTCATATTGCCGAGGAAATAAAACAGAAGGTTATGGAAAATACCGGATTAACTATGTCCGTTGGTATTTCATATAATAAATTTTTAGCTAAACTCGCATCTGACTGGAATAAACCAAATGGAATGAAAATAATAACTGTAGAAATGATACCAGATATATTACTGCCGCTTCCAGTGAAATCTGTTTATGGTATTGGGAAGAAATCTTCTAAAAAACTAAATGATATAGGTATTTATACAATTGAAGATTTAATGAGACTGTCAGAAGAATTTTTAATAGAACTTTTTGGAAAAGCTGGCACTGAAATATATAATAGAATTAGAGGATTAGACCCTAGAAAAATCAATGTTGAACGTGAAAGGAAATCTATAGGAACAGAACGGACCTTCACTAAACACACAAAAAATAAAGATATTTTGAAAAGCTTTTTACATAGTTTTTCATTAGATTTGGAATCTTCATTGGAAAGTAGAAACCTACAGGCTAAAACAATAACTATAAAAATTAAAGATATAAATTTTAGAATTCAGACTAAGAGCAAAACTTTAAATAATTACATAAGCAATTTTGAAGAAATTT
This sequence comes from uncultured Clostridia bacterium, assembly GCA_964619895.1. Lineage (GTDB taxonomy): Bacteria > Bacillota > Clostridia > Tissierellales > Proteiniboraceae > Proteiniborus. The sequence continues at coordinate 17,264 of CAZUFW010000053.1, read as the reverse complement.
TTGAAACTGCAACTGATCTTTTAGATGAAATTGAGATAACTCAGGACATCAGGTTAATAGGTCTAACTGCATCAAATCTCATAGATTTAAAGCTAGAGCAGCTTTCCTTATTTGATTATAGATAAGATAAGAGTAAATTCAGGTGAAGTTTTAACGCCATCATTTATTAGTCAATAGCCACAATATAGAATAATTGTTTATTTAAATGAAAAGAATATTTACAGGTAGATGCAACTATGGGTTATTTTTAAAAACACATAATTGTAAAAGTTGGAAAATAGACAATATTTTTTTATAACGAATAGGAAAGTTCTACTCTAGTATCCTATATAAAAGAACTTCCGTGAATGAGTTTCAAAAAGGCTACCTTATAACGCGACCATAGAAGCCTTTTTTATAAGCTATTGAAAGGGTGGTGGTTAGATGAAATTGTTCATGCCTGAAAGGGTTATTTTTGAACCTTCAAGTCTAGAATATCCATTAGGTAAAAAACTATATGATTACTTTGAAAATAACCAGGTAGAGATTATTGAATCTCCTCAAAGGAACGCATTTCGATTTATACCTGGAAAAACTGCTTTAGAAAAATATGCTTACTCAAAGAGAACCCTTGTTATTACTATGATGAAAGAGAAGAAGCTTGACGTTTGTAGACCTTCTGCAGATTATCAGTTTTCTCTAGTAAGTAATTGTCCAGGAAACTGTGAGTATTGTTATTTGCAGACAACACAGGGAAAAAAGCCTTATATAAAGGTTTTTGTAAACCTTGAAGACATATTTGATGTAATAAAACAACATATCAAACAACAGAGCGGTGAAGTGACTACCTTTGAAGTTGCAAGTCTAGGTGATCCTTTAGCCTTAGAGCATATTACAGGAAGTCTTGCAAAAACTATTGAGTTTTTTGGAAAACTTGAAAATGCGAAATTGAGAGTAGTTACAAAGTTTAGTAATGTTGATTCTCTATTAGCACTTAAACACAATAGGAATACCCGTTTTAGAATAAGCATAAACTCCAGTTATGTTATAAATAATTTTGAGCACAATACTGCAAGCCTGGATGAACGAATTGAAGCTATACGAAAACTTGCAAATGCTGGTTATCCCATTGGCTTTATAGTAGCTCCTATAATGATATATGATAATTGGAAAGAAGAATATACTCAACTTTTTGACAGAGTAAAAGCTGGATTAGGTTCTGAATTCTCTAATGAGGAATTAACATTTGAACTAATTCAGCATAGATTTACCTCCACTGCTAAGAATCTAATTACTGAAAGATTTCCACATTCAAAACTTGACATGGACGAAGAAGGTAGGACTCTAAAGTGGGGAAGATTTGGAAGATTTAAGTATGTATACCCTAAAGAACAATCTAGTGAAATTAAGGAATACATGCTATCACTTATTTCAGAGAGATTCCTTAAAGCAGAAATCGAATATTTTACATAGCATGTGAGCTTTCATAAGTGAACTATTAGTAATAGCGGTTTATGAACTTCAAATAAAAACTACTCATCAGCAATAAGAGAGTAGTTTTTTATATTAAGTATTTGAAGTAGGAGAGACTAGATTTGTTATTTACCTGTATATCTATATTAAAAACTATTAACTATTAACAAAGCTATAATATCTTGAGTATAAGTATTTAAAGTCAGGACGAGTTGCTGAGTCTAGTAGATAGGCAGACCTTGTGGCTCCAACTTTTCTATTGCTATTTAACGCATTAATTATACCATCTGCAGTAGTGATTCCTATTCCATGGCCATAATATGTTCCATCACCTAAATCAATAGTATTTTCTCCTTGCCATTCTGGAGTTAGAGGATTTACATCAGGGTTTTTAAAATATCTACAGTCTCCTGGAAAATAATCAACTTGGTTATCGTAATAGTCAACATTAAGGTTTCTACTAATATAGTGCCAGTTCATTAGTTGTATATTTGAAAACATTGAGTTAAATAATTCTTTAGGATAGACATCAAGCACTGCTTTGTAGAAAATAATTACCATTGCTGTGGCACATTCATTTCCATATTTACGTCCATTAATAAAGATATCATTTATTGCCTCATTAGGGCTTACATTATCCTTTAGTAAAAAACCACCTTCATTAGTACGACTCCAATAAACAGTGTTACAAAAAGATTTACGAAAAACTCTGAATGAAAATCCACTGTTATTAAGTTGCCTAGCTGAATTAATTATACTTATACGTAAATCCAACTCGAATTTTAACTGGTCTAATGAAATATATTCATAGATTTTATTGCTAGAGGACATTGTTGTAATAATATTTTTTTGAATACTATTAAGTGGATATTGATTAATAATGCTTTCTGGAGTTACTGGACGTCCTGAAATCCTAATCATTATATCCCTCCTGTTCTAGCTTCTGCATATATGATTTGATAAGCTATTGGATAAGTAATCCATAAGTTCCACCAGTTTTTATTTTCACGATGCACTTTATATGAGAATTGTGAAAGAAGTATTTTGCTATTGTAATCAAGCTTATTAAACTCATCTAGCAGCATATGCTCTGCTTCAGTTAATTTTTCCAATATTTGCCCTGTATCAACGGATACAGCCTTACATAGATACTTAGCTTCAAATATTATTTCATAGGGAACAGGGTTGCTTGTTAAATTAAAGCTTTCACCTGTAAAGTGTAAAAATAAATTATTTTCTTCAAACCAATTGACAAAATATGAATACAGTTCTTCATTACTTGAAAATGTGGCATTGTTTATTTCTGGAATGAAGTTTAAAAGTTGACGTGCCAACTGCACATCTTTTGGTTGTGTAGATAATAGCCTATTTGCAATATAAAACAGACTATTTATGTCACGTAGTTCAAAAAAGGCCCATATTAAGTCGTGATTGAAATAACCTTTATTGTTTCTTTCAAATATTAAATCTGCTATTTTAGGTAGACTTTCCTTATCTTTATATACAGTTGCTAATAATATTGCAGTTTTATCTATTGCTTCGTCAAGTTGATCTTCAGGGATATCTTTTGTATTTCCATCTAGTATCCATTTCAAGGCAGAATGAGCTAATTGCACATGATTAACTGATAGATGCTCAATGCTAGACATGCTATTAATGCCTGAAATAAATTCCTTAATAAATGAATTGGCAGCTTTTTGCGTTAGAATTAAGTTATTCATACAAACATCTCCTTGCTTATTAAAAATAGATATATTGTATAATATTGTTAATATAGCAATAATGTTTATGAAATGCTTAAAAGGTTGATAAAAAATACATTTTATCTGTTAAATTAGAAACACTATGGATGTTTAAAAAACAGAAAGAAAAAAAGATAGGTAGAGGAATAATCATCTACCTATCTTTTTTTCTTACTAAAGTACCATTATTCAGAGTCTTTTCCAGATGCACCATTACTTTTCATAATTTTTTTCATACCATCTGTAGCTTCTATAGTTCCATCTTTCATAACCCATATAGCCTCTACGCCATCAAGGCTATCAACTAGCTCGCGACTTTTATCATAAGGCATTAAAAACACAGTAGTAGATAGAAAATCAGCTAAGCCAGAATCTTTTGTTACAACTGTAACAGCATGATAATAGTCACCTGGCATAAGAGTTTTTGGATCAATTAAGTGATGAATTATTTTTCCATCAACAACATAGTATCTTTGATAGTCACCACTAGTTACTACAGAGGTGTTATTAATAAATATAGTATCTAAAAGATTTGAATCACCAACTATAGATTTTTCAGGGTTTTGTATTCCTATGCCCCAACGCTGACGAATGCCATCTAGGGGTTTTTCAAGGACACGTACATTTCCGCCAGCACTTATCATCCCGGAATTAAAACCTTCAGTCATGATTTCTTTTGCAACAATTTCTGTAGCATAACCTTTTGCTACAGCACCTACATCTAAGCTCATTTTCTTATCTTCTAGATATACTGTACTTTTTTCTGTATCAACTATTACCTTATCTATATCTGTATATTTTGCAGCTTCTAAAAGTTTTTCCATAGGAGGCAGCTTAGCATTTGTAGGATCATATTCTGCATCTTCACGGTATTGACTCCAAATTCGAAGTACAGGTCCCATAGCAATATTAGTTTCACTGCCAGTACGCTCATACCATTCCTTTGCAAAAAGAATAAGGTCTATAATTTCTTTATCTACTTTAACTGGTTTTATACCTGCATTATCATTTATAGTTTTAATGTTATTTATTCCTTCATAGCTGTTATATATATCATATAACTTATGAAGCTCTTGAAACCTTTTGTGAATTTTCTCTACATAAGAATTAAATTCTTCTTCACTTTTAGTATAGCCTACAACCTGTGTCATAGTATCAAAGGTATCAAAAAATGTTTCACTATATTTCTGATAAGGGTTTTTTTCTTCTTTTTGACAACTAACAATAAAAGTAGCTATTAAAACTAATATTAGGAATACTATAGATATCCTTTTCATTTACATCACCCTTAATAATAATATCAAAACTATTTATGCATAACAAGATTCTAATTTAAGCAAAACTCCCCCAACTATATTGGGGGAGTTTGTAAATGTTAAATGTTTTTAAATTTATTTCGCGTTAGCGTAAGATTCTACAACAGATAAAATATATCCTTCAACAGTTACAGTAACAGATGATGTTAATTCTGCTTCATCTGGTCTTGATTCTTTAAGCTTCATAGCTTTTATTTCGTCTACTGTTTTACCAGCCATCCATTTTTCAAGTTCAGCTATTTGTTCAAACCACTCTTTACCAACCTTGGAGTTCTTGACCATTCCATATTCTGGTCCTAATTCAACTTTAGTTTTAAATTCGCTTGCCTTATCAGTAGTTATTTTACCATCTTTATCAAAGTTTACTTTTGTTTGTGCAGTATCTATGATAGTAGCAACCACTTTACCATCTGCATCAAATGCAGTAGCAGCCATAGTTGTATTAACCTCAGCTACTGGTAATGTTTCTTTGCCATCTGCTAATGCATATCCTTTTGATTTACTTATAGATATATCATTTCCAAGACCTAGTTTAACTGCTCCAGGAGCAACTTCTATTGCGTTGCTGTAAGCTTCTTCAACAGCTGCAACATAATCTTCTATAGATACAGTAACAAGTGATGTTAATTCTGCTACATCTGGTACTGATGGGTGAGCATCATCAACTTTTTTAGTTTTCATAGCTTTTATTTCAGCAACTGTTTTACCAGTCATCCACTTTTCAAGTTCAGCTATTTGCTCAAACCACTCTTTACCAATCTTAGAGTTCTTAATCATTCCATACTCTGGGCCTAGCTCAACTTTTGTTTTGTACTCAGCAGCTGGGTCAGAAGTAACTTGAAGATCCTTATCAAAGTTAACTTTTGTTTGTGCATTATCAATAGTTACTTTAACAACTTTGCCATCTTTATCAAATCCAACGGCGGCAATTACTGTGTCAACTTGACCAAGTGGAAGAGTTTCTCCATCTAGATCTTTTGATTTAGCTATTGATGTGATATGTCCAAGTCCTATCTTAGCTATGCCTGTCTCATCTGCTGGTGCTGCTTCGTTTTGAGAAGAATTGTCTCCTGATGCAGGAGTATTGTCTGCAGGCACATTGTTAGCAGGTTGTTGTTTTGAACAACCAATTAACATAGTTGCCATTAAAATAAGTACTAGGAAAATTGAAATTGTTTTTTTCATATTATTACCTCCACTTAAAATAATTAAATGTTTTCCTAATTATTATAGCATAATTGTTTATAGATAAACGATTTCCATGAATAAAGGTCATAAGTAAAGAATTTTATTCATATTGTTCATAAATTAACAAAGTATTTTGCAGATAAAATTTGAATGGATTTTCATGTATTGAATTGTCAAAGAATATTCCTGAAGGTATTGAAAAGACTAGATTATAGGCTTTGATATTTAGGTTGATTTGAGATGAAATACCTTAAAAAAGTATATTTAATTACACATATTATCCTCAATTATTGTTCAGCTTTATCAATAAAATCAAAACAAAAGACAGTTATCATTGATAGATAAATAACTATCAATAACTATGGTTTACAAATATACAAAGCAGGAAAAAATAAATTAGCAATAATTATTAATCTAATTTCATGGTGCAAGTATAATTTATTTTTATTTTATACCTAACTATTTATTAAGGAGGTTTCTAATATGAAAGAAGTAACAGCAGCAATTATTATAAAAGACGGTTCAATATTAATAGCCCAGAGAGGAAAAAATGAAAATCTATCGGGGAAGTGGGAGTTCCCAGGCGGAAAGATTGAAGAAGGCGAAACTCCCCAGGAGTGCTTAAAAAGAGAAATTCAGGAGGAATTATATATAGAAATTGAAGTTGGAGATTTTTTTGATAAAAGCATTTATACATATCCAAATGGTGAAATAAAGTTATTGGCCTATTTTTCTACAATAGTCAAAGGTGATATTAAATTGTCAGTCCATGACCAAATTAAGTGGGTTAAAATTAATGAATTAGATAGATTTGACTTTGCACCTGCAGATATACTGCTGGTTGAAAAATTAAAAGAGAATCTAGGTTGATTTTATTGAAATATTTCGCTCCCCGTAATATAATTTCTGTTGGAGGGTAGTATATTATTCCATAAAATAAAAGGGGGAGACGAATTGAGTAAGGAATTAAAGGAAAGAAAAGATGTAAATCAAATACTTACATGGGACCTATCTGCACTATTTAAAACTGAAGAAGAGTTTAATTCAGCAGTACAAAGAGCACAAGGGCTTACAGAAGAAATTGAAAATAAGTATAAAGGTAAATTAAATTCCGCTGCTATAATTAACGAATGTCTAGATAAAATGAAAGGTATATTACAAATAATAAATTTAACTAGTACATATGCGTATTTGGCAGTGGCAGTTGACCAAACAAATGTTGAAAATCAAGCAAGACAAATGAAACTGACAAACATATTATCTAATCTACAGAGTAGGTTAAGTTTTGTAAAAAGTGAGATTATTGAAACTAGCGAAGATGTTATAAATGAAGCTATAAAACAATCTAGAGAAAACAGTGGCTATTTAAAGGAAATAATAAGCACTAAAAAACACGTACTTCATTCTGAAGCTGAAAGAGTATTATCTGCATTATCTGGGGCTTTGAATTCTCCATATAATATATATAATAGAGCAAAGCTATCTGACATGGATTTTGGTACATTCAATGTAGATGGAGAAGAATATCCTCTTAGCTTTGTGCTTTTTGAAAATAAATGGGAATATGAAAATAACCATAATATAAGAAGAGCAGCTTTTAAAGCATTTTCTTCTAAATTGAAAGAATATCAACATACTATAGCTGCAGCATATCAGGTTCAGGTTCAAAAAGAAAAAACTTTAGCAACACTTAGGGGATTTAACTCAGTAATAGATAGTTTGTTATTTCCTCAAAAGGTAGATAGAGAACTATATAATAGACAGGTAGACTTAATTATGGAAAAGCTGGCTCCTCATATGAGAAAGTATGCTAAACTGATTCAAAAAATTCACAATATAGATGAAATGACTTTTGCTGATTTGAAATTAGTAGTAGATCCTGATTTTGAACCTGCAATATCAGTGGAAGAATCAAAAAAATATGTTGAAGAGGCATTATCTGTATTAGGACCAGATTATTTAGAAATGGTTAAAAGAGCCTACAGCGAGAGATGGATAGACTTTGTTCAAAACAAAGGAAAATCTACAGGTGCTTTTTGTTCTAGTCCTTATGGAGCTCATCCATTTATTTTAATTTCTTGGTCTGAGAGAATGAGGGAAGTGTTTGTATTAGCCCACGAACTAGGTCATGCAGGACATTTTTATTTAGCTCAACAAAACCAAAATATATTTGATACAAGACCATCTCAATATTTTATTGAATCACCTTCCACTATGAACGAGATGCTTATGGCCAATTATCTTATGAAAAATAGCAATGATTTAAGATTTAAGAGATGGGTACTATCATCTATGATTAGTCGTACCTATTATCATAATTTTGTAACCCATTTGTTAGAGGCTGCTTATCAAAGGGAAGTTTACAAAATAATTGATGAGGGTGGTAGTGTACAAGCAGCAAAATTGAGCGCATTAAAGAAGAGTGTATTGGAAAAGTTCTGGGGAGATACTGTAAAGTTAATAGATGGGGCAGAGCTTACTTGGATGAGACAACCACATTATTATATGGGACTATATCCATATACATATAGTGCTGGATTAACTATTGCTACAGAAGTAAGTAAGAGAATTTTAGAAGAAGGACAATCTGCATTGGATGATTGGAAGGAAGTACTAAGAGCAGGAGGAACTAAGACTCCAGTAGAGCTTGCTAAAATGGCTGGAGTAGATATTACAACAGAAAAACCATTACTAAATACTATAGAGAATATAGGAAATATAATAGATGAAATAATTAGTCTTACTGAGGAATTAGAAGGTATAAGCCTATAATTAAAGACCCAGTTTGAAGGAGAAAATCCTAAAGGACTGGGTTTTTACATATTCTATAGAATTATTATTTCATATTTCCTATTTAAGAATATTATTTTCTCCTATAGTAAACTCTATATGATAGGAGGTGGTTTAATGTCACATTTAACTCAAAAAGAAAGATATCTATTAGAAGATCAAAAAAGTCAAGAGGAATTATGTGTTAAAAAGTACAATAACTATGCCCAACAAGCTCAATGTCCACAATTAAAGCAACTATGTCAACAGCTAGCTCAACAGGAGCAGCAGCATCTAAATACTATTAATCAGATACTTAGCGGGCAGGTTCCTAGTATGAATCAACAGCAAAACCAACAACAAAATCAACAAAATACAAATCTGCAAAGTATGACATCTGGGCAAAGCGGAATGACAAATCAACAGGATGCTGATCTATGTACGGATCTCCTATCAACAGAGAAATATGTTTCAGGAGCATATAATACAGCAATATTTGAATTTAGAGATTCAAATATTCGACAGGCTTTGAACCATATTCAAAAAGAAGAGCAGCAACACGGAGAACAGATTTTTAACTACATGCAAAGCAAAGGAATGTATAATCCTAAATAAGGTTATAGAATCAACACCTAATGTATCTATAAATATGATGAATTAGGTGTTGTTTTTAGTTAATAGGCATCATTATTTTAAATAAAATAAATAGAAATAATGAATGAAAGGAAATATAAACCTCATGTAGAATAATACATTTAAAAGTGTACCTACTAGACTTTATTTTTAGTATATATAATAGATTAAACGTTAAAGGAGTGTTTTATTATGGAAAAATACATATTAAATAAAGAAGAAGCTGTTTTAATGATAATTGATATTCAGGAGCGATTAGTACCTGCTATGAACAATAAGGAACAAGTAACAAAAAACGCCTCTATTTTAGTGTCCATCGCAAATGAATTAACTATTCCTCTTATAGTAACGGAACAGTATCCTAAAGGATTAGGAAATACTGTTGAAGAAATAAGCTCTAATCTAAAGGATAATACCATAATTGAAAAAATAAGCTTTACAGGTTTTACAGAAGAAGTAAAAGAAGCTTTGAATAAAATGGGGAGAAAGAAGATTATTGTAACAGGAATGGAAGCCCATGTATGTGTTTTCCAAACAGTTAGAGACTTGTTGAGTCATGGATATCATGTGTTTTTAGTATCTGATGCTGTTTGTTCTCGTACTAGTGAAAATTATCTTAATGGGTTATCTCTTATGTCTGAAATGGGAGCAGTGGTTACAAATACTGAAACAGTATTTTTCGATTTAATGAAAAAAGCTGGTACTCCTGAATTTAAGGTTTTATCAAAATTGATTAAGTAAAGAAGTAAATGTTAATATAATGGGGGAAAGCTACATGAAAAAGCTTCTATATTCGTGTTTGTTATCTTTATTAATCCTAACACCTTCTCTTTCTAGTAAAGGAATTGCAATACCAGATACTCCTACTGAAGATAAATCCTTATTGGAAATTCAAGAAAAACTAACAGGTGTTACTGAAGAAGAAAAAGAAGTAATTGAAAAACTTTTTGTTCTAACACAAGAGATTGAAGAAATGGATAGGATTAAATTACAGATTGCCGAAGAAATAGAAGACATAAATAAAGAAGTAGCAGAGATAGAAAAATTGATTGCAAATGAGACCATTTCTTACGAAAAAAATCTTAATTTAATGGAAAATGTACTTAAGGCATATCAAAGAAGTGGCCCAGGCTCTTATCTTGAACTAATATTAAGTTCAGACAATTTAAAGACTTTATTACTTAGGATTAATACTTTAAGTGATATAACAAGAAATACTAATGAACTTTTGAAATCATTAGATGAGAGCAAGGCTAAGCTAGCAAGAGAGAAAGATAAGATTATTGATAAGCTTGTACTTGTGGAAGAGCAGCAGAAAAAGCTTAAAGAAACACTTGAAAAAAACATAGCACTTAAGGAAGACTTGGAAAGATATCTTGAATCTTTAGAAGGTGAAAGAACTAAGTATGAAGATTATTTAGGCAAAATAGAATTATATTGGTCAAAACTGAAACCTGTGTTTGCTGAAACCATTAGTGTATTTTCCAATATGCTGGAAAGCAGCAATATTCCTCAGGATGCTATAAAGATAGAATTTGCTTTTTTTAATGTTAAAGGGACTATAGAAGAAAAAGTATTTAAGGATATTATTTCAAAGCAATCTTTTCCTACAAAAGTAGAACTTGAATTTTCTACTAATAAATTAATTCTTATGATGCCAGAAAATCACCTTTACTTGTCAGGTAGCTTTAAAGTTTTAGAGGAGCAAAAACTCTTATTTGAAGTTGATGAAGGCAGTTTTTTTGGAATGCCTCTTGAAAAAAGTACCATAGATGATTTATTTATTGAAGGTTATTTAGAACTAGATTTAGGTGAGATACTAGGAAAAAATAAAATAAAATCTATACAGATTAATGAAGATAACCTAGAACTACAAATTACTCCTGTGTTTTTTTAAGATTAATTAAGGGGGTGCAACATGATTGAGGCAAAAGACTTATGCCTAAGATATCCGGATGGGACATTGGCGTTGGAAAATATTAACATACAAATAGGAAATGGTGAGGTAGTGTATATTATAGGTCCTAGCGGTTCAGGGAAAACAAGTTTTCTAAAACTTTTATTAGGTATGGAGTATTCAACTTCTGGATATTTAAAGGTTTTGGGACAATCTATGATAAAAGATAATGCCTCTAAAATTAGACAAATGAGGCAAGATATTGGCCCTATTTTTCAGGATTTTAGATTGCTTAAAGGCAGAACAGTAATTGAAAATGTAATATTGGGTATGCGATTTCTAAACTTTAAAAAACAGCAAATGAAAGATTTAGCTATGGATGCTATTCAAAAAGTAGGATTAGCTCATAAAACAAATGCATTGGTAGATAACCTTTCATGGGGTGAGTGTCAGAGAGTAGCTATAGCAAGAGCAGTAGCTAGAAAGCCTCTGCTAATTATTGCAGATGAACCTACAGGCAATTTGGACAAGGACAATGCAATAAATATTTTAGAACTTCTAACTTCATTTAAGGACAATGATACTACAGTAATTATTACTACCCATGCTACCCATTTAATAGAAAATATGAATGAAGATATGATTATCAGAATGAATAAAGGAAATGTTCAATGGGGAAGGACAAGCTATGAAGAATATTATTAAGAATTCAGGCTATTTTTTAAAAGAAACAATAACTATTTTTAAACTAAATCTTCTTTCTAATGGTATTTCTATATTTAGTATGGGGTTTATATTTTTTATGCTTTCTATGGTGATTTCAGGTACATGGATTAGCAGCCAAATGATTGAATTGATACAAAACGAAGCTGAGATCAATGTTTACTATAATGAGAATTTAGGAGAAACTGAAATTCTAGGTATAATAAATAAAATTGAAATAATAAATGGAGTTCGAGAGGTAGCCATTATTGATAAAGAAAAAGCCTATAATAGGATGGAGAAAATTATGGGAAAGGATGCAGGTATTTTAGAATATTTTAACCATAATCCATTCAGTGCCTTTATAGAAGTTAAAATTGACTTAGAAGAAATGGACCAAATAGTTAAACAAATAGAAAAAATAAATGATATTGATTATATTAGGGACAATCAAAGTGTATTAAATAGGCTTAAGAGCATTTCAAAGATTATTGGAATATTAGGAACTTTAGTAGTTACGGCAGTAGGCATATCCACATTAGTTATTACATCTCATATTATAAGGCAGGGCATATATAATAATAAAGAACAAATTAATACTTTAAGGCTTTTAGGTGCACCAGAGTTCTTTATTGTATTACCTTTTATTCTAGAAGGATTGTTCCTAGCTTTGGTGTCTGGCTTTTTTGCAGATATACTGGGAACTATTACACTAAAATTTATTTATTCTCAAGCAGCAGGGCCACTGCCTTTTATTTCACTTCCACCTTTAAATGACTTGATTGTGGGGAATTTTACAATGACTTTATTCATTAGTATTCTTCTTGGAAGTGTAGGCAGCTTTTTTGGTTTAGCATCGGCAAATAAAAATTAATAAAAGAAAAAATATGATTAAGAGGGAGCTTTTGCTCCCTTTTAGTGTTATTAGACTAGATATTTAGATACATATGTTAACCCTTATATAGTTATAATAATTTTATATTGTTAACAAAAAGTATATACTTTTTCAAGAACATAAGGAGGGTTTTCATGGATGTAGTTTTATATATATTACGATGCATTTTCATGCTATTAGTAGCTTGGGTCGGAGTAAGGCTTATAGGAAAAAAATCAGTATCTGAAATGACATCTTATGATTTAGTAGCTTCTATATTATTAGTAACAGTAGCTGCTGAGTCCTTAATTAATACTGAATTACACCAGGTTACAGTTGGAATTTTTGCTATAGCTATGGCTACTATTTTTTTAGGTTCTTTATCATTAAAAAATTTTCTTTATAATATTAATTCTAAGCCAACAATAATTATTGCTGAGGGAAAAATAGTAGAAAAAGAACTTAAAAAAGTACGTATGAATTTACCCATACTTCTATCAGAGCTTAGAATAAAAGGTTATCAAAATGTATCTGATATTAGATATGCTATTATAGAGCCTAGTGGAAAAATGTCAGTTATACCAAGATCCCAAGTAAGTCCTGTCACGCCCAAAGAAATGGGAATACCGACAGCTCCTGTTAATTTAAGCTTTCCTCTTATCATTGACGGAGAAGTAGATGATAGAAATCTAGCATTTATTCAAAAAGATAGACAATGGTTATTAGATCAGCTTCAAGCTTTTGAAGTTGGAAAAATTGAAGAAGTACTTTTAGCTCAGTATGATTCTTCTGGGGAATTGTTTGTAAATGTTAAAAATAGAGAGATAAAAACTCCAAATATTTTTTAATATTTTTTAAAAATACTGTAAATACTAACTTGGAGAACTAATTAAAGGAGAGATGATTTAATGACAACAATAAACAAACTAGAGCAAGTTCTAGCTAGTGCTAAGGGACTAGCAGCAGAATTAAAGACTTTTTCTATGGATACTGATGATAAAAATGCAAAACAAATGTTTAACATGCTAGCTTCAAATGCAGAAAACATGGCACAAATGCTAGAAAACAGAGTTAATTTTGTAAAGAGTGAGGAGCCTCAATACAATCAGCAGCAATAATTAATAATATTCAGCATATGAAAAACTTCTATGCTAAATATTACAAAAAGGTATGCAAAACTATGGATTTGCATACCTTTTTCAATTACGAAGGATTTATCATCTTTGAATTGAGTCTTAGTTTACCTATACTCCTCTATTAAATCCTTAATTTTATAATATAATTCATCTGGGTCTTCAGCTTGAACCAGTTCATCATCTACTACTGCAAAAATCCCAGTGGCACAATCACCACAATACCCTAGACAATTTTCAATTTCTAGTTCTACACCATCATTTTTTAACATCTCTATAACTTCCTCTGCATCTTGACTATAATTATTTTCACAAAACTGTATTCTAGCCATTAAATTCCACTCCTTGTAATTTTCTATTCTTGTATATTATTTCATTAATTTCGCAAATAATTCATATTAGGTAAAAAAATGAATTGTTGATAGTATTTTATTTATATCATAAAATGTAAATATATATAGGTATACTTTAAAAAGTTCAGAATCTAAAGGATAGTGCCTTTTGACTTTAATCAAAAATGAGAGGTGTTTTACTTGAAAATTAATAAAAAAGTAAATAGTTTATGGTTTGTTTTACTTTTGCCAATTGGTCTTATTTTAGTCAGCTTGTCAAAAAAAAATCCTGATATGGTTGAAATGCTTTACTCTAGCGGAATATATAAATATATAGGAAGGACTCTAAGCATTATTACTGGTATTTTTCCATTTTCTTTAGGAGAAATAATTATAATATTAACCATAATATTTGTCATTATGTCTATAATAAAGCTTATCTATAGAGCCTTAAACAAAGGCTTAAAATTAAGAGATGTGCCTTCATATGTTAAAAAAGTGCTAATTGTTTTTAGTATTATATATTTTATATTTAATATAATATGGGGGATAAACTATTATCGGCTGCCCTTTTCCAAAATAGCAAATATAGATACAAGGCCAGCAACTATAATAGAACTAGAAGTACTTTGTAGAGACTTAATAGATAAAACTAATAGCCTGAAAACGGAAATAGAATTAAACAAAGAAAACATGGATGATGAAATTAAACCTAGGGATATTCTAAAAGATGCATATAAGGGTTATGATGAGATTAAGAATATATATCCAGAATTAAAAGGCAGTTACGGCAAACCTAAGGGGGTTCTATTTTCAAAAGCAATGTCTTATATGGGGATAACAGGCATGTATTTTCCTTTCACTGGAGAGGCAAATGTAAATATTGATATTCCACATGTACTACTTCCTTCAACAGCCACTCATGAAATGGCACATCAAAGAGGTTTTGCCCGTGAAGACGAAGCAAACTATATAGCCTATTTAACATGTAAGCTGCATCCAGACTTGGATTTTCAATACTCTGGATATATCTTAGCTTTAATACATTCTATGAATGCATTATATAGGGATGATAGAGAAAAGCATAGTGAATTAAGCAAAAAGATAAGTGATAATGTGAAAAAGGATTTTATTGAAATCCAAAAATACTGGGAAAAATATGAAGGCCCTATAGAAGAAGCCTCTAACAAGATGAATAATGTTTATTTAAAGTCTAACAATCAAAAAGATGGAGTAAAAAGCTACGGTAGAATGGTAGATTTATTAATAGCAGAATATAGGACGAAAAGTAGATAAAAGTTGAAGAATAGCTTAGGCTTATGCCTAGGTTATTTTATTTTTTGCACTTTCCATTTATTGTATTGTTAAAAACAGAAAATGCAAGTTTGTAAATTAATTATTGCATAAATCAAACAAATTAAACAATCAATTAATTTTATATAAACACAGCAATCCTATGATAACATAGAGCTATAACAAATTAACAGGTGGGAATATATTTAATGCCTAGCTATATTTATGAAAGAGGAAAACGATAACATGCAAAATTCAGAAAATTTCATATTGACAGTCAAATGTTTGGTGTATATAATAGCTATTAAATAAAAATTCTCTAGAGAAGGAAATGAATAAACAAAGGAGGGTCTGCATTAAAATGAAAAAGCCACTAAAATTATTAACAATTGTTTTAACCTTAGTATTAGTATCTTCTTTACTTTTATCTGGATGTGGACAAGGAACTACGGCAGACAATAAAAGATACTTAAGATTAGCAAAAGATGTTGACCTAGCATCTATGGATCAACATGTTGCAACAGATGAATTATCTTTTGAAACAATTGCTGCAACAATTGAAGGACTATACACTATAGACAAGGATGGCAAGTTTATTCCAGCCATAGCTCTATCCAATGAGGTAAGTGACGATGGATTAACTTATGCTTTTAAACTTAGAGAAGATGCAAAATGGTCAAACGGAGAGCCTGTAACTGCTAATGACTTTGTATATAGCTGGAGGCGATTAGTAGATCCAAAGACTGCAAGTGAGTATAACTTTATAATGGATGTAGCAGGTGTGAAAAATGCAGCTAAGATTACAGCAGGAGAACTTCCAAAAGAAGAGTTAGGAGTAGAAGCTGTTGATGCCCATACTTTAAAAGTAACTTTGGAAAGGCCTACTCCATATTTTATATCTCTTACTTCTTTTGCTCCACTTTTCCCACTTAACGAAAAATTTGTGACAGAGAAAGGTGACAAATACGGTCTTGAACCGGGAAATTTATTAGCTAATGGACCATTCAAGATGGTTGAATGGAACAAAGGATATGGCTATAAATTGGACAAGAACTCAGATTACTATGATGCTAAAAATGTAAAGGTTGACGGACTAGAGTTTCGTATTATAAAAGACAATCAAACAGCAGCATTGAAATTTGAATCAAATGAATTAGATGTTGTAAAACTATCATCTGAATTAGTTGATAAATATAAATCACAGCCAAGCTTTAATCAGTTAAGTGGTGGATTTACATGGTACATGTCATTTAATCAAGATAAGGAAATATTCAAAAATGCTAATGTGCGTAAGGCTTTCAGCCATGCAATTAACAAAGAGCATATTGCTAGCAAAATACTAAATGACGGTTCTGTAGCAGCTGATTTTATTGTTCCTATAGGGTTATCAACTGGACCTGACGGGAAAGACTTCCGTGAAACTACAGGTACCTATTCTAAATATGATAAAGCATTAGCGTTAGAATACTGGAATAAAGCTAAATCAGAATTAGGAAAAGACAATATAGAAGTTGAAATATTATTTGATGATGCAGAATCAGTTAAGAAAATGTCAGAGTTTATCCAAGCGGAACTTGAAACTAATTTACCAGGATTAACAGTTAAACTTAAGGCACAACCAAAGAAAAATCGTCTAGAATTAATGCGTGAAGGAAGTTTCGAAGCTGGCATTACTCGTTGGGGCCCTGACTATGCAGACCCATTAACATACTTAGAGTTATTCTTAAGTGATGTATCCCAAAATACTCCTAATTACTCAAATAAAGAGTATGATCAGCTTGTAAATGATGCTAGTCGTGGAAAACTAGCAGGTGATCCAGAAGGACGATGGGAAGCTATGAAAAAAGCAGAAAAAATACTATTAGAAGATGATGCTGCCATAGCTCCATTATATCAAAGTGGTTCTGCTCTATTAATTAATCCTAAAGTAAAG
>CAZUFW010000052.1:0-23739 GCA_964619895.1 uncultured Clostridia bacterium | reverse complement strand
TAAGTTCGCCACTAACTCACGACTGAAGTCGCAAGTGTGCGTGGCGAGTCATCAATAACAATATTTATCTATTTCATTGCTCTATTAGATTAATCTATCTTTCTGCTTTCTACATCTAATTTGCTATTATAACTCTCTATATCTAATTCACCCATTAATTTGCTTGAAAGTATTCCTGATAACATAGAGCCGCTTACGTTTAGTGCTGTTCTTCCCATGTCTATCAATGGCTCAATAGCTATTAGGAGTCCTACTAAGCCTACTGGTAAGCCCATAGCTGAAAGAACTGTCAATGCTGCAAATGTAGCTCCTCCACCTACTCCTGCTATACCAAAGGAAGCTAAAGCAGTAATTATGATTAATTTTATTAAAAATGCAGGTGCTAATGGATTTATGCCTACTGTTGGTGCTATCATTACTGCTAGCATAGCTGGATAAATACCTGCACATCCGTTCTGACCTATACTTGTACCTAAGGATGCAGATAGGTTTGCGTGGCCTTCTGGCACTCCCAGCTTATCTACTTGTGTCTCCACATTTAGTGGAATAGCCCCTGCACTTGTTCTGGATGTAAATGCAAATGTTAAAACAGATGAGGATTTCTTTAAATAGGTAATTGGATTCAACCCAAATATAGCTAGTATTATGAAATGTACAACAAACATAATTAATATAGCTATATATGAAGCCAATACAAATTCTAGTAATCTCAATATCTCACTAAAGTTACTTGTAGAAACTACTTTAGTCATTAGGGCCAATACTCCATATGGAGTTAAACGTAAGATTATGGTTACCATACGCATTACTACATCATGAAGTGATTTTATTAACTGTGAGAAAAGCTCTGCTGATTCAGGTTTCTTCTTTCTTATTCCTATTGTCGCTATTCCTATGAAAACTGCAAATACTACTACAGATAATGTCGCTGAACTTCCTTGCCCAGTCATAGAATAAAATGGATTTGTTGGTATAATTTCAATTATTTGCTCCTGAATAGGTTTTGATTGGAATTGTACTAAACTAGATTCAAGTCTTTCAGTAGCTTTAAGTTCATTTTCGCCTGATTGTAGTCCCTCTGCTGACAAATTAAATACTCTTGCAGTTCCTGCTCCTACGAAAGCAGATATGGCAGTAGTTATTAAAAGTATAGCTATTATCTGACCTGCCATCTTGCCTAGATTTTTAGAATTTTGATTAATTATTGCACTTGTAATAGATACAAATATAAGGGGTATTACAATCATTCTCAACAATCTTACATATCCTGTACCTATGACTGCAAACCAACTATTGGATTGTTGAACTACATCGGATGAGGCTCCATATAACATTTGCAATATAGCGCCATATACTATGCCTATTCCTAAAGCTAAAAGTACTCTTACTGTAAATGAAAAGTGTTTCTTCTGCATCACATACAGTCCATATACAATAGCAAGCATAATGATAATATTTATAATTACAGATAAAGTTGTACTCATCTTTTTCCCTCCTATTAATTTTTTTATATTATACCCCCTAATAATATCTCATTAACATATAAAGTAAAAAAAGATGTATGTTTACCATTGTTTTTTATTTAACTATATTTAAGAAAAATGAATATATTGAATCAAAAGAGCCGTTGTTATGCTCTTGATTTCAAGTATAACAACGGCTCTACATTGTATTATAATATATCATTCTTCCCAATCTTGGTCCATTTGCATAGGGCATCTTCGCCTATATCTAAAAATTTAAATAGTAGAAGGCCTAATAATCCTAAGGCTACTATTCCACTAAACATCTCAAGATAATTCACCATGCTCCAACTATTCATTATAAAGTAACCTATACCATAAGTAGTTGCAAAGTTTTCAGCAAAAAAGAGAACAGCTATACTGACACCTATACAAATTCTCAATGCAGTAAAAATCTTAGGCAATATTGCAGGTAGAATTAAATGCCTATATACCTGTATATTGGTCAAATCCAAAGACCTCACTGACATAAGGAGTTCTTTAGGTATTTCCTTTACTCCATCTCTTGCAGCCAGTATGATTTGAAAAATAATAATTATTATAATTAGAACGATTTTAGGTGTGTCTCCCAATCCCCAGAGTATCATAAGTATTGGCAGAAAAGCTACTTTAGGCAAAGGATATAGTATATAAACAATAGGGCTAATAAAATCATCAACTTTTTTACTCATCCCACTCCATACTCCGATAATTATGCCTAGTATTAATGAAACTATCACTGCTGCTGTAATTCTCCATAGGCTCACTAGTAAATGTGGAGCTAAAACTTTAGGAAATATGGTAATAAAATTCTTAATAGTATCAACTGGAGATGGAATAACTGAGGACTTTAAAGCAATATGTAATGCATACCAACTAAGCAAAACTATAAAATTAGCATAAATAGTTTTTAAGTGTTTTTTCCATAGTTTATTATATGTCTTCACGTATCCACTTCCTAACCTCTAGGCAAAACCTATAAAAATCAATATTCTCCCTTAAGTTATCTTTCCCGAAATAAGGGTTGTCCATGGTATGAATTATATTCGCCTTCCCCATTATTACAATCTTCTGTCCTAAAAAAACCGCCTCTTCAATATTATGAGTTACAGTAATTAATGTAGTAGGCTTTCGCTTATAAATACTTAGAATTATATTTTGTATATGCTCCTTTGTCATGGCATCTAGAGCTGATGAAGGCTCGTCCATAAGTAGTAAATCAGGCTCAAGAGCCAAAGTTCTTGCAATGGCAACTCTTTGCTTTTGCCCTCCGCTTAATTCGCCAGGGTATTTGTCCTTGTATTCGTAAATTCCTAAATCTTTAAGGATATTTTCTACTTTGTAACTTGTATCGCTTTTGCTAGTATCTCTTGCCAATAATGCGAAGGATACATTATTCCAAACTGTCTTCCAAGGAAGCAAACCATAATCCTGTAATATAACACCTGTATTTTTGCGTACATTAGTTAGTTTCTGCTGATTTATTAATATTTCGCCCTCATTTGGCTTTATAAGACCTGCTATGGCATACAATAAAGTAGTTTTGCCACAGCCAGAAGGTCCTATGATAGCACAGGTTGTGTTCTTTTCTATATTGAGATTTACGTTATGAAGAGCCACTTCTTCTCCATAGCTTATATGTAAATCCTTTATTTCAATCATTATTTTACAAACTTCCCTTCAACAAGGTCCTCATATTTTAAATCAATTTTTTTATTTAAAACTTTTTCATTCCAAGCCATTATCTTTTCAATGTATTCCTTGCTTGGAATCCTTGCCATATTATATTTAGGCAACATAATCTTATCCTTAACTTCTGGTTTTAGCTTTAGTTCTTCAACTAATACATCTCGTGCTATGTTTTCATCTGCTTGGATAGCTTTAACAGCTTTGTTATAGGCTTGGTGGAATAACTCAATAGCCTTTTCCTTGTTTTTAATGGATTCTCCTGTAAAGACCATAATTTCAGGAGAAAATTCGTCTTTATTTTCATAAACTCTTTTTTCAAGACCCATAAGTTCACCTTGTGATGCAACAGGCTCTGGAAGAACTGCCATATCTATTTGACCCTGATTAATCATTTCTAATCTTGCAGGTATCTCGTTTATAAATACTTTTTCCATGTTATATTCTTCACTAAGGAATTCGTCAGAAAGGTAGTTCACTACGCTTACTTCCATAAGCCCTACTTTAATATCTTTTTGCTCTCCAAAATCCTTTCTAACTAATATAGGAAAGCTTCCATCGGTACTTGTAGTAACCTTTATATCAAATCCATTTTGTACGTTATTAACTAGTGCAATAACATCTGTCATAGCTCCATCTAATTCTCCACTTTGAAGAGCACTTTGTCTGTTCATTGCATTCATATATATTTGAACTTCAACGTTTAAGCCTAGCTCTTTGAAATAGCCATTTTTTGCCGCTAGGAAAATAGGAGCCGAATCAACTGCTGGCATTACTCCAACCTTTAAGTTTAGGTTTTCTTCTGTATTGGCTTCTTCTCCTTTTGGTTCTTCACTTACAACTTCTTTTGAAGTGCATCCCACTATCAAAAACATTGACACTATAACAATAAATACAATTAAATTCTTTAATTTATTCATATGTATTCCTCCTATTCAGTATTTAAACCCATACACATCTTACTCCTAAAAGTTTGTTAAATCAATATCATACATAATTTTGGTTATAAAGTAAATGATTCATATATATTTTTTTAGGTATAAAACAAAATATATTTTTAAGCAATTAAAGTCTTAATTCATGCAGTTTGTGGGATTTTATTACTTATATGGTTGTTTTTTTAAATAGATAGGATGTTTTGGTTTATATATAATTTATTTGTGGAGGAATATCTATATGGATAAATATTCAGGGTTCAATAACAATATTTATAGTAAAAAATTTAGTCTGCCATATATAAAAGTTGAAGTTAAGTTTTGGATTTCTCATTTTATTGCCGTAATATGGATGATATTTTCAATAAAAGTATCTAAACCTTGGCTTCACGATTTTTCTGATGTAGTTTCTTTGCCTGTTGCTATATTTATTATAGCTGGTGTTGCATATGTCCCTGGATATATAAATGCATTTATTTTAGTGAGCTTGTTATTGGACAAGCAGCCTAAATTCAAGATTACAGACCCTAAGGATTTTATCACTATAGTTATTGCATGCCATAACGAAGAGAGCAGAATTAGAGAAACTATTAGCTATGTTGCAAAGCAAGATTATAGTGGAAAAATAAAGATCATTGTAGTTGATAACTGCTCTAGTGACAGAACCGCTGATATGGCGAGGCAAGCAGGAAAAGATTACAATCTAGATTTAGATGTTATTTATGAAGGAAAGCCTGGAAAATTCAATGCATTAAATAAAGCCTTAGAATATGTTGAAACCGACTACTTGATCACATTAGATGCTGATACTGTGCTGCACAAAGAAGCTGTTAAGTATTTGGTATCTCGTATGAATTCTGCTCCTAAAGAAGTCTGTGCTGTGGCAGGAGCCGTACTCGTGAGAAACAGCAGAGCAAATTTTATTGCTAAGCTTCAGGAATGGGATTACTTTATTGGTATTGCTAGCATTAAACGTATGCAAGGCCTATATCAAGGAACTTTAGTGGCTCAAGGTGCATATTCATTGTACAAAACCGATGAACTAAGGGCCATAGGTGGTTGGCCAGATGCCATAGGTGAAGATATTGTAATTACATGGAATTTTTTAAGAAAGAATCTAAAAGTATATTTTGAACCAATGTCAATTGCCTTTACAGATGTGCCTGAAACCCTTAAACACCTAGCTCGTCAGAGAAGCCGTTGGGCTAGAGGCATGATTGAGGCATTGAATATAGTAAAGCCTTGGCATCATCCAATTAGTTATGTCCGTTATTTAACTAGTATCAATTTGATCATGCCTTATTTGGATATTGTCTATACCCTATGCTGGATGCCTGGGCTGATACTTGCCTTGTTCGGTAAGTTTTGGATAGTAGGTCCTATGACACTTTTGGTCATTCCCTTGGCAATAATGCAAAACATGGTACTACTAAAATACCAAAAAGAAATATTTCAAAAATTTAACCTTAAGATTCGTAAAAACTTTGTTGGATATATTGTATATATGCTATTTTATCAAATGATTATGAGTCCCATATCAGTAATAGGTTATGCGCAAGAGTTATTAGGATTAGATAGGGTGTGGAAGTAAGGCTACTTAGCCCATTACTGATAGTATGACAACCGCCCTTCTAAAGCTTTAAATATTTTGGTTAATATTGCTGTTAGTATTAAATAAAACGCACCTACTACAATTAGAGGTACTAGAGAGGCATCTCTATTGGCAGCTATTTTCCCTGCTCTTAACAGTTCCCCTAAGCCTACTACATACACTAATGAAGTGTCCTTTACCAAGGTAATTACCTCATTTGCAATAGGTGCTAAAGTTCTTTTAATGGCTTGGGGGAATATTATCCAAACAAATGCCTTCATAGGAGTAAAGCCTAGTGCTAGAGCTGCCTCATATTGTCCTATATCTATGGACTCTATTCCTCCTCTAAATATCTCTCCAAAATATGCTCCATAATTTAGTATAAATGCTGTTATTGCAGCAGGAAATCTGTCAAGGATTATACCTATTAGGGGAAGGCCGAAAAAAATAAATATCAACTGTAAGAGCAATGGGGTTCCTCTCATAACCCAAATGTAAAATCCAGTTGCGCTACTTAAAGGTTTTATCTTTGATAATCTACATAGTGCAACGATAATACCTAATATAATTGAAAATACTAAAGTTATTGAAAATACTTCTAAAGTAACTGCAGTACCTTGAAGCATGGAATATATAAGAGTAATAATATATTTCATTTTGGTCTTCTCCTCTAACTAAGATTTACTCAAACCATTTATTATATATTTCTTCGTAAGTCCCATCTTGTCTTATATCCTCTAAAGCTTTATTTACCTCTTTTATCAGCTCTTTATCCTGTTTTCTCATGCCTACTCCATATTCTTCTTTTCCAAAATTATCTTCAAGGATATTGTACTTATTGGCACCTCTTTGCTTAATGTAGTACCTAGCCAATACTTCATCTCCTACAAATGCATCTACTCTGCCTGCATCTAAATCCATTAAAGCCTCGTTATTAGTGTCAAATACTACTGGCTCTCCTCCTTTAAATGAGCTAACTATATTAGGTTCTTTGTTCATAGCCTCTATAGCACTTGAACCATTTTGAGCCGCAACATTTTTGTCTTTAAGATCAGCTTTACTAAGTATGCCTGAGCCTGATAATGTTACAATAATCTGTTTGTTTTCTAGATAAGGCTTGGAAAATGATACTTTTTCTTTTCTTTCATCATTTATTGAGTATCCATTCCATATCAAATCAATATTGCCTGCTTTAAGTTCAGACTCTTTCATAGTCCAGTCTATAGTCTGAAATCTAACCTCTAACCCCACTCTCTTGAACAATTCTTTGGCTAAATCCACGTCAAAACCTACAATTTCTCCTTTGTCATCTTTAAATCCCATAGGTGCAAATGTGTCATCTAATCCCATAACTATATAGCCTCTTTCTTTAATTCTTGAAAAACTGTCTTCACCCTTTGAAGAGCTGGCAGAGCATCCTGAAGTAACAGAAGCTCCAATAATTAGTAAACTAAATAATGCCACTAATTTTATAATTTTTCTTTTCATAACACCCATCTCCTTAGTTGTTTAATTTTTATATAATTTGCAGCACTACAAATAAAAAACTCCCGTCATCTAGAAAATACTAGAGGACGAGAGTTTTACTCACGTGGTTCCACCTCAATTCATTGATACCTTACGATACCAACCTCTTCAAGTACAACATCTGTTGTTATACTCTAGCACTATAACGGGTGCAGGGATTCCGAAAACATTCTACTGCCTTAAAGGGTTCGATGCATAGCTCAGAGACGTGTTCGAAATACCTTTAATATCTCCTTTCACCAACCGGAGACTCTCTGAAAAAAAGAATATTTCTACTATTTCTCGTCATTGCCTTTATAATTTTTATTCCTTATACTTTATTATGATAAAGCGCTAAAGTATTTTTGTCAATAGTTTTTTTATAAATTTAAGTCTAACCTCCAGCTGCTGCTGATAATATATGAACTTCATCATTCTCCTTAAGCTTTGTTTTAAACAGCTTTTTACTCGTTATATTCTCTCCATTAACAAAAACCTGACTATTTTTTAAATCTAGTATGCTAATCTGTGGATATATTGCATTAATATTTTTTAATAGTTCGTCAACTGTTTTAGCTTCTATTGTCAAGGTTTTGTCATCTATTTTTAATCTTAATAATCCAAAAAACCTCACTGTAATCAATTAGCTCTCTCCTTCTAAGTCAAGTTTTTTTAGAGTTGATTCTGTTGGTATGCCATCTTTATTCCATCCTCTGGATTTATAATACTTTGCTTTTAATTTCTCTAAAGGCACTACTGATTTACTATTATTTAGAGACTGAGGCTCATCTGTTAAACGTTTTGGCAAGCTGTCTTGACTAGAATTTAAACCCATTCTTATATTAAATATTCTTTCTAAGTTATAACCTCTTTCTCCTATTGTCTTAAGTCTTCCTAAGTTTATATTCATACCAGTAACACTAGATAATGCTTTTGTATGAGGAATAAGTGATAGATTAAAAGGAAGAAGCTTTTCATTTACTTTATTAATAGAGTTAACTAATCCTCCAGTTATTGATGAAGTCAAAGCCTTATTAGTTGTTCTAGTCAATCTACTGTTTGGACGCTTTATTAAAAACTGTGGAAACATGGAATATAGGGTGAACAGGCAATTTCCTCCTGCCGAAACTGCTTCCATAATATTTTGTGACATTATGGCTAGCTCTGCCTTTCCTTTTTGTGAATATGGATCTATAGATAACCCTAATCCTTCAAATAAAACCATATATCCTGCATTCAAGTGGCAACCACCTCTATTTGCGACAGCATATCCAAGCCCTTGTCCTACTGCTGATCTAGGCTCGTATGCTGCCAGTTCCATTCCTTTTACGTGAATAGCAAACTCAGCACCGCCAAATTTCTCTGATAAATATCTGGAACCCTGAGCAAGTAAATCCCCAATGTCTCTTCTATAGGCAATGTCTTCGAATATTTTTGAAAGTCCTTCTGTCTTTCCAAACTCCAGTCCATTATCCCAAAGGCCTTTTTCATTGAGCTCCATTGCAAAAGCTATTGTTCCAGCTGTGCTAATAGTATCCATTCCCAATTCATCCAACTCATAATTCCATCTCAAAATCTTTTCTAAATCATTATTCTCAATATTTGAACCCAGCAATACTAAGGTCTCAAGTTCTGGTCCTTTTATCTTCTTTCCGTCTATTTCTACCTGTCTGCCACATTGTATAGGGCAAGTAATGCATCCCTTATTTTTCACTAAATGCTTCTCAGCTAATAATTCTCCAGATATCATTTCAAAATCGCTATATTGACCATGTTTAAAATTTCTTGTAGCTAAAATCTTTCTATTGTGCATCAAGCTAACTAACCCAGCAGTACCTAATTTAGGCAACTGCTCCCCAGTCAAAGGATGGTTTCTTAGCATACTTACCCATTCTTTATATATTTCTTTTGTCTTTTCTGGTGCATTTATTACTGGTCTTTTATTCCCATATGCCACTATTGCCTTAAGGTTCTTGCTTCCCATTACTGCACCTGTTCCGCCCCTACCTGCCGCTCTCTCTTCACTAAATATTCCTGCATATCTTACAAGATTTTCTCCAGCTGGTCCAATGACTATCTTCCCTCTGTTTTGACCTAAGACCTCCTGGGTCTCCGATGTAGTTTTACCCCATAGCTCAGCAGCATCATGGAACTTAACATCATCTTCTGTTATTTCAATCCATACAGGAGTTTCAGACTTTCCCGTAACCACAAGTGCATCATATCCAGCTTTTTTTAGATATAGTCCAAAGTTTCCCCCACAATTAGAAGATGTCAAAAGTCCTGTTAAAGGTGATAAGGTAGATATATTAAATCTGCTTGAAGCAGGTGCTCCAGTACCTGTTAAAGGGCCTGTTGATACGACTAGGTAATTGTCCTTAGAAAAGCTTTCTGTGCCTTTTTTTACATTGTCATGTATGATTTTTGCGGCCATGATTTTACCGCCTAAGAACAACTCTCTATCTTTGTCTGACCATGGATACTGGCTAGTTTCTCTATTAGATAAATCTATCTTTAATACCTTTCCCATATATCCGCCGTATTTAGTACTCATTTACTCACTCCTCTTATTATCAATAGAAAAAATCTATCTTTAATAGGCTTTATTTAGAATTGCTATTACATCTTCATATGTTACCTCTACAGGATTGACTATTGAAGCTCCATCGTTAATAGCTGTTCTCCCTATTTTTTCGAAATCTTCTTTTTTCACACCTGCATCTCTAAATCTTGTTGGTAGTCCACATATGTCTTCTAGCCTTTTTGACATGTCCCTAACTGTATCTATAGCCTTTTGAGCTCTCTCATGCTCTGGAGTCTTAGAGTATATCTCAGGACCTGCCAAAGGAAGAAGGAGCTTTGAATAATGCTTGTTTATCTTTTCTTTGTTAAATTCCATCCCATATGGCAACAGTATGTTCATAGCATCTCCATGGGGTACATGACTAACTGCTCCGCAGGCATGACCTATTGCATGGACAATTCCAACCATTGAATTAGAAAATGCTATGCCTGCCATCAAAGATGCATTTGCCATTGCTAGCCTTACCATTTCATCTTTACCATTTTCCACAGCTTTAAACAGATTCTCTCTAATAAGTTCGATAGATGCAAATGCATAGGCATCACTAATGGGATTTTTCTGTAAACATGTGTAAGCCTCTATGCTATGAGATAATGCATCCATTCCTGTAGAGGCTGTCACTCTTGGTGGTAATGATAGGGTCATTCTCGGGTCTAGCACTGCAACATCAGGAAGTAGATTATATGATATAAACTCCATTTTAACATTTTTCTCAGGATTAGCAATGACTGCTACTAATGTGGCTTCTGAACCTGTGCCTGAGGTACTTGGAATTACAATAAAAGGCTTAAGCTTGCCATTTATGATTTCTAATCCCATGTAGTCCAATAAATTATCTACATCCTTTGACATTACAACATTAACTCCCTTTGCAGTATCTATTACTGAGCCTCCACCCATTGCTATTATAGAATCACATTTTTCCCGTCTATATAAACCTGCAATTTCATTAACTACATTTACAGAGGAATCCTGTGGTATGTCTGTAAATACTGGTCCAAAATTAATATTTTGGGCATTAAGTCCATCTAACAATATCTGTACCTGCCCATGCTTTACTAAAACCTTATCAGTAAGAATAATTGGTTTCTTTGAGTTTAGATTATTTAGTTCAAAAGCAATATTCTCAATTGCATTCCGTCCAGAAATTATCTTAACAGAATTTTGAAACTCATAATATGATGGTAACATAATATCCCTCCCCTTTAGATTTAAATACCTAGAATCAAACCTAAATAAACAATAAAGCTATTGGAGCTTCTATTAGGAAATGTTTTTAAAATTCTCTTCACCCAAAACTTTGGAAAAAGGTAGGCTTCAACTATATTAATAACTCTTATAAATGACATTCCCAACATAATATCTCCTTTTAATAAAATTCTGTGCTCAGCATATGCCTGTGCTATACCTATTTGACCCGTAAGTAACATTAATGCTGATTCAATGCTTTTAAAATAAATAACTATGTCAGCTTCTTTTCCGTTCTTTTTTGATGAGTGATATAGTCTATCTCCTCTTTTCTCAACTATCATAGTTTGTTCACTATTCCATACATTGAACATTATTCTAAAACCTTCATCAAAAACCTGTATCTCCTTTTTAACATTTTCATCAAATCTAGTACAGCTTTGAATTCCTCTTCCTAAAAACCATAAAATAATGCTGATAATTTTTTTCTTGACTTTTTTACTTCCAGCTCTTACTTGACTATAAGAGATTTGTTCCATGATTTCCCTCCTTTCTAATATAGATAAAAAGAGCCACTTATTAATGTATATAAGTGGTTCTGTTAGTTCATTCTCTATTTAGATTATTCTGCTATGATGTAGTTGATTAAAAGCTTCATTGTATTCTCTACAGATTTAATATGTGTCCTTTCATAGTGATGAGTAGCATCAACTCCTGGTCCTATGCATGCAAATTTGAAGTCAAATCCCTGTCTAATAGCTTGGCTGGCATCTGAGCCATAACTTATGTATACGTCAACCTTATAATCGATATTATTTTTTTCAGATATTTCAACAAGCTTACTTCTAAGGTCATAGTCGTATGGTGTTGACTTATCTTTTGCAGCAATAGTCACACTGAATTCATCTGATTCCTGCTCGCCTCCTACAGGACCTATATCTATGGCAACAAATTCAGTTGTGTTTTCTGGCACTGCAGAAACCCCATGACCTACTTCTTCATAGTTACTTATGAAAAAGTTTGTTGTGTATTTTGGCTTTATATTATTATCATTTAAATATTTGCAGATTCCAAAAATCATTGCTACTGCCAATTTATCATCTAAGTATCTTGATTTTATGAAACCATTGTCAGTTATTTCTGTTAAAGGATCTACATGTGCATAATCACCCGGGTTTATTCCTAATTTCAAGACATCTTCTTTAGTTTTTACTATTTCATCTAGCCTGACTTCCATGTTATCTTCATTTCTTAATGTCTCTCTTGCAGCAGTTGGATATATATGTGTTGATGCGTAGACTGGTAATATAGTTCCCCTATGCTTATTTCCATGTCTTGTTTCCACAAAGACATTTGCACCTTCCAAGGTTGTCCATGTACCTCCTCCAACTCTAACAATTTTTAATCTGCCATTAGGTTTTATTCCCTTTATCATTACACCAATAGTATCTATATGGGCTGATATGGTCTTATGTTCTTCAGTATTTTCTCCTTCGATAGTTGCTATTACAGCTCCTTTATTTGTCCTAAAGGTTTTTATTCCCATATCCTCAAACTGTCTCTTTACCTCATCTAAAGCTTCGGTAGTCTTGCCTGATGGGCTTGGGATATTTAGATACTTAGTCATGGTATCAATTACGTACTTCGTATCAATATTCATCTTATGTCCCCCTTATTATGATATTAATTTAAAGAGCTTTTTAAATATGTACCTCTAGTGAACATTAGCAATGTGATTTATAATTTTGTAGTTATTTCTATATTAATTGTACAACATTTCTGACAATTTTTCACCATCATTAGCAGACCATGGCAAGTAAAGTTTTTTCCCATGGTCAATTTTTTTTAATTTATAGCACACAATACATGAATTTGTATATTATGTTATCAGAGGTAAGGAGGGAAAAAAACCTTGAAGGATTATTTAAAATTATTGTGTTCCAGCTTTAATATTAAACTTATTTATACTGACAATAAATATACCGTTTTATCAAATGGAATAAAAGACAATATTCCAGTAATAAGAGCCAATAAGGTATTTAAACACTGCAATGAAAGTATAGCAATAGCTATCATAGAGTACTATATGTCTCATGATACTAATAATCTACATTTTTTAGAAGAATATCTAAAGCAAAAAAATATATTAAAATATAAAATCAAAAGTCCCATTGATTCCTCTTATATAACAGAAAATAATGCAATTGCTAAAAAATTAGATCCATCAAAAAACAAATCTGAAATAGAAGCAAGTATTTTTAATATTACTTTAACAGATTTCAAGGGAAATGTATCTCAAATCAACCCAAATGAAGTAATTAGACCAGTAAAAGATGATGTTTATGAATTAAACATTATAGTTGATTATACTAATACATAAACTTAAAGGAGGTGTTTTTGTGGGTTTTAAACTAAAAAGAGTTGAATTGGCAGGAAAAGGAAGATTGAAACCAAATGAAGAAAGAGACCTTACTATCTTTTTAGAAGAAGAAAAAAGAGCAGCAATTCATGGAGTTGTAAAGTTTCCTGATGGCTGTCCAGTAAAAGGTGCAGTAGTTAAACTATTTGAAAGAGAAAGCAAGTGCAAACTAAAACCTATAACATTTGCATTTACTGATGAATGTGGTCAGTTCTTATTTGGAGTAGATTCTTGTAAAGATTTTGTTATTAAAGTTTTCTTCTTCCATCCAGAGCATATGCCTATGCCACCAAGCTGCAAAAAAGACGACGATGAATGTGAATGTGAAGAATATTAATATTGATGAAGCCAGAGCCTAAACAGAGATTTAAAAGTCTCTGTTTAGGCTCTGATTAATGAAAAAATCCTATACACTTGATATTATAGGGGTTTTAATCAATCTGAGACTTCTTTTTAGGAGTCTACACTGGCTTTAATAAATTCACTTCTATTTCATCTCCTACTTGGAAGGGATTCATTCCTGGTTTTGTATGGACAAAGCCATTGGCTTTTAAACAAGCGGGTACACCATGTTTCTTAAAGCTCAGTAAAGTTACTAGTAGATTTCCCTCCTCGTTCCTTTCGACCTGTGCCCCTAAGAGAAATTGGAAATGTGTAGGTGCTTGGATTGGCGCCTTTAACTTAGCCCTTACTTTATAATAGTATGGCTCTTGAGCTCCTGTTAAGTATCTGATACAAGGGCCGATTAGCCATTGCATAACATTAAAGCATCCATAGGCTGGCCCTGGCACAATGAACACCGGCTTATTTTTTATCTTTGCCATGGCAGCAGGTCTTCCTGGCCCACATTGAGTCCAATGAAAATATACCTCACCCATTTTCTCCAAAAGGCGAAGATTGAAATCCTCTTCTCCTTTGGAGGAACCACCATTGATAAGAACCATGTCTCCTTCTCTTAGGGCTTTTTCTATAGCGATTCTTAAGGATTCTGGGTCGTCCTTTGTTATGGGATAAAGAATTGGAACTGCACCAAATTCCTCTAATAGTACCTTCGCCATAGGTCCGTTACTATTAATATTTTCTCCTCGAGAAAGCTTAGTTCCTGCATCTACTAACTCTGAGCCTGTGGGGATGAATACAATCTTAGGCTTTTTATACACTGTAACTTCTCCATGGTTTCCCATTGCCAACAGTGCAAGAGTAGTTGCACTTATTCGGCTTCCCTTTTCTAATAATAAAGTGTGTTCCTTAATGATAGAACCTCTAGGTTTAACATTCATTCCTTTTTCGAAAGGAAAGTCCTCCTTCCAAGAAAGTTTACCATTTTCCATATTTACCTTTTCAATGGCAATTACCGTATCAAAATCATCGGAAAAATCATCTCCTGTATCTGCCCTTATATAATCCTTCCCATAGACCCAATTACTAGGATCCTTAGTATAATTGTCTCCTTTTATGGCTATACCATCCATCATAGAAGCCCTAACTACTGGAATGGATTCCTTGGCATACAAGGTATCACCTAAAATTCGTGTGTTTGCTTCTTCTAAAGTGATAACCTCCGTACTTTGAGGCTGCCACTGATTTTGAAAAAGTGCAATGGCCTCCTGCACACTTATGTTTTCAATCATTTACTCTCCCCCTATGCTTACCATGACGCCAGAGCGGAATATAGCGCTTTTTTCAGCTCCTAAAACAACTTCATTTAGCATGTCTCTATCCAAAACACAAAAACCAGAGAGATTGTCGGCTCCCCATTGAAATAGCTTTGGAGATAGACAAATACTTGGCCCCACAATACTAATTTTTGCATTGTCCTTGGCAAGAGCAAGAAGTCGTGGCAAAGTCTTATTGGTCAAGGTCATTCCTGTGATAAATAGGTAGTCCTGCTCTGGAAGAATGTATTCACAGGCTGAATCTGGATAATCTCCCTTTTGTGGATTTCTTTCTAATATACTTAAATCACAAATTGGGCCAAGCTCCTTTTCAATATGAGGGAAATGACCGATTATGGCTACCTTCTTCCCTGTTATCTCATTTCTAAAGGCTATAAATGCTTCCTTTTTCACTCTTTCCTTGTGAGTTAAGTCCTCAAAGGCAATATCCTTAAAGCCCCCCTGAGCCTTCACCTTATGAAAAGTGTTGTAATAACAGTTTAAGGCAGCAGCTCCAACAGAGGCCTCTATAAAATCCCAGGATTTAATAAGGGCTGCCACATCCTTTAGTGGCAGTCCCTTGTAATTACCATGGGATAAAATCCTTGGACCTTTTTGCCTTACTGTCAAGGCAACTCCAGTTTGATCCTTAGACCACACTTGCGTCCAACCAAGACCAATAGCATAATGATCAACCATAGGCTCATTTGGAATCTCATCAATTAATTCATCGTATAGTTCCCATGGACCTTTCATCTATTTACCTCCTAACATATCCTTTGCTTCCTCAGCTGTTAAATCTACCTGATAGAATAATTTAAAAAACTTTTGTACCTCGGAAGGCATATCATATGGAAATACATCTGGATACAAAGCATTAGCTACGTAACGTAAGCCTAAATACTGCTGAGAAGATGGTGGACGATCAATCCAGCTAAAAGGTAAATATGGTGCTTCGTAAACCCTCCCATTTTTTACAGCATCTATATTGGCCCAATTTTTATTGGTAGTAATCTCATTATAAGGACTGCTTTTGCCACCGCCCATAAAAATCACATCAGGATTCCAAGCTAAGATTTGCTCAAGAGTAACGGGCGTCATACCAGCGCCAGGAGTATTTTCTACATTGGCTACATTTTTTGCCCCAGCATATTTAAACACAGCAGCATGAGAGGAAGTGTCTGGTTCTGTTGCCAAACCATTTTCCTTTTCAGCATAGTATAAAGTGACCCTTTTGTCCTCTGGGATAGTCTCTACCTTTTCTTGTACTTCTTTAAAGGTTTCTTCGCAATATTTTGCTAGCATTTCACAACGCTCTTCCTCACCAAAAACCATTCCTAAAAAGCGATATGCTTCTGCCCTTTTGTCAAATTGCCCATTGACTACAATTACAGGAATTTTTAACTGCTCTTGTAGTTCATCAGCTGATTGCTTTGATCTTTCATCTAGCTTCATAGGCCCCATAGAGATAAAGACCTGAGCCCCTGTTGCCAAAACCTCTTCAGGATTAACTTTCTGTCCTCCATCAAAATTACCCATTACCTTTAATCCCTCTGCCTTTGGCATAAATTTTAATTGTCCAGGATTAAGCTCTGAAACAACGCCAGCCATCTTCTCTGGATCTATGGTATAGACCATTAGCTGTGCTAAAGGACTTGGAAAATACACCTTCTTAAGTTCTTGAGGGGAAGGTATCTCTATTTCTCGCCCATTCATATCTGTAATCTTGACGGTTTTTGCTGTAGGCTCTTCCTGAGTAGCGCCTTCCTGTGATGGTTCTTCGTTTTGAACAACTTCAGTATTTGTTGGCGTTTCTGTCTTTTGGCAACCTGTCAATACTAATGAGGTGCTTAATACTATCGCCAACAATAGTAGCAGAAACTGTTTTTTTGTACTTTTCATTAAATCTCCTCCTAATTTATTATTGTCTTCCCTTTCTGGGAATACATACCATGTTTTCCTCCCCTTCTTCTATAAGGGGGGCTACTATAATTGGTAGACTATAAAGCCTTTCTAGACTCTCTTTAGTCATGACCTTTTTCGGCTCTCCTTTGATTAAGACCCTTCCCTTCTCCATTAATAGAACCTTATGGGCTGCATAAAAGCAATGAGAAGGATCATGGGTAACCATTAACACTCCAAGACCCATGTTTTCGCAAAGTTCTCTGATTTGAGCAAGAACATGATATTGATTTCTATAGTCTAAGTTGGAACAAGGCTCATCCATGATAAGAAAATTTGATTCTTGGGCAAGAGCCCTAGCTATGATTACTAACTGCTTCTGTCCTCCTGAAAGCTGAGTATAGGGTATTTTGGCTAAGTTGATAATGCCAACCTGCTCCATACAAATATTGGCTATTTCTTTGTCCTCTTTTCTTTCTATTGAAAGCTGTCCTAAGTGTGGAGTTCTCCCCATCCTTACTACATCCTCTACTGTAAATGGAAAGGGTGGCCTATGGGCTTGAGGAATATAGGCAATGTATTTGGCTCTTTCCGGTTCTTTAAGTCGTAAAATGTCCACATCACCATAGTTTATAGAGCCACTTCTTGCAGGAATGAGACCAAGAATTGTTTTTAAAAGAGTGGTTTTCCCACAGCCATTAGCACCTAAAATACAGGTAAAGCTTCCTCTTTCTAATTCTAAGGATATTTTTTGTACAATATCTGGACCTTTCCCATATCCTGAAACAATATTTTCTACTATTAATTTTTTCATTACGCCTTCCCTGCCTTTTGTTTAAAAATGATGACAAAAAAGGGAATCCCCAAAATAGAGGTTAGAAGTCCTATAGGTAGTTCTACAGCAAAGGCATTGCGACAGATGGTATCGCAAATCAGTAAAAAACTACTGCCAATAATAGCTGAAACAGGTATCAAGGTTCTATAATTGGGCCCTGTTAGGGACCTTGCTAAATGAGGAACGATTAAACCAATCCATCCAATTTGTCCACAAATGGAAACGCTAGAAGCTGTGATTAAGGTACAGGCTCCAATGACTTCTAAACGAACTCTTTTTGTATTGACACCCATGGCTCTTGCCTCTTCTTCGCCAAAAGAGGCAACATTTAACCTTTGCCTGTTAATAAATAAGAATACGCTGGAAATAACTAAAGGAATTCCCACCTGAATCATATGGGAAGGTATTACATCGGTGAAGGTTCCCATAAGCCAAAAGGTAATGGCAGGTAAGGTTTGCTGTGGATCTGATAGATATTTAATGATGGAAAGGCCTGAGTTAAAAAGAGCCTTCACCAGCATTCCTCCAAGTACAAGGGCCAATATAGGATCGTATTTCACCATTTTTTCAAAACGGGTTGCTAAAAAAACAGATACTATCCCACCTATAAAAGCATACAATTGAATAACAGAAATAGGCTGCCCAGCAATGATGCCCATTGCCGCTCCAAAGCTTGCCCCTGCTGTGGCTCCTAAAATATCTGGAGAAACTAAAGGGTTTCGAAACATGCCCTGAAAGGCTGAACCTGCCATACTAATGCCTGCACCTACCATAAGAACTACTATCACCCTTGGTATCCTTATTTCAAATAATACCGTACTCATATTGGGATCTATTATTTGAGTTGGATCTTTTATATGCCAATGGATGGTTTTTAATAAATCCTCTAGTCCAATGGGATAACGTCCAAGGGTAAAGGAGATAAGCCCTAGAAGTATGGGAATAGGTATAAGTATGACCCAATTATTCTTAAAAAACTCCTGATGTTTTAGTTTCATGACCTCTCTCCTTTTACCCAGAGTATCCAGTGACCATCACCTAAATGATTATATATCTCATAGGAATCTCCATAGGTTTCAAAGAATCTTTCATATTCCCAATTTTCAAGCTTCCTTGAAGGTAATTTCTTTATCCTTGAAGGATCCTTGTTATAATTGTCGGAAAACCATTCCTTATCCTCCTTAAGTCGCATTTCCTGAAAGGCTACAGAACCTCGTCCTCCTCCTATATAGGCTATGCCCTTAGGCTTGAGAATTCGACGAATTTCTTTTAATGCTTTTTCTTGATTTTCCCAAAATCGAACAGAACCTCGACTTATAATTAGGTCGTAAGAATTTCCCTTTAATTGTGTTTCATGAATATCCGCCATAATAATATGTACTTGGGTATTTGGATGTTCCTTATGGATCCTCTCCTTGGCTCTTTCAAGACCATCCTCTCTAAGATCTAAAAGGGATATCTGTTTTAAGGGGATTTCTCTTAAAAAAGCAAGGCTTAAGCCTCCTGGTCCACTTCCAACATCTAAAACCGAAAGGTTGTCCCTCATAAATAGACCTTTGTCCATCTGCTTACATCGAACAATAAGGGTCTTTACAATATCATCATACATGGCCCTATTCCAAGGTGATTGACTAGCTTTATCAAAATCAGAGTAGTCCAATACTTTTGTCCTCCTTTACTAATCTTTTGTATTGCTATACCTTGAATGTTTTTTTGTTATACTTTTATCATTATACTTTATGCGTTATATTTTTTCAAGTATAACGTTTATGTTTTATAAAAAAGGCTTCTATCAAAGCATTAATTAAATTAAGGAAGCCTTTTTTGAAATTCATTGAGGTCATAACGAGTTCTTTAAACTAAAATGCTAAAGTAGAACTTTCCTATTCGTTATAAAAAAGAGCTAGCATTTTGCTAGCTTATAATTTTTTTAATAGCCTATGATCCATTGCATCAGCATAATAATCTAATATTAGGATATCTTTTCCCCTAATGCTGCAACATGTACTATAATTCTCCATCTAAACCAAGTAGCTCGAGGAAGTCCTTTGTTTCGATCTTATTAGTATTCCACGTTAATTGTACAATACTTCTGACAATTTTTCATTATTGGTAATTGGCTCATGGCAAGCAAAGTTTTCACATACATATGCAGTTGCTTTATTATCTATCATTTTCTGATTTTGAGTAAAAGGAGCTATTTTATACAGTTCCTCCTCTCCTTCATTGAGCATAATAGATGAAAAGGGTAAAAAGTGTTTGTTATAGTTAGATAGCATGGACTGCGTTCCTGCATCCTCTTTTCTACCCGAAATCACTATCTCTTTTGTAGCTGTATTAGCATATAAAAATGCCATCATTAAAGATGAATAGGAATTTGGATTTTCCTTTACATTACCACCAAATGTATGAAATATTTGGTTTGCCTTACTCTCTAATTCTTCATTTCCTGTTATCTTTGAAAGCCTAAGCATATTTAATGCTGCTACAGAATTGCCTGAAGGTATGGCTCCATCATATACTTCTTTAGGTCTGGCGATTAGCTGCTCACTATCCTTTCCATATAGATACAAACCACCATTGTTTTCGTCCCAAAATAAGCTTATCATATGACTATTTAAGTCTATGGCTTCCTTTAGATATTGAACTTCGAAAGTAGCCTGATATAGTTCTATAATCCCCCATACTAAGAAGGCATAATCATCTAAATATGCTGGATAAGCTGATTCGCCATCACGGTATCGTGCTAATAGTCTTCCTTCTTGATTTATTAATTTTTCAAAAATAAAGTCTATACTATTTTTAGCTGCATCAATATACTCTTTATTGTCAAACACTCTACCAGCATAAGATAATGCAGCAATCATCAACCCATTCCATGAGGTTAGTATCTTATCATCTTTGTGAGGATGAACTCTTTCTTCCCTATATTCAAAAAGCTTTATTCTCATTTTGTCTAGTTCATTTTTCAAGTCTATGTTATTCTTAATTTCTAATAAATCCTTGCCTATTAAGTTCGGAATATTTTTGCCTTCAAAATTTCCTGCTGGAACAATATTATAGTTGTCACAGAAAATCCTGCTATCCTTTTCTCCTAGTATCCTTTCAATTTCTTTTACTTCCCAGACATAGAACTTTCCTTCTTCACCTTCTGAGTCTGCATCTTCAGCAGAATAAAAGCCTCCCTCACTTGAAGTCATATCTCTCAATATATATGTAAATATTTTCTCAGCTATTTCTTTGTAGAATTTTTTCCCTGTGGCTTGAAAGGCTTCTGTGTATGCAATGGCTAATAATGCATTATCATATAACATCTTTTCAAAATGAGGAACAAGCCACTTTTCGTCTACTGAATACCTAGCAAATCCAAATCCTATATGATCAAATATTCCACCTTTATACATTGATTCTAATGTCTTCTCTACTATATATAAAGCATCATCATTCCCTGTAGATTTCCAATATCGTAGTAAAAATAATAGATTATGTGGAGTAGGGAATTTAGGAGCATCTCCAAATCCACCGTATATTGAATCAAATAAGTAGGAAAAATTCTTAAATGCTTTATCTAAGACTTTCTTATCTAATATATCTTTTGAATGTGTAAGATAGGATTTTTCCACTGCTTCCTGTATCTCCTCGCTAGACTTAATAAATTCATCCCTATTGTTTTTCCATGCCTTAGATATTCTTTCAAGTATCTCAATTAATCCTGGTCTGCCATATTTGCTTTTCTTAGGAAAGTATGTACCTGCATAAAATGGTCTTTTATCTGAAGTCATAAATATTGTCAAAGGCCACCCTCCCTGTCCAGTCAGTGCCTGACAGAAAGTCGTGTAGATGCTGTCGATATCTGGTCTTTCTTCTCTATCAACTTTTATAGCTATATAATTTTGATTTAATACCTCTGCAACTTCTTCATCTTCAAAAGATTCACGCTCCATGACGTGGCACCAATGGCAGGTACTGTATCCAATAGATAGGAAAATAGGTTTATCTTCTTGTTTAGCTTTTTCAAAAGCTTCATTACCCCATGGATACCAATTTACGGGATTGTTTTTATGTTGTAATAGGTATGGAGATTTTTCGTTAGCTAATCTATTTGTTTGACACCTTAAAGTTTGATTGGGCATATTATCACTATCCTTATTTATTATTGTTATTGGATATAATACCCAATAACAAGGAAAGATATTAGGACAAAATAAAAGAAGATATATTTTAACATGATATATCTTCTTTGAAATTTAATATTTTTATAGATAATTTTTTGTGTATTCGTGATTATAAATATCTCATCGAAAACAAACAAGTTATTTTGTAAAAATTAATTGCTTTCTGCTATTAAAAAAACTCCTATAAGACAGATAACAGGCAATAAATGAAGATATGGAAGTCGTTGAAAGTAACATGAATGTAACCATTATCTGATACTTTATAGCTTCCATCGGTGATGATCCAGCAAGAATTAACCCGGTCATCATACCGGGAAGCGATACGATGCCTAATGTTTTCGTAGAATCAATCGTCGGCAGCATACCAGTTTTTATTGAGTCTCGGATAATTTCGATAGAGGAAGGCAGTATATCGGCTCCCAATGAAAGTTTTGTTTCTACTTCCTCCCGTCTATTTTTGAAATCAGATGCTAATTGCTTATAACATAATCCCAACGCAACCATTGCATTACCAATAATCATGCCACTGACAGGGATAATCTGATATGGCTCATATTGTATTGTCTTTGATAAAATAAGGATCGTCAAAGTTACTATAGTTCCAACTGTTATAGATAAGAAAGATATAATAAGCCCTTTTTTAATAGTCTTTCCTCTTTTTGTAGCGTTGTACGAGGCATTAAAGATCATGAAAAACAACAAAAGGGTTGTAAAAACAGGATTCTTAAATCCAAAAACATATTCTAAAACATATCCTACAGCAACAAGCTGAATTACAGCCCTGACAATGCCAATTATAGTTTCCTTTTCTAGTTTAAGCTTTTGCCAATAGGAGAAAAAAAGCGTCACCAGTACGAGAGAAGATGAGATAAGTAACGATGTTATATTGATTTCATTTGGACCGTTCATTTTATAACCTCCAATGATTTGATCTCGCCAGATTCTATAGTCAATACCTTATTTGCATATTTCCTGCTTTGTTCAGGGTTATGTGTTATCCATAAAATAGTAACACCTTCTTTATTCAGTGAATCTATAACATTTTCAACGATTTTTGTATTCTCCATATCAAGAGCAGAAGTAATTTCATCTAAAAGCAGAATTTCAGGCATGAAAATCAAGCTTCTGATCAGTGCTATCCTTTGTTTTTCGCCTCCTGAAAGGTTTCTTACGTCCTTGTTTAAATAATCTTCTGCCATATGAAACATAGAAAATAATTCACTCACCTTCTTTTGGTCAAGCTTAACATTTCTTATGGAAAAAGGGAAATTAATGTTTTCTATCACTTTATCGCCGAAAAGATAAGGTGTTTGGAAACAATATGCTATGTTTTTTCTCAGTTCCGTGGGACTGTAATCGGTAAAATTTTTACCTTTAAAAACTATATTTCCATTGGTGGGGCTGATTAAGTGACTACAAAGTTTAAGGAACGTACTTTTGCCACTACCTGACGGGCCGACGATTGAAATAAAATCGCCTTGCTCGATACTTACCGATATATTTTTAAGAATAGTTTTATCATCATTATCAAAAGACACGTTTTGAAATTCAAGCATTGACAAAATTTACACCTCCATATATTCAAAAACTTCCAGGAGTTTATGGATTATAGTATTTTCATCCAAAGTGTAACCCCCTTTAATATATATTTACGTGTATCATAAATTAAGATACTTAAGTTATATTGTAGAATAGGTTAGTATTTGCGTGAACCTCACATGACTAAAGTCACGTGCTTCTAGCATTACTGCTAGATCTTCC